>JAQGOC010000001.1 GCA_028293805.1 Gammaproteobacteria bacterium
GCATGACGGAAACCAGCCCTGTACCTCGGGAATTGCCGCGAGTCGATAGGGCACGTGCGGTGTGACGCGCTCCAGGTCGATACCATCGAACGTGAAGTTGCGTATGTAGCGCAGCTCGGGCGCCAGATCCAGCCAGTAAGCGTCGGAGCCGGCGACGTGTCCGGTATATTCCGGGTCCCGGCGTCCGGCGAGCAATTGGTACAACGTGCGCCACAAGCGAAACTGGAAGCGGTGGCGCCCCCAATACAGGTTGTCCCGATTGCGGGAGTGCGCCGCGTACGCTGCGGGTCCGCCGCCAAATACGGTCCGAAACAGCTGCAACGCCCTGTCTGTGTCCGCGCGCAGCGACGTTTCCATGGTCGCGCCGTGAAAGGCAATCTCGAAGCCGCGCGACTGCAGCAGCAGGAGATAGTTGCGGTAGTCCTCTTCCTCCAGCGAGCTCGATCCCGCATAGGCGCTGGGCCCGTCGTAGCCAAGCGGCCAGACCGTCTTCGTCGTCAGGAAGCCCAGCTCATAGAGCAATTCATAGACGGGACGGATGGACTCCACAGTAGCGACATCCGTATCGTCGAATACCGTGAACGCAAAGCGCTTAGCACCTGGAAACATTAGTGACATCGCAGCGGCCCCGGTGTGCGCATGAGGGGCACATCATGCGCCGGCCAAGCGGAACAAGCTCAGGTCGTCCGCGCATGCCGCGCCCAGGCGCGCTGCCTCGAACGGGACCATTTCTTCAGGTGTGCCCTGCTGCAGCCGTTCGAGAAACAGGCGTACCGGCTCATTGCGGTCAGTGGCGACGTAGCGAAAATGGCGCGGTGCGTAAGACTGCGCGGCCAGCCAGGCAACAAAGGCGTATTCCGCACGCCGTTGAAACACACGACACGACATCACGAACGCCTCGATAGTGCCTTGCGAATCTATGAGGCAGGCGATCACTTCTCCGTGGGTTCCGTTGCAATCATCCAGGGTCGCGCCTATGAGGTGACCGCCCGCCACCAACAGGCCCTCGAGCTCGGCCTCGGTAAAACGCCGGCCGTTGAAATTGAACTGGTTGGTCTTGTTGATCAATTGCAGACAGCGCAGGTGGTCGCCGACAGTACGCTCGCGGATCGTCAACGTCATGCGCAGAGATTCGAGAAACTCGCGCAAGTCTGCGCCCTGGGCGGTGCTGGGCACGGAGCTCTTGACCCGGGCACGATACAGCTCCGTGCGCTGGGAATCCTCAGCCGTGATTGCAGGCTTGCCGAACAGGGTCGCCAGGCGATCAAACAGTGCCGGCAATCCGGCCGGTTTGCCGTCGAATAAAATGCGTTCGACCTGCGGCAGCGCGCGCCCGACCTCTTCGAGCTCGATGGGGTTGTCATCGATGAAGACGAAGGAATCGAGGCCGAGATTCAAGTCCTGCGCCAGTTGGGCGATCTGTGCGGATTTGGAATGGTAGCTGGCCACGATGGCGACAAAATCGGCTTCGCCGAGCACCATTTGTGCCCGAATGAAGGGCCCCACCGCGAGGTCACGGTCGTTGCGGCTCACCGCCGCCAGGACCGTACCCTCATTACGCAATTTCTTGAGCAGGGATTGGAATGCAAAGAACGGATAACCGGCGCCCTCCGGCGCATAGGCGATGCCATCCAGCCCGTCCTCGCCGATCACCCCATGCCAGAGGGTGTTGTCCAGATCCGTGACCAGGACTTTTTTCGGCTCTGCCCGCGCAGTCAGCGCGGTTTGAATGATGCCCGCGGCCACTTCGCTCAACGTTTGGGAGGCGAGGGGATTGCCGGACTCGAAGTATGCCGGCAAGCTGAAGCAGTGCCGTGGCAATTCCAGAGCCCCAAGAGTGCGGGCGCCAGCCAGGATCCGGGCTTCGAGTGCCCGGGACCCCGCGAGCGTGGCCCCGAGCGGTGCGATCGCAGCCGGCAGGAAGACGTAGCGAGCCGCCTGTCGCTGGGCAAATAGCGCGACGTGCTCGGAAAGCACGCGGTGCGCGTCCGCGTCGCTGACCGAGCCTGCAGGCACCCCGGTGCGCCAATCCGCCTGCGGGAACAGATCCCAAGGCAACAGCAGGAATACTTCCAACATTCCGGACTGCTCGGGGCTGCGAATCCGTTGCGCCAGCGAGTTGAAGGGAATGGTTTCGATCTCCGCGACGAAGCCTGCTTGCGCCGCGTGCGCGCGCAGATAGATGTCGAGCGTGGCGGTAACCGCGGAGCATGCCAGAGTAAACCGGAGCGGCGTGCCGTCGCGCAGGCTCTTGACTGCTGCATGGGCTTGCAGGAAATTCAAGGCGCTGCCCCTCCGGTCAACACCAACGTCGAACCCGAGGCCAGGAAGCTCCTATTTTCCAGTATCCACAGCAGCTGGTCGGCGGCCTCATCGACAGAGGCGATGCGGCCAAACGGCGAACGATCGCGATGGGCAACGCGCGCTGCCTTGCTGATACGAGAGTTCATGCCGCCGTCGATTACGTCGTACACCGCTGCTACACAGCGTCGCGAGGAGCCAGCGAGCTCGGTTGCCAGCACCTTGCACAACGTCGGTACGAGCGCCTTGCTCAACGTGTAGAGCGGCATCCGATAGTTGTGGCGTCCGGGCTCGGCCGCCGTCGAGCCGACCAATACGAGCACGCTGTTTTCTGTGCCTTGCTTTTTCAGCAATTGAGCCAGTTCGATGGTTTCACGTAACGGAGCGGCAACGTTAAATTCGGTCGCGGCGCGAATATCCGTCAGATCCGTAAGGGATTCGTTGTCGGGTGCCGGCCAGGCGCAGTGAACGATCGCCGCGATGCGCCTGCCTTGGGCACACTGTTCTATATCCGCGATCGTTGGGGCTTTGGCGAAGCCCGAGCCACTGGATGAGCGCGACACGCCCAGTGTGCCGGCGGGCAGTTTCGCGATGAGACTTCCGGCGAGGGCTCCGCTCGCGCCCGTCACCAACACAACGCTCGTATGGGGTGCTGCTGCCTCGTGGGTAATTGTCCTGCGTTCCGGCGCGTCACCGGAGGCGTGAAGGCCGAAGTCATAGTGCCCTTCCGCGTAGCTCGCGCCGGAGACTGCATCCGCAATTCGCACACTCACGCGGCCCTGATTCATCGTGCCTTCGACGAGCTTTCCGACGACTGTCAGGGATACCGGCGGTTGAACCGGGGCGATGAAGCGCAGGGATATACCGTGCAACAAGCACTGCTCGCCCGGCAAAAACATCCCCGCGAGCCGGGACAGGAGGCCCGTCAGGTAGGCGCCATGTAGAACGGGGCGGCCAAAAGAGGTACGCGCCGCGTATTCGGCGCTGGTGTGAAGCGGGTTCCAGTCGCCACTGAGCTGCGCAAAGGCGAGCGGCGCCCCCGCGTCAACGTCAACCGTGAACCGCGCTTCGGTCAACCGCGTTCTCCGTCAAGTAGAGCTGCACGGACTCGAAGGAGGTGAGTTGCACGATCGTGGCGAGCTCGAGGTGAATGCCGAATTCGCTCTCGATTGCGGAGATGAGCAGCACGTGACCCAATGAGTCCCACTTGCGGAAGCTGATCTGGCGGATATTCTGCACGTCGGCGTCGGCGGGCAACTCAAACACCGCTCTGAATACCTGCTCGAGCTTGTTTTTGGTCTGGTCGGTCAACTGCGTACTCTCTAAAGCTGGCATTTTTTCGAAATATTTGTGGCGCCTGCCCGGAACCGGGCGACACCCTATCAAATATCATCGCCCCACGCGTCGCCACGCGTCATCCAGGAGCGCTCCATGCCCTGGGGAGCGTCGATGGCTCCGGGCGGCGCACGCAGCATGAAATGAACGTTTCCCGGAATTTTAACGAATCCGAGTCGCTTCACAAGCCGCCCCACGCCGAGGTGAGATATCGTTAACAGAACCGCATCGCACCCGGCTTTTCTGGCCCATATGCGCGCGCCCAGGAATGCCGCCGTCACCGCTGCAGCATCCGCAGGGTCGACGATCAGATCGACGATCAGGCCCACCCTCAAACCGGCCAGGCGCGGGTCATCGACCCGTTCCGGCCGGCGCACGACCACCAATCCCGCCAACTCGTGGCGCCGTCGCACTTCGATGAATTGGTAGCGACCCGGGTGGACGCGGGCGTAGCGCCATTCGATGTAAGCGCCACTGCGGCTGGGCGCCAGCGTCAGACGCTCCCGCAGCCGCAGCCAGAGCGGCTCGATTTCGGCCGCCGACGGCGGGTCTGTCTGTATCCTCGCCCGTAACCCCAGGCACAGCAAGCGGTTGAGGCCATCGAGCAGCCAGAGCCCGGCAGCGCCCGTGCTACCGGCAATCCAGGCTATCGGTCCCCATTGCATGACGCGTAGCAGCAATTGCATGAATCGCGGCAGGGAGGCCAGGCCCAGCCGCGCCACGTCGACGGCCTGCAGCACCTTGCGCGGATGGATCAGCGCTATGTAGTTTGGGACCGTACCAAAGTCCTTGAAACCACATGCTTCGAACAAGCGGCGGGCCGCCGGCGCTACTGTCATGACGGCTGCCAGGGAGACCTGCTTCATCATCTGCTTGACCAGCAGATACCCGAAGGGACCGTTGCGGAACTGTTCCAGAACCATCAGCCCTTTGAGCCAGTGACCGCCGACGTTGCGCTGTCCGTCCCAAAACTCCGTGGGGATCGAACCAAGATGCCCGATAATGCGTTCGCCGGAATAGACACCGACCAGCGGCGGCGGAAAACTTGCAGGAAAAGGACAGCTGGCGCTGCCTGTGGCCGTAGCCTCGTTGGGCCCGTTCTCCGCGCTGCCCGAATTCCACACCGTGCGATAAAACGAGCTCAGCGCCGGAGCGTCCTTCTCGGACAGGGAGGTCACCCGGATCGATGCAGTATCCAGTTCAGTCATAAGGCGTCTGCGCGCAATCAGGTACGCGGAGCGTCGTTTCAGCCAGGGACGCGAGAATTTGCCGGTTCAATTCACGCACATCGTACTTGTGCAACACGAAGTCCCGGCCTGTATTACCCAGAGCGTGCAGCGTTGTTTCGGCGCCCGCCAGCAGACGCTCGACATTGCCCGCGAGCTGCGCGTGGTCACCGGGAGAAAAGAGGAAGTCCCGCATCTCGAGCGGAATCGATTCGCTCACGCCACCAATATCCGATGCTATCACCACCACGCCCATGAGCATGGCCTCCTGCATGACGCAGGCCTGATTCTCCCGCCAGGTATTACGGGGTACGCTGGGAAGGAGCAGCACGTCGGCGTCGCGCACGGCTGCAGCGACGCCGGCAATAGGTAGGGCGCCCGTGAACCGGACGAGGTGCCCGATGCCGCATTCCTGCACCAGTCGCCGGATATTCGCCATCTCGGGTCCATCGCCGATGATGGTGTACTCGAACTCGACTTTGCTCCTGCGATGCAGCTCACTCAGTGCTCGAACGGCGATGTCGAGGCCTTTCTCGAGCGCGACCCGGCCGACCGACACGATCTGGAAACGTCCGGCGCGTTTGTACGTCCGGGTTCCCGACCAGGGATAGTCCTCGAGTCTGAGCCCCACCGGCAGCGTGCGCGTCTTCGTCATCGGCGCGCCGCGACCTTCCGCCTCCATGACCGAGGTGCGGGTGTTCGAGAAAATGAGGTCGGGCGCGGAGAAGGCGCGTATGCAATCTGCCGCCGAGAGGGCTGCAACGCCCGGAATCTCGCCGCCGTGGTAATAGAGCCCTGTTGGAATCTGCGGAAAGATCTTCTTGAGATACCAGAAGCGTGCGCCTGCGGTAAGGTTGTGTATGATGAAAACATCGGGAGCCGTCAATGGCAACTGCGAATCCAGCGCGAGCAGCTTCAAGCTGGCGTGCAGCGAGCCGGCCGCAATGGCGACCTTCACGCTACGAACCGTGGCAACGACGCACCGCATGAGGATTCGCAGCGGCACGGCGAGCGGCGCCTCGCGCAGTGATTTCAGCGTCGTCACGCTCACCGGACTGGACGCCTGCGGAATTCTCGCCAGCGAGAACACCTGCAGCTCGTGGCCGGCGCGCCTCCATTCCTCGAATTGAACGTCGAAATAGGGCTTGAATGGATGCGGGTAAACATCCACCAGCACGCAGATCTTCATCAATCGTCCCTTGGCGTCAGAATGTGCAGCGGCCGTGTCGTCGCGCCCCTGCCAGTCTGTCGGGCGACGATTGGTCATCGAGGCGTGGACACGCTCCTGCCGCCACCCCCCGGCGCTTGCAGCAAACTGTATCAGTTTCAACGTCAGCTCACAGCGAACGGAAGTCCGCTACGGGGAGCCGTTCTGCCTGGGAATGGCGCTCTCGCGCTGTGACGCCGTTAACAGTTCGGCCGATCGGGGTTCGCGGCGATGACGACGGATGCGAACCGCCTACTCCAGCGAGACCCGATGCAGGGCTACTCTCTGGTCCGGGGCGCTGCCGTCACGGAACAGTATGACTGCCGCAATCTGCCTCAGGTCCATCCGGCGGCGAGGCGGGCTGCCTGCAATCTGCTCCAATGGAATGCGCAGCGTCATTCGGACGCCTGGTGCCAGCAACAGGCGAGTGTTGAACGGTCGTCGAATGTGCCGCTGTGCTCACGATCGTTGACACGCAGATGCAAGGGAAGGGAGGTCGATCCTGAATTGCTGAGATCCACCGCCAGTGCGCCGTAGCTGTGCCAATCGGGGACGGGCTCGGGCAGCGTGATTCCTGGGCAACGGCCGGAATCCAGGACCACCTGCACAGCCGTGCCGGATCCAACGGGTTCAGTGCCCCACGTGGCGGCAACGATCCGCATCCGGGCGCTTGCGGTGAGGAAGTACAGGTCACGTGGCGCGCGGAACTGCGCCATGACCAGAAACTGCCTGTCCCGATTCCAGTAGGCGTGCGCACTACAGTAACGGAGTGATCCAAATCGCAAGCGCCACCGCGCACGCCAACAGGGCGATGCTACGACGCGTGGGGCGGTCTGCGTGCGCGCCCACAATTGCACGTATGCCCATAGACCGATCGCCGCCACCGATTCGATGACATCGCTTACGACATCCTCCAACTCTGAGTCGCGGCCCAACAGTCCCTGCATACGCTCCGTCGCGGCGCCAAGTAACAACATTGCAGTGACGGTCACCGCGGATCGCACGAATATCGTGCGATCGAGCGTGCGAGTTCGCGCTCCGGCAATTCCCTCGAGGCGGCGGGTGTGGCATCAGTAGCGTGAGCGCGATCAGTGACAGGGCGGCGAACGCCGGTGCATGACAGCCATTTTGCAGCACGGCCGAATATCTGCGTTCGCCGGGCAGCTCGCCGAAGATGACCGTGAGAACTATCGCGGCGCCCGCCAGGAACAGAGAACCCGTGCCGAGCCGCTGCAGAAGCAAGCTGCCCGCACGGCGGCAGCGATGCTGTTTGCCGGCGGACCTTTCATGGAGCTTTCATCAGTGGCATGATTTTTTTTCGTGAAATCGTCATGGGATCTTATCGACACCCACGGGTTCCGCTGGGCTATTATCGTCTCAGCCCTGCCTGGGCCGGGACTGAATAAGAAGAGAGATGCGCCGCTCTTGTGCTTCTGGAGGTCTCATGGATCTGTTGCGTCGGCTGACACGGCTGCCCTTCGTATTGGGATTGTGGGAGCGCTTCCCCATCGGTCCGCTGCCGACGCGCGTTCATTACGGCATCTTCCCCTATCCACACTACGCGTACGGTGTCTATTGGGCTGCGGTATCGGCCTCGCGCCTGCAGATTCCACGCATCAGCGTAATCGAATTCGGAGTAGCTGGCGGCCGTGGGCTGGTTGCTCTGGAACACGTGAGCACGCGGATCGAGCGCGAGCTGGGTGTCGGCATCGATGTCGTAGGTTTCGATTCGGGCGCAGGCATGCCCCCACCGGTCGACTACCGGGATCTGGCGCACATCTGGGCTGCCGGGTTCTACAAAATGGACCCGGAAGCACTGCGGGCACGGCTCACGCGCGCCCAGCTGGTTTTGGGTGAAGTGGGGACAACGACTCAACAATGGCTTCGTGGCGCGGTACGCGCGCCGATCGGATTCGTAGCCTTCGACCTCGACTACTACAGCTCCACTAAAGCGGCTTTCGCTCTGTTCGAGGGACCGGAGGCCGTGCATCTGCCGCGCGTCTATTGCTACTTCGATGACATCGTCTCCAACGCCCTGGGATGCATCAATGAGCACGTGGGAGAGCTCCTTGCGATCCGCGAGTTCAACGAAAGCCACTCCAAGCGAAAAATCTGCAGGATCGAAGGGGTGAGGATCCATCGTCCGAATTGGGAAGACTGGCAGGACAGGATGTATGCGTTTCACGACTTCGCCCATTCCAAATACACTACCCTCGTGACTGAGCGGACGCCGCGGGAAACCGAGCGGCCACTGTAGTCAGGGCGCGCGCTTACGCCTTGAGCGCAAGCCAGCCGCGCGCTGAATCCCGGACGGACCGCACCGTGGACGCAGCGGTGGCCAGTAGCGGGCTGGGTTCGAAGCGCCATTCTTCGGCCACTTCACGAAAATCCGAGGAAAACCGCGTTTTGAACTCGACGATGCCGCGCATGGGATCGTCTGCTGAGGGCCGCATGGAAGAAAGACCTCCGAGATCGAGCCATTGCGCGCCGTGCGGGATTCCCCATGCGATCAGATGCGAAACCAGCCCAAACCCCGGCGACAAGTGATTCCGGAAGAGCTGTGACCTTTCCGATGCATTGATTTCCAGCACCGCGTGGTCTCCGTGCAGTCGCGCCCACGCCAGGGCCACCAGGTCTTGCGGCGCCTCCCCAGCACGGGCAAACGCGCCAATGAGCAGCGAGCTATCGCCGCGAGCGGAGTCACGCAATATTCCCTTGACGTCGAAGGGTGGCGGCACGCTTCCCGTACGCTCGAAGGTGAGTCTGAGGAGATACCGGATTCGATCCGCGTATTGGTTACCGACGACGGGTCCGAATCGCAGCAGCGGGCTGCCCAGCGCCTTCGTTATCGTGGCGCGGACCCGCAGCGAAAAGCGCTTGAGGACTTCGGCCTGCGATTCGGCCAGTTGCAACATCAGAGTATGGCTGTATTGTCGCCGTCCCTCGCTGGGGCTCCAGCCGGCCGTTCTGAGCGAGTCGCGTAGCTTTTGCCGCCGCACCGGGTCTTCGTCAAAGATTCGGGCGTCCAGGCGCAGAAGCCTGGGAATCCGGCGGGCAGCCTCGGTCAGAACGACGCCCAAATCGTCCGCTATCTCCTCATGCAGGTTGCGGCCGAGGCGATCGACCCGCCCGATACGTGTCCCGGGAAGTGCGCGACTCGCAGTCAAATGGATCGCAAACCCGGTCATCAACCTGCCAGTGGCGTCCACTACCCGACACCAGAGCCACGACCCGATCGTGCAGTGGAGTGGCCAGGTTGAGTAATCGTGTGGAATGGCTAAGTGCCGCTCCCGCAGGGTTCGCACGTCAGCGAGGTGCAACGGGCTGCCGCAATTTACGATCGCGACAATGTACGAGCTCATGATCGGCCCGTAGGCGGTGAGCCACGTGGCGGCTCTTCCTGAGACATCCCGTCATCTCCAACCGATACCGACGTCAATTGCGGGAATTCGACTATCGAAGGTCACCGGCTGGATCGCAAGGCGCAGTCCAGGCGGTTGGCGTTCCCAACGCGTGTTCAGCTGACACGCATGATCGTTGGATAGCTCGCGCGCGTCCACTCTGCGCGCATGGCCGGCCCTGCCTCCTGCAAAGCTGTCGCTGATGAAGGAAGGCGCGCGCATCCCGGATGGAACACGCTGGCGGGCCAGGGAGAAGCGCTTCCCACTTGAGCGGCAAAGCTAGATGCAGTGCTCCATCGCTGTCATGCCGCCTTCCCACTCATCGGCCATCGAATCGAACATCGCCGCGCCATCAAACGGCTTTCGGCTGTTGGTGGCCCGCGCCCCCTTCAGAATGAACGTCTTGTTGGCCCCTGAGAGCCGCTCGAAGGCGGCCGTGGCGGGCTCGAGGCCCGCGACTCCATTCTCCCCGAGCCATCTCAGGTTCAGCGCGGCGAGCTCGAACGCGGCGCCGAGCTGGCGGGTCGTGCCGAAGGCCCAGGCGTGATAATAGGCGAGGCCCTTGTCCTGGATAGCCGGCAGATCCCGCTCAAATCGCGCCTGGAAGCGCCGCACGGGGTTGCTCGTCGGCCGCCGTGTCAGGTGTCGCCGCCAGAGTTCGCACGACATCCTCGCGAGCTCTGGCACGGGCCGCCGGACCACGCGATCGACCCGTACGAGCTCGGCGAAGAGAGGCATGAAAGTGGGGTCGGGTTCGACATCGAGCCTGAAAGTACGCGCGAAGTCCTCGCCCTCGAGGCGGTAGTAGCCGGCATTATGGAAATACCCCAGCGAGCGGTTCTCGAGGTCGAGATCGTTCAGCACGATGGTCGACTTCGTGTGCTGGCGCCGGTAATCGGTTCCGGAAGTGTCGGGTAGCCAGAACGCATCGGCCTCCGTGGAAATCAGCTTCCCGGCCGGCAGATGCTCGAGCGCGTGCTCGAGCAGTGGGCGCCAGACATTCATCTCCTGTACGTCGATACCGTACAGGTCGCGCAGCTCGCCGTGAGGCGGCTTGAAGAACGTCCATTGGTCGCCCTCGAAGTCGATCGCCGCGACGAACGGGAGGACGGCGCGTGGCTCGAGACCGAGCGCGTGAATGACTTCGATCCAGATGTCGACGTAACAGTTCTTCTCGACCCAGACGCAGCCTTCCGTATGCAGCAGGCTGCGCTGGTAGGTTGCGGGGTCGAGCCCCGGCAGAGCGCTCACTGCGGCCACGACGGCGTCGCTCACGGCCAGAGTCGCTGGCGCGCTTCCTTCGGCCACAGCTCGGGATCGAAGCCGTGTGTCTTGAAGAGCGCCATGACGATCCGCTCCAGGCCGAATCCGAGGCAGGCGGTGTTTGCGACATTGCCGTCCGGTGTGCGGATGTCGAAGGTGGAGCCGAAATGCTCCTGATGGAAGTTGAACGAGCACACGGCGGTGGGATTCTCGGCCGAGATCACCGGGACCAGGACTTCGAACTTGAGCTTCTGCTCCTTCTGGCCGGCCGCGAGTATCTTGCCGCCGCGGCCAAAGAAGGGGTCGGAGGCCACATCGGATCTCGCCGGCAGCCCAAGCGAAGTCAACAGGTCGAGGCCGCGCTGCAGCCACATGTCGCGCCACTCGACCACCTCGGCCGGCGTACCGACGCGGACGAATTCGCGCACCCGAAAGGACTGCATGCGGGTCGGCTCTGGCGACGGCTCATGCCGATACACCCAGTTCAACATCGTGACCAGGCGCCCGCCCTTGGGCACGACTCCCGTGAAACTCGGATAGACCGGATAGCACGCGGCGGGATTGAGGACGACATCCGTGATGCCCAGCATGTCGCCCCAGGGTTCTCCATCGTGAACGCGCTTGGACAGCGCCAGCGCCTGAAGCTCTTTGCCGAAGAAGCTATATACCGCGCCGCACAGGTGCGGGAAGGAATCGAGGTAGTTGACCCGTTCGAGCACCGAGCGGCTGATGATCGGCGGAAAGGTGTAGACCTCCGCGCGATCGTCTTTCGACAACTGCGAGACGAGCCCGTTGAAGCGCTCGAGGACGTCCTCGAACACTGCGCCGCGGCCAAAAGCGCCCTGCACCCCTACGGGAATGATCAGACGGTGCTTGACCAGACCTTCGTAAAACTTGTCGGTGTCGTATTCGGTCATGGCGGCCTTTCCAGCGTGGGTGCGCAGCGCGTCTAGTTGTCTTTGAACACGAGCAGCATCGACGCGCTCTTCGAGGCGATGCGGTCGTTGGAGATCATCAGCGAGGCCGACAATGTATCCCGGTAGTGGCGGCCCAGGCTGAACTTCGAGTCGTTCTTGTAGCCCAGGATACCGGTGATCTGCAGCGCCTTATGGACGATCTGCGGTGCGCTGTCGGAAGCATTGATCTTCAGGTTGTTCATCTTCAGCGCCCAGCCGATGGAGAGCAGGTCCTGCAGACCCGTGGGTGCCAAGAGGAACGAGTCGAATTCCGCGGCGAGCGCCAGCCAGTTGTGTCGCATGGCCTGCAGCTGCGTCGAGACCTCCGCAAGGCGGTTGGCGGTCGGCGGCACCACCCCGGGATTCTTGCGCGCTCCGCCTCGTACGAATTCCGCCGCGCGGGCCACCGCATCCGCTGCTATTCCCCACCACAGCGAGGCCCAGAGGATGTGCGAGTAGGGCACCATGGTTTGCGCCGAAGAGTCGGCGAACGATCCGGGGATGATCTGCTCCTCGGCACCGGTGGATTCGAGCTTGAAGCCCGGGCTGCAGGTGCCGCGCATTCCGAGGGTGTCCCAGGACGTCGTTTGCGTGAGCTGGTATTCGCCTTTACGGACGAGCACCAGCACCTGGTCGCTGCTGGGGGCGTCGGAGGCGCGCCTGCACGTCACGAGAATTCCATCCGCATGCTGACAGTAGGAACCCGTCGTCGCGTCCTTGTCGAGCTTGAACCGGCCGTCCTTGCGCTCGACGGCGCAGATGCTGGTGCGGGTCTCGCCGAAGGTGCCGTTCTCCGAGGTCATCGAGGCCAGCACGTACTGGTGCTCGACGAGCTCCCGCAGATAGCCACGGAAGAACTCCGAAGATTGCGCATGGCGGGCAATGCAGGCCACCTGGATGTAGTGCATGGCCAACACCATGCCGCTCGAGCCGCAGGCTTGCGCGAGGGTCGAGCACAGCGCCGCGAGCTCCCGCATGCCGTATCCGGGTCCGCCGAACTCCTTCGGCACGGGAGCCGACAGCAGTTTGGCTTTCTGCAGCGCGTCGATCGTTTCGCGTGGAAACCGGCTCTTGGCATCGACGTCGGCCGCGTTCGGCGCCGCGACCTGGGCCGCGAGTGCCTTGAGCGCAGCCAGATGCGCGCCGAATTCCGGAGAGTTGCTGGTCATGGTCGCAAGGCCCTGCCCCGATGGTAGCGAAAGAGGAAATGTGACGCCGATCTCATTTCCGCCCACGGAGCCTGAGTCGTGTCTTTTAATATTCACTGTGATTTTAGCAGGGCGCCCAGGAATTTTCGCAAACCGCGCCACACTACGAGCGGGATCTCGTGCCCGCTCTCGAAAGGCACCCAACTGACCTTGGCTCCGCTGTCCAACACGAAGTCGCGCAGCGCCTCCCCGGCCGCGAAAGCCAGATCCCCGTCCGCCCGGCCGTGACTGGCGAAGACGGGCAGGCCGTCCAATCGAGCGCGCGCCGGGCGCCAGTCCTCGAACGCCAGGCGCGAGGCGGACAGCAGTACCAGGCCGGCAACCCGGCTCGACCCGCGCAGCACGAAATCGAGGGCCAGCATTCCGCCCTGGGAGAATCCACCGATGACGAGCCGGCCGGGTTTGAATTCCGCCGCGATCGCGTCCAGGAACTCTCCAAGGTGGTGGCGGGCCGCATCAAGGCCCCGCGGGTGCTCACCCGCCAGGTCGCGAGCGCCGCACGACATGCTGTTGTTTCTCGCCGCGACGTCGACTTCCCACCAGGCGTAGCCCCCTGCGGGAGCTGCCACTGGGCCCTGGGGTATGAGGAACAATGCCGGGACGCCAAGCGAGTGCGCGAACGGCGTGAGGTCGGCAGGTTGCATTGCGTAGCCGTGCAGCAATACCAACGCCATCGGGGCGTCGGGCTCCCCAACGACCGTCGTGCGCAATCCGGCGATTTCGAGTGTGCGCTCGGTAGCCGCCAAGCGGCCCTCGTGTGCGGGCGCCGGAGTCATCCCTGCAGCTCGATCTTTGTCGAATTCAGTGCGTTGAGCGCGTGGATCCGGCCGCGTAAAGCCCGTTCGGGTTCCCGCGGCGCTCTTTGCAGCAACACGGTTTTCTCGGTTCCGGGCGCGAGGTGAAAATAGGCGTCGTCGGCAACAAAGCCGTCCGCCTCGATCCACACAGACTGGGCGAAACGGCGGGTGGCGATCTTCAGATCGAAGGCGGAGTCGGCGCGCGCAACGGCCGTTGCGGTGAGACCGATGTCCGCTTCTCTCGCTGCACTCAAGCCCAGCACGAAATGGAAAGCCTCACTGATCACCGCTCTGTCGCCCGCGGCACGCAGCGTTGCGACAACCAGCTCATGTTGGGGCGGTCCGAAGCGGTAGGCGTAAGACAGGTCGACGAAGCCTTCGAACAACTCTCCCGCGTTGAGCTCGAGCGTCTCGCGGGGCGCAATGGTAAGGGGCCGGCTCCCAGTGCCCACGGTTGTCTCACCGGCGCGGTATAACGTCAACTCGAGCACCGCTTCCAGGGGAGCGGCTTGCTCGTTGGTCACGTGCAGGGACAGGCCATTGCCCCCCTCGTCACTGATAAATACTGACACGGGTTGCAACACCCGGCGCAGATAATGAAACGGCGCCTTCGGGGAACCCAGCGCGTCCACGATTCCCCACCCGGCGCCGCACCACAGGTCGCGCCAGAACCAGATCAAGCCGCCCCGGCACGTCGAGCGCTTGCGGCGCCACTCGGCGAACACCCCCGCCATGACTTCTCCGGAGACTACGCGACTGAGGGCCAAGTAGCGCTCGTGGTCCGCATAACGAAGCTCGAGGGGATCCACACGGAAGAGCCGCGCGAGGTAGTGATCGCGGACGTCATCGAAATCCCAGCCGGCCCCCAGGTCGCGCGGTGTCCGCGCCTTCCACGCCGGATGATGGCTGCGGATCGACAGGCCTCCCGGGAGCTTGCCGAGCGCCCGGTCATCCGGAATGTTGGCGAAGGCGAGACACTCGGACGCGAAGTGGACTTCCGCGCGCCGCGCATCCTCGAGAGGGCGCAGATAAGCTCCGACTCCGTAGTAGGAAGCCGTGCCCGCGTTGGCCTGGTGCGGAAATGAGCCGCCGTGCGCGCTCGAGGGCCAGTAGGGCACTTCTGGGCAACACTCCCGCGCAAGCCCGGCAAGGAGCTCATGAAAAAGTCGGGGCGACCAATTTTCGCGTGGGGCACCCCACATGGCCGCCTGTTGCTCGCCTTCGCTGTTGCCGCACAGCAGTGCCAGGCAAGGGCGCGCCGCCAGGCGAGCGAGTTGCTGGCGCGCCTCTACGGCGACGGAGGCGCTGAAAGCGGGGTCGTCTTCCGGGTAGTTCATGTTGGCGAACATGAAGTCCTGCCATAGCAGGATGCCGCTGGCATCGCACAGGTCGAGAAAGGCATCGCTTTCGTAAACCATCGTGCCGCCGACGCGCAGCATGTTCATGCCGGCCGAGCGCACCTGATCGAGCGCTGCGCGCAGTAAATCGACAGATGCGCCGAGACTCACCGGATCGAGTGGAGTCCAGCAGGCGCCTCTGCAGAAAATCGGTACGCCGTTCACCCGCAGCCCGAAGGCGCCGTCACTCGAGTCGAGTGCGAGTGTTCTGAATCCGACGCGACCCAGATCCGCATCCAACACGCTGGCCGCAGCTGCGCTCGCGATCTCGAGTCGGGCGTCGTACAGCGCAGGCTCGCCGTGAGTGTGCGGCCACCACAGGGCAACATCGGGAATCTCGAGCCGCCCGGCATAAGTGTCGCTGTCCGGCCGGCGTCGCAGCGGGACCGAATAGCGTTCGGTGTTGCGAGCGGCAACCAACACCACCGCGGCCACCGGGGTGCCCGTGATCCTGCACTCGACTTCGATCCAACCTTTATCGCCGGCAACTCCGGTCCGCATGGCGAGATCCGTGAGCTCGAATCGCCCGCGTGTTTCGAGCCATACGGGGCGCCAGGGTCCGACGGGCGCCGCCGGCGGCGACCAGCCGGGCGTGCGGCCCAACAGAGTCGTGCGAAACCAACGCAACTGCTGGTTGTCCACCATGGGCGCGCGCCATTTCGGCCGCGGCCGCCTGGCCTCCAGCAGCCGGTCGAGCGCGCGGAAGCGAATGACGAGCTCGTTTTGGTCCTCGAGCGGCTCCTCGAGGGGCAGCTCGTGTGCGAGAAACATGTTGTCGCTGCTCAACAGCGGTTTGCCGTTGAGCCAGACGTCTGCGACGGTAGCGAGGCCGTCGAAACCCAGCACTGTCGCAAATGCCGCGGCGCCGGTGGGGTCTTCCAACCCGCGAGGCGGAGGACCGAAGCGCAGGCGATACCACCACTCCTCGGCATCGAAACGGCGCGCGGGCGAGTCCAGGCTCCAAAGATTCGCGGCGCGCAAACAGTCCGCAACGGTCGAGGGCGCCTGGGCCGCGAGCCACTCCACCGGAGCGCGCGTCAGCGCTTCCGGACCGTCATATGCTCCGGCGGGCGCCGAGCATAACTCCCAACCCGCCGTCAGTAGCTGGCGCCGCCGGCCGGTAATGCTCTTGGCGCGGGTCGGCATCGACGCGTTCAGCCGCCCTGCAGCTCGCCGACTGCCGCGCCGATCGAGGCAATGCTGTCGAACACGCTGCGTTTGAGCATGTGATCTGGAAACTCGATGTTGAATTCGCCCTCGAGCGCGAGCATGACGTTCACGCTGGCATGGGACGTCATGCCGGCCTCGTAGAGGTCGGACTCGGCGCCCAGAGAGTCGGCGTCTTTGCTGAGGCGCCCGTGATCCTTGAGGATGCGGCGGATTTTCTGTGTCATCGGGTCTATGGCGGTCATGGTCGTGCGTTGTCTTCGTGTGGCGAACCGGGCGAAATTTCCAATATTAAGGCACAGCCGATATCACGTCTTATGTGAACTCTGTTCCGGCTTTTGCGCGCGCGTAGATTTCGCGCGCGGCCGTCATTCCGGGTAGGTCGTGGAAAGCAGCGGCGGCAGCCCCGGGTCCGTATCCCGGATGATGCCGCGCAAGGCTTCCTTGAGCAGTTGAGTCTCCCCATACCCCAGGCTGCGCTCCGCATCCGATTCGGCGGCCTTGGCCACCGCGACGAGCTCGAGAACGATGCGTCTGCCGGATTCGGTCAGGGTCACCTGCGCGTGCGGGTCATAGCTTCCATCCAGGCGCGCGAAGCCGCCCGCCGTCAGGCTGGCGAGCAGATCGTAGGTCACTCTTTTCCCGGTGTACCAGAGCAGGCGGTCGAGCTCCGCCACCGTGCGGCTGGCGGAGATGCCGAGGATGCTCAGGACGAACCACTGGTCCTCGCTGAGACCATGCCGTTCCAGGTCCCGCCGCAGGCCGAGGAACAATTGGAAATGGGCGCGCCCCAGGAGATAAATGAGAAAGTCCTGGCTGAAGCTGCTGTCCGGCTCCGCCGCGTCCGCGTCAGGGGTAGTCCCCGCCGGCTGAGGCTTTTCCACGGCGACGGCGTAGCGTCCGCTGTGAAACACCAGCGGCGCGCGATTGAAATGCTCGAACGCCTCGACCTGTCCGACGAAGATGACATGGTCGCCACCTTCATAGTTGAAGGCGGTCCGGCATTGGAACAGGGCCGAGCAGCCGGGCAGAAGCGGAATGTCGCCGGGCCCGCGCGCTACGGCGAGGCCGGCGAACTTGTCGGCGCCGCGCGTGGCGAACGTCACCGAGAGCTCCTCCTGCGTGGAGGCGAGCACGTGGACAGCGAAGTAGCCGCTCTCCAGAAACGCCGGGAGACTCAGGGACTTTCGCGCCAGGCTCCACAGCACCATCGGTGGATCCAGCGACACGGAGTTGAAACTGTTGGCCGTGAGTCCTATATCCTCGCCGGCGGCGCTGCGGGTGGTGACGATGGTGACGCCCGTGGCAAAGGCGCCGAGGGCCTCCCGAAAATGGCGAGTTCGTGCCTGCACATCGGCCGTCATCGGCCGATCCCGACATGCCGCCCTGGAGGTCCCGTTCGAGCGCAGACGCGGCTGGCGCGAGACAGTGGCGCAAGCTCGCGAATCGTATGGGATAACAGTGTCGGCACAGGGGCGCAGTTTAGTGCAATTGTGAGGGTCTTCACAGCGGCACCCGCGAATTTCTTTACACTGTATTGTAAAATTACGCTTCGTCCCATCTGCCGACCAGGGGGCGCCCGCACGGGAGGTTTATGCGCGTCCGGCTGTTTGGCCAGTATGTCCATGTGTCGATTGCAGCTCTGGCGGCTGTCGAGGCGTTGATTTTTTTCGGGGCCGTACTGCTCGCCTACCGGATTCGGTTCGACACGTGGCACCCGTCACTCGAGAGTACGCGAAACGTCCTGTTGCCCTGCGCTGGGGTCTTCGGCGCCACCAACGTCCTGAGCTTCCTGGCATTCGGCCTTTACAGCTCGCGTCAGCGAGCGCGCACGTCGGGAGTGTTCGTGCGTCTCCTCGCGGCCGTCGCTGCCGCGACGGTCGGCACAGCGGCGCTGTTTTACGTCGTCCCGTCTCTATGGCTCGGTCGCGGAATCCTTGCGCTGGCTTCTTTGTTCGCGCTCCTCGGAGCCGGCGCTTCCCGAGCGATCTTCGCGCACCTGGTGGACGAGACTCTCTTCAAACGCCGTGTGCTCGTGTATGGAGTCGGCCAGCGCACGGCCGCGATCTCCGGGCTGCGGCGCCGCTCGGATCGGCGCGGTTTCGAGATCCTGGGGTTCGTGCAACCGGACGGCGAGAACCTCGCGGTGCCTCCCGAACGGGTGTTCGATGCGAGCGGCGGTATTCTGGAGCTCTGCGACCGGTACGACGTTCATGAAATCGTCGTGGCGATGGAAGACCGGCGCCGCGGCTTCCCGATTCTCGGGCTACTCGAGTGCCGCCTCGCCGGCATGGAAGTCACGGAGCTGCTGACTTTTCTCGAACGCGAGACCGGGCGTGTGCGCATCGACGTGCTGAACCCGAGTTGGATGATCTTCGGCGAAGGCTTTCGACGCGATCCGCTGCGGTTGTTCTCGTCGCGAGCCCTCGATCTCCTCGCGAGCCTGCTGCTGCTCATCATATCGCTGCCGCTGATGCTGCTCACCATGCTCGCGATCAAGTTCGAGGACGGCTGGCGTGCGCCGATCTTTTACGGCCAGGCTCGGGTGGGCCTGGGCGGTCATCCTTTCAACGTGCTGAAGTTCCGTAGCATGCGCACCGACGCGGAACGCGACGGCCGCGCACAATGGGCGCAGAAGTCCGATCCGCGCGTCACGCGCGTCGGCGCCGTGATCCGCAAGCTGCGCATCGACGAGTTGCCGCAGATTCTCAATGTCGTGAGCGGCCACATGAGCTTCGTGGGTCCCCGTCCCGAGCGCCCGCAGTTCGTGGCGGAGCTGGCGCAGAAAATTCCCTATTACGTACAGCGGCATTGCGTGAAGCCCGGCATCACCGGCTGGGCGCAACTGTGCTATCCCTACGGCTCCTCCGAGCAGGATGCGCTCGAAAAGCTACAGTACGATTTGTATTACATCAAAAACAACACATTGCTGTTCGACCTTGCGATTCTGGTGCAGACCGCGGAAGTGGTCTTCATGGGCAAGGGAGCGCGTTGAGCCTCCCCGCGGGTAACATGATGCCAGGAGGACGGTAATGGCCGCTGAAATGCAACGACGCAAGTTGTTGATTCTCGAGAACGACCGCACGTTGCGACGGCAGCTCGAGGATATTTTTTCCGATCTGGACGTCACCGTGAGCGAGACTTCGGAAGCCGCGCTCACGCTCGTGCGCCGCTTCGAGCCCGACGTGGTGTTGTTCGATCTGGGCGCGGCACGCGAGCCGGCGGTCGCCGTGCAAAGCCTGGAGCTATTGCGGCAGATTCTCAATCTCGCCCCAGACACCAAGATCATCGCCATGACGGAGCACGATGCTCGTGAGCTGGCGGTAGCTGCCGTCGGTCTCGGAGCGGCCGACTTCTATCACAAGCCGCTGGACGCGGGCGTGCTGTCCATCGTCGTGAGACGGGCGTTCCGCATCCGCGAGCTGGAGGAAGAGAACTGGCGGTTACGGGAGCAGACCGGCTCGATGGCTCTAGAAGGCATCATCGGCGTGAGCGATTCGATGCGCACGCTGTGTCGCTCCATCGAAAAAGTCGCGCCGACGAATGCGACGGTGTTGCTCCTGGGGGACAGCGGAACCGGCAAGGAGTTGCTGGCGCGCGCTGTGCACCGGCTCTCCGGCCGCTCGCATCAGCAGTTCGTCGCGATCAACTGCGCCGCCATTCCGGACACGCTGCTGGAGAGCGAGTTGTTTGGCTATGAGAAGGGCGCCTTCACCGGGGCGGCCAAGCGCACCCCGGGTAAGCTCGAGGCTGCGGATGGCGGCACCATCTTCCTCGACGAGATCGGTGAGATGCCGGCCTCGCTGCAGGCCAAGATGTTGCGCGTGCTGCAGGAGCGAACTGTCGAGCGACTCGGCGGGCGCACGCCGATCCCGCTGGATCTGCGCATCGTGTGCGCCACGAACCGCAATCTCGACGCGTTGATCGGCACCGGTGCGTTCCGTGACGATCTCTTTTATAGAATCAGTGAAGTGACGGTGCGGGTGCCTCCGCTGCGCGACCGTCAGGGCGATAGTCTGCTGCTAGCGCAATTCCTGCTGCAGGAGATGTCGCAGCGTTTCGGCAAGCCGACGCGCGGGCTGGCCCCCGATGCCATTCGTGCGATCCAGGCCTATCGCTGGCCGGGCAATGTGCGCGAGCTCGAGAACCGGATCAAAGGCGCGGTCATCATGGCCGAGGGCGCCGTCGTCACCGCGAACGACCTGGGTCTGCAGGATCCGGGCGACGATCCCGAGTATCTAAACCTGCGCGTGGCCCGCCAGCGAGCGGAGGCTCAAGCAGTGCGGCAGTCGCTCGCCGTTGCGAAGGGCAATCTCTCTCGCGCGGCCGACCTGCTGGGCGTTACGCGTCCGACGCTTTACGACCTGCTGGAAAAACATCGCATCGGCGCCGCGCAGTTCGGCCGCAATGCGCCTAGCGCGGCTGAGCCCGCACCGGAGTCGACGCCAACGCCGGAGCCCACGCCGACACCAGATTCGTGACGAAACTGCGGGGCGCGGTGAGCGATAGCTCCTGCGCTGCGGCGGCGCATCCGTCTGCGCCGCGCACCAGCGTCGGGCCTTGTCAGTTCAGACTGGCGGTGACTTCATCGGAGAGGGTGCTCTCCATTCCTTTCGAATTGTAGGCGGCCACTGCGAAGTAATAGGTTCCGGCGGGCAGACTGTCGACCACATACCGGGTCAGGCCGGCATTGTCGAGCGCAAGCGTGGCGGTGTAGTTCTGCGACGCCGTGCCATAGTGGATCTTGTAGCCCACTAGATCCGTCAGCACAGTGCCATCGCTGTTCTGCGTCGGCGGCTCCCAAGCGAGCGTGACGTTCGTGCTCGTCGTAGGCGGACCGCCCGTTGCAGGCGGAGGAACCGTGACACCGCTACCCGTACCGCCCGGAGCGGGCGTAACCGTGCCAGCCGTGACTCCCGCCGGTGAAGCCGTGCCCGCTGATGCGCTGGAGCCCCCTCCGCAGGCACAGAGCGCAATGGTGGTGAATCCCAGCAGTGCGAAACCAACAATACGATCCGACCCAAACCCCCGTTTGGCTTTCCTCATGCGAACTCCCGAAGTGCGACCCCGAAGCCGGTTGCCCGGCGGGAAGCCGCCAATCAGGAGGTTGCACGAACGCGCAGCATAGCTTCAGCTGGCTGTCCTAACGAGATGGCGGACCACCCCGGCAACCCCGCTGTCATGGGCTTCACGCCGTTAGACCGGAAGTTTTGCGACCCCGCCTTTCGACGGGTTTGCCTTTAAGCGCCGCCAGTACTTGCCAACGGCGCGCGAAGGGCAATGCAGCTCGCGTGCCAGGATTCTTAACCTGTTGATTGTTATAGATGAGGAAACTTGAGCGCAGTCCTGACAGGAGTCGCGCGGAGGTCCTATTGTCGGGCTGACCCGACAGCCAGCCGAAGCTCACACGTGACTATTTGACTAAACACTTGATTTGTAAGACGAAAGGCGACGTCGCAATCGGGCGACAGAATGACGCGCATAAGACGGGGTGAGGCGCAGAAGCAGGGGCAAAGGCACTCCATGCAAGCGTCGCACGGTAGCGACGCCGTGCCCCGCCGCGGGAGCGATGTTTGCTAAGGCTCTGTGTGTCGGGCCCGGGGGGCCGAAAAATACTGCACGCGGATGACAGAGCCAACAACTTTCACGCGCGGCTTGTCGATAGCCTTGATGGCTTTGCTCGACGCCGTAGTGCCGCCCCTCGTCGCCGTAGGGCTTCTCTACGGACTGTGCGTCTTTTACGACATTCAGTTCAAAGGATTCTTCGTCGTTCTCTCCATCCTCGTGGCGATGCTGTCGCTGCTGCTCCCGCGGGGACAGCCTGCGGGCGCGGCCCAATTGCTCAAGTCAACGCTTCCGCTCGCCATGGGAGTGGCCGTGCGTTGGATGGTGATCGTCGCGGTCCTATTGGCGATCGGTTTCGTCACCAAGTACTCCGTCGACTTCTCGCGGCGCGTGGTTCTCACGTGGATCGTGATCACTCCCGCCGTGCTCATACTTGTCACTGTGTGCCTGCACGAGCTGATGCGGCGTCTGTTGTATGACCCGTCAATGGTGCGGCGTGTCGCCTTTGCCGGTTGTAATGAGGTGAGCCTGTCTCTGGCCCAGCGCATGAGCGCGAGCGGCGACTTCAACGGCATGCACGTGGAAGGCTTCTTCGACGATCGCAATGCGGAGCGGCTCGGGTTGGCGACACCGGCGCGCCTGCTCGGTGCGCTGCCTGACCTGGTTTCGTTCGTGCAGAGACGCCGCATCGATGTGGTTTTCGTCGCGCTGCCGGTCCGCCATATCCGTCGCGTCATCCAGTTACTCGATGAGCTGCGTGACACGACAGCCTCCGTCTATTACGTTCCGGACATCTTCGCGATCGATCTCATCCAGGCGCGCAGCGGCGAGTTGTTCGGCATTCCGGTGGTCGCACTGTGCGAGACGCCTTTTTATGGCTATCGCGGTGTGGTGAAGCGAATGACGGACATTGCGCTCGCCGCGACGATACTGCTCGTGGCCAGTCCACTCATGCTTGCCCTGAGCGCTCTCGTGCGGATGTCCTCCGCCGGCCCGGTCATCTTCAAGCAGCGGCGTTACGGCCTCGACGGCCGTGAAATCATCGTCTACAAATTCCGCACCATGAGCGTGGTCGAGGACGGCCCCACCATCGTTCAGGCGAGCAAGGAAGATGCCCGTATCACGGCGGTGGGCCGTTTTATGCGCCGCTACTCGCTTGACGAGTTGCCGCAGCTCGTCAATGTGCTCCAGGGCCATATGAGCCTGGTAGGGCCCCGGCCGCACGCGGTGGCTCACAACGAGGAATACCGTAAGCTCATCAAGGGTTACATGATCCGGCACAAGGTGCCGCCGGGGATTACCGGTCTGGCGCAGATCAACGGCTGCCGCGGCGAGACGGCGCGCGTCGAGGATATGCAGGCGCGCGTCAACTACGATCTCGAGTACCTGCGGCGCTGGTCGCCGCTGCTGGACTTGAAGATCCTGTTCCTGACGGCCATCCGCCTGCTCCGGGACGAGAAGGCGTACTGACGGGCAGGCTCATCGACATTCTTTCCGAAGGCATCGTTCCTTCCCCATGATCGCGAAACGACTTCGAGCTTTCGCTGCGCTCTTCGAAGTGACCGGCCCTGGCGCGTCGGCCGACCGCCGGACGCTGTGGCTGCTCGTCTGCATCGTGGTGGCGGGCGCAGCAGTGCGACTCTGGGGCCTGGGCTCGGTGGGCCTGCACGGCGATGAGAAGACGATGGCTCTGCCGGTGATGAACCTCGTCGAGCACGGGTCTCCGCTCATGCCGAGCGGCTTTCTCTATCCGCGCGCGATCGGGCAGCTCTATCTGATGGCCGCCGCCGTGCTGGCTTTCGGGCAGTCCGAGTGGGCGCTGCGCCTGCCATCGGCTCTGTCCGGCGTCTTACTCATAGTGCTGATGTGGACAGCGGGCAGGCGTTTTCTCACGCCGGCGTGGAATCTCGCGCTGGCCGCGGCAGTCGCATTTCTCCCGGATTTCATCGAGGACGCGCAGACCGCACGGATGTATGTCTTTCTCGTGACCAGTGTCGCGGCCTTTGCGACTCTGCTCTTCGAGTGGGAGCGCACGAACCGCGCGGGTTATCTCGTGGCAGCCGTGCTCACGATGCTCGTCGGGCTGCAGTTTCATACGCTGGCTATTTTCGCGGCCTTCCTGGTGTTCATCCCCGGCCTGTTGCAGGGGGATCGGCGCAAATTGGGGGCAGCCGCGCTGGCCTTTGCGGTGATCGTGGTCGGGTTCGAAGTCATCAACACCTGGATCGGACGCCAGTATCCACCGTCGCTCGATTCGGACGGTGGTGCCGTGCTCAACGGTCCGCACGCGGCAGGGATCATTCCTCACCTGAGCCGAGTGTGGTTCCTCCTGGTCCTGCTTCCGGCCGTGGGGTTCGCCATGTGGGTCGTCCCACGCCGTGGCGTCATGGCCGTGTTGCTGCTGGCGGCGGCCCTCGTTGCGGGGGTAGCGCTATCCTGGCACCTCGCCGCCCTGCTGATCATCGGAGGTCTCGTCATAGCTCGGCGGGAAGGGGAGCTCTCGACGCTGCGCTTGGCGCTTTTCTTCGCGGTCGCCGCTGTGCTTGCGCTTGCGCAGGCGGCGTTTTTGTTCGCGCACGCGGCGGGGTCTCCGAAACAGATCGTGGGCGTGATGCTCGGATGGCCGAGCGTGTGGCCCTTTATCTCGATTGCGGGCTATTCCACCGTCATCGCCCTGCTGGTTGCGGGAGCCCTTGCCCGCGGCCTGTGGCGCCTCGCGCATCGTGAGCCCGTGCCGGATCACGTGTTGCTCCTGGCTCTGGGCCTGTGGCTTCCGTTACTCATGATCGGCTTCATGAAGTGGAACATTCCACCCCGATATGCGGCCGCCCAGATCGTGCCGATGCTGCTGGGTGGATTCGCAGCGGCGCAATGGGCAACGCAGTGGTGGCTCGCCCACCCGCGGCTTGCGACCGGGAGCCGCGCACCGGTCCCCCGCGATTGGCTTCCCCCCTGGGGGGCGCCGATTACCACGGTGCTAGTGGCTGCGCTCACCTGTGTTCTCGCGATCAATCCCCTTCGTGCCGTAAAAGCGCTAGATTCCGGCTATGCGGCTCATCCCGACCACAAGGGTGCGGCGCAATTCGTCGCGGCGCTCCACCCGGGGCCGCGGGACATCATCGTGGCCGAAGACGTTCTGCAGCAGACCTACTACCTCGGCCACGTCAACTATTGGCTCGTGAACAAGCAGGTGGCTGCGCCGTTCATGCACCTCGTGAAGGGCCAGCCGCTGGATCTCTATACCAACACCCGACTCATCGGCACCGGGCAGGAGCTCGAGCAACTCCTCGACAGGCCGGATCGCGGTGCGATCTATGTCATCGGCAGCGGTGAGAACCAGGAGGACGGGCGTCAGCTCATGCGCTCCTTCGGCATTGCCGAGGTTCTGCAATCGACGCGATTCCAGGTGGTCTATCGCGGGCGCGACGGCGTGACGGAGGTGTGGAAAGTCCCGGCCCCGCCGCAGGCCGCCGCCATGGGACATCGGTGACTCATGTCCGCGCTCGCTAACCGTGCCGCAATCCTGACGCTCTCGCGCCTGGCCAGCTATGGGCTGATTCTCATCAGTCCGTTGATTCTCGTGCGGCACCTCACCGTGGAGGAATTCGGCCGGTCTCGCGAATTTCTGCTGTATGCCTCGCTGCTGCAGTCGTTCGCGGTCTTCTCCATCAACGACAGCCTCCTGTACTGCATTCCCGCGCATCCCCAAAGTGTCTGGCACACCGTGCGGCAGACCGCGCTTCTCATAGCGGCCGGCAGCCTGCTCGTGGCGGCGATGCTGGGCATCCTGGATTACGGCATGGGCGGCAGACTCGTAGGCGGGTTTCTGGCCGCCCTGATCGCCTACACGTTATTCTCGGTCAATCTCGATTTCTGGGAGTACTACTGGCTGGCGCAGGGCCGCGCGGGGCCGGTGTTCGTCTATTCCGCCTCGCGGTTGGCAGCGCGCATCATCGTGGCGACCGTCACCGCCGCATTGACTCACGATGTCGGCACGATCATCTGGGCACTCGTGGCTCTCGAGGCTGCGCGGCTCGTCGGCGCCGGCCTCGCGTTCGCCGTTCTCGACCGGAGTCGGCAGGAGCCGGCGCTTCCCGAACCCTGGCGCGAGCAACTGAGGTTCTGCGTGCCGTCGGGTCTCGCGTCGCTGCTGGCGACGTTGAGCAGAAATCTCAGTAACGTCGTGGTGGCGCGGGCGCTGGGAGCGGCTTCGCTTGCCCAGTACACCATCGGCCGATTCGGCGAGCCGCTGGTCGTGACGGTCCGTAATTCGATTTCGGCCGTCGTGCTGCCCGAAATGGTTCGCAAGGACCGGCAGTCGCGGGAAGCGCCACTCGCCCTGTGGCAGCGCACGACCGTCGTCAACATGATTTTCCTGTTCCCCGTAGTCGTGCTGGTGGCGCGCTACGCACGGCCGCTGGTCGTGGCTGTTTTCGGTGCGGCCTATGCGCCGGCCGCGCTCATCATGCAGATCTACATGCTGGTCGTGATCCGCGAGTGCTTCGATTTCGCGCCGGCGCTGCGCGCGATCAACCGGACCCGCCCGCTGGTCGAGAGCAACGTGGCGGCCTTGGTGACTTGTGGCGCGGCATTGCTGTTGTTCATTCCGTTTGCCGGGGTGGCGGGTGCGATGATGGCCTTCGTGGCGGCGAGCTACGTGGATGCGGGCTGGTTGGCCCGCTGCACGATGAAGCGCTACGGAATCGGTCTGGGAAAGCTGCTTCCCTGGGCAAGTATCGGCAAGACGGCACTCGCCGCGAGCGCGGCGAGCGTCTTGATCGTGAGCTCCGTGTGGACGGACGTGCTCGGGATTTCCGGCATCGCTCTCGCGAGCGCCGCCTACCTGATCGCGTTCGCCCTGCTGCTGCTCGCGATGCGTATCCCCGAGGCGCTTTGGCTGCAGCTATGGGGCAAGAAGTTGGTATTCCGCCGCGCTTCGACGGCCGGCCCGTGAGGTCGGTCGTGCTGCGGCAAGTCATCGGCATTCGCGAGGTCTGATCATGCGCTGGCTGTTCGTTCTGCTGATTACGGTGCTCATCATGAGCGACATCCTGGGGCACAACCCAGGTCTGGGCCCGGGGCTCAGCGTCAAGAACGCGCTGTTGTATCTCATTGCGCTCACGCTGCTGTTCCGGATCGCATTGTCGGGCCGGTTCCAGCTGCGGCTGCCGGCCATGCACATGGCGTGGGTGGTGTGGATAGGATATGCCCTGCTCACCTGGCTCACCGCCGCGCTGGTCATCCACTATCGCGGCTATGACCCCATCCAGGCGGCGATCGCGCTGAAATCCCAGCTCATCGATTCGGCGATTTTCTTTCTGGTGGTCTTCTACGGCGTCCGGGACGAAGCCGATTTCAAACTGGTCTGGCGGATGCTGATGGGCGCCGTGAGTGTCTCCAGTATCCTCACCCTCACGGATCTGGTCGGGATCACGAGTCTCGGGACGAAAATCGGGGCCTCCGGTGCCGAGGCGGACAGAGTATTCGGTGCCTTCGGCCACGCGAACGAGACGGGTGCGCTGCTGGTCTGCATGTTTCCGGCGGTGGTCGCGACGGCGATGTCGAGCCGCGGCTTCTGGCGCCTGTTCTG
>JAQGOC010000055.1 GCA_028293805.1 Gammaproteobacteria bacterium
CCTGCACAGGTCGCACCAGACGTAGCGCCGAAAAAATCGCGCCGTAAATGGCTGCAAGCATCGCCAGCATCACCACCAGTGTCAGAGTGAGCCGGAAGATGAAATTCAGCGGCTCGACCATCTCCGCCAGGTCGCCTTATTGAGAATAGGAGCGCTGCACGGCCTCCGAGAGAGCGGAGAGCTGCGCCGGCACCGGATAGATGGCGACGACATAGCGGCTGTCCGCGCTGGCGGGCGAGTCACTGAGAGCCGCAGCGGTCCGGATGAGGTATTTTCCGCCAGACTGCGGCTCGAGGCTGACGTAGGGCCGCAGCTGGCCCACCTGTCTGATCAGATCCGACGGCGGCCTGGACGGCAGCATCTCCAGGGGATTCTCCAGGCTCGCGGCAATGATGCGCTCGTGCTCTCCGAAGAGCACGATTTCCAGCCCCTCGGAAACCCCCCGCTCGTCATCCAGGCGCGTCTGCACATCCGCCGGCGCGGCTTTGGCAAGCGACCGTGCCAGCGACTGCGTCCTCTCCGAGTACTCGCGCATGCGCAGATCGAGGGCCGCGCGGGAGAGGACGAGCGCATCGTTCAGGCCCTGCTTCACCTCCACCTGGAACCAACTGTCGATGCCCCGATTGAGGAATTCGAGTGAAGACAAGTACACGATGAGCAGCGGCGCGACGACGAGGGCGCCGAAAATCACCACCGTGCGCGCTGTGAGGCGCGAGCCCGGTACGTGATCCCGGTATTCGCGGACGAGTTGCCACAGTTTGCGCGCGAGGAGTATCGACAGCGCGATCACGCCGATCACGTTGAGCAGCAGAATCCAGGGCTGCAATCGCCCGAACTCCGCGGAGTTCTGCACGCTCTTCAACAGCAGCAGCAGTGCGCCGGCGCCGATCGCGGCCCATAGGATAAGCAGCGCGGCGCCGCTCAGGCGCATGCGCTTTTTGGGCTCTCCATTCACACTGGGAGTGACCATGAATACCACTCGCTCACGCGATGCCAGTCGTCCGCCCAGAACATGAGCACGCGCAACGACGCCGGCAAACGCCCGCGCCGTACACCGGCGCGAACGCTAACAACGTAGTTGCCGCCGTCAAGTTGCGGCTCGACCAGTATGGGCCACCCGTCCACCTTTCCGAGATACGCCAAGGCCTCTTCGACCGTGGGAAAAGTCTGTTGCTCGTCGCTGCGCACGTCACGGACGACATAGCGGTCGCTTACCGCGTGATATGCGAGCTCGCGCCTCAGAGTCAGCTCCACGATATTCGCGTTGAGCCAGAATCGCCGCTCCCGATCGACGCGAGTATCGAGATCAAACGTCAGGGTGACCCCGTCGCGCAAGGCGTCGCGGATAGCGGGACTCACCGGGTACTCGACCCGCGCGTGCAAGAGGAATACGCCGTTGTCGACATTGACGTACGCGGAACGAACCTCGAGAACACCGTCGAGCGCATCCGCATGCGCGAAGACACTCCACACGGTCAGGATGGCAGCACGGATCGTCCACGCAACCCAACGGGGCTCTCGTGGGGACGGTTCGCGTGTTGGATGGACGCGTAGCATGGATGCAACGAGAGACCGGGCAATGGTGCTTGCAGTAATGATAAACGCTCAGATTTCAGCCGTTGTCTTTTCGATACAAGCATAATAGAACCCGTCGGTCCCCGCCTCTGCTCCCGGAATGAGCTGCACCCCTGTGCCGCGCTCCAGCGCCCCAGGCGCAAGGCGGTCGCCGCGAGGCATGGCGGCCTGCCTTGCCGCCGGTTCGGCCTCGAGGAAGCGCTCGACCACCTTCTGATTCTCATCCGGCAGCAGCGAGCACGTGGAATACAGCAGCCGCCCTCCCGGAGCCAACATCGCGAAGGTTGCTCTGAGAATCTCGAGCTGAGCCGTGGCCAGGGCCGGAATGTCATCCGTGCGCCGCAGGAGCTTGATGTCCGGATGACGGCGGATCACTCCGGTGGATGAGCACGGGGCATCGAGAAGAATGCGATCGAACGCGCGTCCATCCCAGAAGCTCGCGGCCTGCCGCACGTCGGCGACTATCACCCGGGCCGAGCGGCCGAGACGCCGCAGATTTTCCTCAATCCGTCCGACTCTCTGCGCGTCAACGTCTACAGCCACGAGCTCTGCCAGCCCGGGAGTGTGTTCGAGCAGATGGCCGGTTTTGCCGCCAGGAGCCGCACAGGCGTCCAGTACGCGCATTCCGGGCTGTGCGTCCAGCAGCGGGGCCGCAAGCTGCGCACCAGCGTCCTGGATCGACACCATGCCCTCCCAGAAGCCGGGCAGAGCCGAGACCGCAACAGGCTCGTCCAGCCTTATCGCGGTCGGCGCCCACTCGATGGCTCGAGCACTGACTCCCGCGGCCTCGAGCTCAGCAAGATATTGCTGCCGGTTCCGTCTCGACAGATCGAGGCGCAGGACCATTGGGGGATGCCCGTTGTTCGCCTCCAGAATGTCGGCACAGGTCTTCTGCGGCCACGCGTCGGCGAGACGCTTCACCAACCAGGGAGGGTGAGCGGTGCGTCCCGGCAGCTTCTCGTCCACGCGGCCAAGCAACATACCGCGTTCAGTCACGAAGCGGCGCAGAACGGCATTCACGAGCCCACTCGCGCGGTCCTGCTTGAGAATCCGCGCGGCATCCACGGCAGCGTGCACCGTCGCCTGGGGCGCATTCCGTGAATACTCGATCTGGTGAGCGCTTGCGACGAGCAGCGCATGGAGCTCGTTCGCAACGCCCTTCGGTCGCGTCAGGAGCATGTCCACAGCCGGGGCGAGTCTCAGATACCAGCGCGCACTGCCTAGCGCGATGGCATGGACCGCCGCGCGGTGAGGAACGGTCTCAAAAGGCGCTAAAGCCGCCTCAGAGGTCCGCCCGTCGGCAACGATGGAGGCAAGTGCCCGCGCCGCATCTGCCAATGCCGGCGCGCCAGGTGCCCAGGGGGTTCTACCCAAGACGACGGCCTATCAGTTGGACGCCATGCGCGAAGTCTTTGGCCGCGACAGCTCTGCGCCCCGGCCGCTGCACCAGCTGCAGACCGAGCTGCCCCCGCCCGCAGGCAACCAGTATCGCATTGTCGCGAACAGCCACGATCGTGCCCGGTTCAGGGCCCCGACTGCCCTGATCTGTAGCTACTTCGCGCACGTCGGGCCGTGCCACCGGGAGCTCTGCAGAGAGCTCTGGAGGCAGCCCGTCCGGGAATTCTGCCGTGAGCTCCGGGAGTTCCTCGGTGAGCTCCGGCAACTCCGCCGTAATTTCCGCGAGCTCGTCCGGCTGCTCCTGCAGGGGTCCGTCCACCGCCGCCGCAAATACTCTCAACTGCTCACCATCCAGCCGGGTTTCCGCGATGGGCCAGGGGTTGAAAGCACGGATCTGTCTCTCGATGGCGCGCGCGTCCCGAGTCCAGTCAATCAGCGCCTCTGCCTTCTCGATCTTTGCCGCATAGGTGACGCCCTCGCTGGGCTGCGGCACCGCCGCAAGCGTGCCGGCGGCGTGCTTGTCGAGCCCCTCAAGCAGGGCCGACGCACCTAGCGCAGCAAGTCGGTCGTGCAACGATCCGCCGGTATCGCTTGCAGTAATAGGCACTCGCTCCTGAAGGAGCATAGGGCCGGTATCGAGTCCAACGTCCATGAGCATGATGGTCACGCCGGTCTCCGTGTCGCCGGCCAGAATTGCGCGCTGGATTGGCGCCGCACCCCGCCAGCGCGGTAGCAGCGACGCATGAATGTTGATGCAGCCAAAGCGCGGCAATGCCAGTACTGCCCGGGGCAGGATCAATCCGTACGCGACGACCACCAGCACGTCGGGACGCCATGCCGCCAGCTCGACACGATCAGCCTCGGCCTTGAGGCTTTGCGGCTGCGAGACGGGAATGCCGTGGGCAAGCGCTGCAGTTTTTACTGGGCTTGCGGCTATCTGGCGCCCACGTCCTTTCGGGCGGTCCGGTTGCGTCAGCACGCCGACGACGCGGTGGCCGGAACGGAGGAGGGCCTCAAGGGCCGGGACCGCAAAATCCGGCGTCCCCGCAAATGCGACACGCAACGCGCTCACAAGCAGAGTCGCGCGAGAGCGGGCGGCGAAAGCGCTATCAGTTCGCGCGCCGGGCGCTGCCGGCGCCCTCGCGCGCGCGCGCTGCCCGTTCCTTACGCTCTTTTTCGAGCTTCTTGCGAATGCGCTCACGCTTGAGGTCGGAAAGATAGTCGACGAACAGCTTGCCGTTGAGGTGATCCATCTCGTGCTGAATGCAGACGGCCAGGACGTCGTCGTAGTCGCGCTCGAACACCTCGCCATTGCGATCCTGCGCGCGGACACGCACTTTAGCGGCTCGCTTCACGTCGTCGAAAATGTTGGGTACGGACAGGCAGCCTTCCTCGGAGCTGGCCTCCCCCTCGCGCGACAGGATTTCCGGGTTGATGAAAACCAGCGGCTGGTCGTGGTCCTGCGAGATATCCATGACCACGAGGCGCAGGTGGACGTCCACCTGCGTGGCCGCAAGCCCAATCCCCGGGGCGGAATACATCGTCTCGAACATGTCATCGACGAGTTGGCCGAGCTCGGCATCGAACTGGGTCACGGGCTGCGCACGGGTGCGCAGGCGCGGATCGGGGTATTCGAGGATGGTTCTAAGGGCCATGGTCTGACTCTTTCAGCGGTGATCGAAAGTTCGACTTCAAAGCGTCGCCAGCGTTCTAAAAAGCAATGAAAAACGGCACTCGTCGCAGTGTCCCGACGCGACCGGCGGCTCCCGTGAACCAGCGCACAAAGTTGACATTAAAACGTGTGCCGCCGGGGGCTGTGCCAGTATAACAAGCTGGAATCACAGCGCAGGTCGTTCGCCCGCCTCGCGTGCTGAGGAGTGGAGCATGGTCTCGAATCAAGTACTTGGGGCTCGCATTGTTGCGGGCCTGGCTGTCCTGTCCGTCACCCTTCCGGGGTGCTCCTGGCTGCACTCCAGGGAGAGTGCCCCCATGGCGTCCGCGCCGGTCAGCCACCAGGCCGCGGAGGAGCAGACCGCATCTGCCGCGGAAGACATGACCGCTACCGAAGCGGCAATCAGCGGCTCTCCATCGACGACCGCGTCGTCAGCGGTTGCCATGGGCTCCGCAAGCCTAATCAATCCCAGCGCGCCCAAGAGCTACGTCGTCAAGCGCGGCGATACGCTCTGGGGCATCGCCACGATGTTTCTGCGTGATCCCTGGTTATGGCCCGAGGTCTGGTATATCAACCCCCAGGTCGCCAATCCGCACCTTATCTATCCCGGCGACACGCTGGCGCTGGCCTATGGCGCCGATGGCCGCCCGCAGATTCGCCTCGAGCAGGGCGGAGCCGCCCGGCTGGACCCGCGGCTGCGCAGCACGGGTCTCGACGGTGCGATTCCAACGATCCCTTACCAGTCGATCGCAGCTTTTCTGTCGCGACCGAGTGTGCTCACGCCTGAGCAGGTAAAAACCGCCCCGTACGTGCTCGCGTTTCGTGAGGACCATGAGGTCGGCGGCTCGGGTCACGAGATTTACGTGAGAAACCTGAACGCTCCGGACCATGCGCGCTACAGCATCGTCCATGTGGGCGACCCCCTGCGCGATCCTGACGATGGCAAGGTCGTCGGCTACCAGGGCGTTTACACCGCTACGGCTCTCGTCTCGAAGCCGGGCGAAGTCACGAAGGCGGTCCTGGTCGACGCCGCCCGTGAAACCCTGCGGGGCGACAAAGTAATGTCGGCCGACAACGAGATACCGCTGAATTTCATGCCGAGCGCGCCTCATGGCGATGTGCACGGCCGCATCATCGCTGTCGTGGACGGAACGGATCTGATCGGCCAATACCAGATCGTGGTGATCAACCGGGGCGCCCGCGATGGCCTCGGCGCAGGAAGTATCCTCGCGATAGACCAGGCCGGCGAACGCGTCCGCGACACCTACGCCAACGGTGCCAGCTTCACCCGCAAGGCGCAGGACCTCGGCACCTCTTTCGCCAAGAGGGTGAAGTTACCGGACGAGCGCACCGGCACCATGCTGGTGTTCAAAACTTTCGACCGCGTGAGCTACGGGCTCATTGTCGGAGCCTCGAGCGCGATTCACGTGACGGACGTCGTCCACAATCCTTGAGACGTCGTCCGCGCGCCTCAGGGTCCATCTCCGTCTAAACAGCGAGTTTCGCAACCACCCGCAGCGTTTAGTGCGCTGCGGGTCGCTGTTTCCAGGCATTCGCACGCATTTCAGACCGGCGCCATGGCGCCCGCGCTGATCTATGCTCCTGCGGATGGATGCGACGAAGGTCCGCGCGATGTTGGCGAGGGCGCCGGGTTTGACGGCCGAACACGTGCGCGCGCTGCTCGCTGCCACCGGAGGCGAAGCCGATTTCGTCCGCGGATCACGCGCACTCGCGGAGGTTGGAATTCCGCGCGCGGCGAAGGCGTTTCTGGCCTCACCGGATGAAGCAGCGCTACGCTCGGATCTCCAGTGGATCGAAGCGAGCGGCGCACAACTCGTTCTCTGCACCGACACGGTCTATCCCCCGCTGCTCGCGCAGACGACAGGGGCGCCTCCGGTGTTGTTCGTCCTGGGATCTGTCGCGAGTCTTCACTCTCCACAACTCGCGATGGTGGGCTCTCGCAGCCCTACCGCCGCCGGTAGGAAAACCGCACGGGATTTCGCTGCATGGTTCGCACGCGCCGGACTTACCGTCACGAGCGGACTTGCCGTGGGCGTTGACGCCGCCAGCCACGAAGGAGCTCTCCTCGTAGGTGGCCTTACCGTGGCCGTGTTCGGCACCGGTCTAGACCAGGTATACCCGTCCGAAAACGCCGCCCTTGCGGCGCGTATCCGCGAGCGGGGTGCGCTCGTATCCGAATTTCCCCCTCGCACGCGCCCCTTGCGCGTCAACTTTCCGCGGCGCAACCGCATCATCAGCGGACTTTCATACGGCACGCTGGTGGTGGAAGCCGCGCGGCGGAGCGGCTCTCTGGTGACAGCGCGGCTGGCGGCAGAACAGGGGCGCGAGGTGTTCGCCATACCTGGCTCTATCCACAGTCCCGTCTCGCGCGGCTGTCACCAGCTCATCCGCGACGGCGCGAAACTGGTGGAAGCCGTGGACGATGTGCTTTCAGAGTTAAAAATATACCTGCCGCACCAAAGGCTTACGAGCCCGGGCGCGACCCGCAGAGCACCTTGCGCATTGGACAAGGGGTATGAAATGCTGTTAGATGCGCTCGGCTTTGAACCTGCGACCATTGATGTTCTCGTCGCGCGCACGGGACTGCCCGGCGAGTCGATAGCTTCGAT
>JAQGOC010000073.1 GCA_028293805.1 Gammaproteobacteria bacterium
CCGAAGGGTCGCCCCGGTTCGCGGTGAAAGTATTCGACATCGATCATCTGAGCGTGATCAATGACTCCTTCGGCCGCCATGTCGGGGACCGGCTATTGCAATGCGTCGCGGATCGGCTCAAAACGCATTGTCCCGATACGGAGCGGCTTGCTCATCTCGGCGGGGGCACCTTCGTCAATGTCATCGCGTTGGGGGCGAGCGTCGCAGACGAGTTAGAGGCGCTGCACCGGGACATGACCCGGCTATTCGAGCAGCCCTTCGTGGTCGATGGACGCGAGATCGCCGTTACGGCGAAATGCGGCTTCGCCTCCTATCCGCAGAACGGGCGCAAGCCGGACCAACTCGTGCAGAATGCGGAAGCCGCGTTGAAGGAAGCGAAGACCTCGGGCGAGCAGTATCTGCACCACCGCCTGGAAATGAATTCGTCGCTCGCCGCACGCGTCGGAATGGAACATCGGCTGCGCGCGGCGCTGGGCAACGATCAGTTCGAGCTGCACTACCAGCCGAAGGTGCAACTGCGGACCGGCAGGGTCGAAAGCGCGGAGGCGCTGCTGCGCTGGCGGGATCCGGAGCGTGGCCTGCTGGCGCCCGGGACTTTTCTGCCCATCCTCGAATCGGCGGGCCTCATGCCGGCCATCGGTGCATGGGCTCTCAACCGGGCCGCGGCCGATTGCCGCGAATGGCGCCGCGCCGGCCTGCCGCCGGTGAGAATCGCCGTGAACATCTCACCCCCGGAGCTGCGCCGCCGGGGGTTCGTGCACGAGGTGATGTTGGCCGTCGGCACCCTGGCCGATGACCCGGGCTGGGGAATCGATATTGAGGTGACCGAAGGCGCGCTGCTCGGCGACTCGGCGTCCTGTGTGCAAGCGCTCAGGATGTTGCGCACGGCCGGTATCCGGATCGCGATCGATGACTTCGGCACCGGGTATTCTTCGCTGGCGCGCCTGTCCGAACTGCCGATCGACACTCTCAAGATCGACAGGGTGTTCACCCAGCGCATCCCCGCCAATCTGAGGAGCTGCAAGCTGGTTGCGACGATCATCGATCTCGCGCACGCATTCGACATGACGACCGTCGCCGAGGGTGTCGAGACGCAGGGTCAGCTCGATTACCTGGCACGCGCGGGCTGCGATGAGTCGCAGGGGTTCCTGCACAGCCGTGCGATAGCGCGACCGGAATTCGAGCAATTGCTCGTGAACACCAACCGGTGGGCGGTGCCACTCGAGGGGCTCGGCGCGGCAGCAGCCGCGCCGGGCTGATCTCGAGCGCGCCGGCTCGAGGGGCAGCCGGTTGCATTCCGTTGCCCAATAGCGTGGAATGCGCGACTCTTCCGGTGCCGGGGCTCACCTGCGGCACCTGTCTTGGCTCAGTCGGGGCGTAGCGCAGTCTGGTAGCGCATCTGGTTTGGGACCAGAGGGTCGGAGGTTCAAATCCTCTCGCCCCGACCAATAAAATCAATCCCTTACGAATCCGTGACCCGCGTAACGGGGGGGCCGCGCCGTCGGGCGGCGATGGGGTCGCAACGATCGTGAGACCGCGGCCGACGTTCCAGTAAGACCCGGCAATCCCGGCGGCAGCCGCTTGGGCGCGCACGAAAGCTGGCCCGCCCACGGTCGAAGCGGCCGCTGAACCCGGCCGCATGACCCAAAGACCACGCATCGGGCTGCTGTGTTCGTCGCGTGTTGGTGGCGAAGGTCATGCACCTGGAAGGCAGGCGACCGCACGACGGCAACGGGCGAGCCTGGTTGCTCCAAGCGATGTCGTGTTAGGTTGTTCGCAGCGCCGACATAGCACCGCCATCGCCCCAGCAAGCTCCGTGCCCGCCGCTACGCGGCCAGCCGTCGGGAGCCCCGTATGCCGGGATCGTCACCCTGGCGGGGCGCATTGTATGATGCAGAATTCCTTTTAGCTTCAGAACTACCGCGCATGCCAATCCCCACGGAACCCATTGGGAGCATCCCACGGCCTCCCGCATTGATCGAGGCGATCCGGATGCGAGGGGCCGGCTCGGATCCGGCACTTGATCCGCTGTACGATGCGGCCGTCCGCGAGACGATCGAGCTGTTCGAGGCAACCGGCTCGCCGGTCATTACCGACGGTGAACAGAGGAAGTATCACAACTTCTGGACCTACAGCGTCGAGGGACTTCCCAACACCCGCCCGGATGGATTTGCCATTCCGTTCGCGGCCGGCCATGTCCGGCGCATGCCGCGCCTCGTGACCGGACCCTTTGCGTACCGCCGCTACGCCGACCGCTACCTGGAGCAGGCGCTACGTTACGCGCGTGTGCCTTTGAAGCAGGCGGTTATTTCGCCATCGGCGCTGAGCCTGTTGTATCCGGAGCAAGGGATCCCGGGGTACTCCCGGGACACCTTCATCGAGGATCTGATGCGCGAGCACGTCACCGAGGTTTCCCGCTGTCTGGAGCACGGCGCCTGCAAGGTACAGATCGACTTCACCGAAGGCCGCCTGGCCGTCAAGATCGATCCATCCGGAGAGCTGCTCGCGAGCTTCATCGATCTCAACAATCTGGCGCTCGCGCGTTTCACTTCGGGCCAGCGTGAGCGGCTGGGCGTGCACACCTGTCCCGGCGGGGACCGCGATTCAACCCACAGCGCGGATGTCGATTACGCGGACCTGCTCCCCGCGCTGTTCCAGCTGAATGTGGGAAATTTCTATATCGCGCTGGCTGCCGAGCCCGATCGTGTCAGAGTTCTCGAGATGATCCGCGCGCACCTGAAACCCGAGCATCGCGTGTTCGTAGGCGTTATTTCGCCCATCGATCCGCGCGTGGAGACTCCTGAGGAAGTTCGGGATCGCGTTCTGCAAGCCGCCAAGTACATTCCCGTCGCGCAGCTTGGCACGACCGATGACTGTGGCTTCTCACCGTTTTGCGATGACCTCTCCACGACGCGAGCCACCGCCTTTGCAAAGATCCGGGCGCGTGTGCAGGGTACGGCACTCGCCGCACGAGCCCTCGGAGTGCCTTGATGGCAGACGAGGAGGAGCAAAGGCGGCTACGGAGCGCCGCACTCAAGAACGCGGAAAGTATCCTCGCCGCGCGCCAGCGCGTCGAACGCGAGCTGCTCGATGCGAAGGAAGCGCTGGAGCGTAAAACCGAAGAGCTTCAGGATGTGCGCGCTCGCCTCGAGGCGACGCTCCGTGCCGCGGAGATCGGCACCTGGATCTGGGACATTCGCCAAGACCGTGTGGTCTTGGACGCTAACCTTGCGAATATGTTCGAAGTCAGTCCTGAAGTGGCTGCGGGCGCGCCCCTGCAGAGCTACCTGGCAGCCATACATCCGGAGGATCGGCCCCGTGTCCAGGCAGCGATCGCGCAGGCCTTGGATAGCGAGAATGGACGCTATGAGCTGGACTTCCGCCTGTTGCGGTCGGACGGCTCAATTCGTTGGCTCGCCGTGCGGGGACAAGTGCAGCGCGATGCGACTGGGACGGCTACTCACCTGCCTGGCGTCAGCATCGATATCACCGCGCGCAAGCAGGCCGAGGACGCTGTTCGCGAAAGCGCGGAGCGACTGCAACTGACTCTCGCAGCGGGAGCGTTGGGCGATTGGAGCTGGGATGCGAAAACGGACCTCCTTTCACTCGGTACTCGCGCCGCTGAGATCTTTGGTGTCTGCGCAGACGCCCCCCTGACACGAGCGCAGATTCGAGAGCTCATGACGGCAGAGGACGCCGAGCGAATGAATGCTGTATTCGAGGACGCGCTGAAAAATGGCGCGGACTTCCACCTTGAATATCGCCTGGTGCGCCCGTCAGGGGAGCATTGTTGGGTCGCCGCCCGCGGTCGCCCGGTTTACGACGCGTACGGTGCGCCGAGCGGAGTAGCCGGGGTCGTGCAGGACATCACCGAGAGAAAACAGAGCGAAGCAATCCGCAACCGCCTCGCCGATGTCGTGGCCTCTTCCGACGATGCCATCATCAGCAAGACCCTGGATGGCGTGATCACGAGTTGGAATCAGGGCGCCGAGCGCATCTTCGGTTATTCGCCCGATGAAGCCATTGGGCAGCCGGTTACGCTGTTGATTCCGCCCGACCATATCGACGAGGAAGCGGCCATACTGGCGCGGCTGAGGCGCGGTGAGCGTATCGAGCACTACGAAACGGTTCGTCGCAGAAAGGATGGAACGATCCTGGACGTATCGTTGAGCGTCTCTCCGATGCGGGACGTGAATGGGGAGATCATCGGAGCATCGAAAATCGCACGCGACGTCACGCACCAGAAGCGCGCGGACGAAGCCCTGCAGGCGAGCAATCAGCGCTTTCGCCTGATGGCGGACTCCGCGCCGGCGTTGATCTGGATGTCGGATCTGACCAAGGCCTGCACCTGGTTCAATCAGGCCTGGCTGGAGTTCACCGGCCGCACGATGGAGCAGGAGCTCGGCTTCGGCTGGGTGCAGAACATCCCTCCCGAGGACCTCGACCGTTTCCTGCAAATCTATACCGAGAGCTTCGACGCCCGTACGGCGTTCAAGATGGAGCACCGGTTAGGGTGTCACGACGGCAGCTCGCGCTGGGTGATCAACAACGCCGTGCCCCTGTTCGAAGCGGCGCATGGAGGTTTCTCCGGATACATCGGCTCGTGTATCGATATTACGGAGCTGCGCCAGGCCGCCCGCGAGCGCGAGCACCTGCTGCAGTCCGAGCGCGCCGCGCGCACCGAAGCCGAACGGCTCGGCCGTCTGAAGGATGAGTTCCTCGCGACGCTGTCCCATGAGCTGCGCACGCCGCTGAATGCGATTCTCGGGTGGGCAACCCTGCTCAGACGGGTACCGGTCGGCAGCGATGATCATCTGAAGGGCCTGGAGACGATCGAGCGCAACGCGCGCGTGCAGACCCAGATCATCGCCGACCTGCTGGATATGAGCGGCATCATCTCCGGCAAGGTGCAGCTGGACGTGCAGCCCGTGGATCTGCGGGAAGTCATCTCCGCGGCACTCGATGCCGTGCGACCCTCGGCCGATGCCAAGAAGGTACGACTTCGCGCCACGCTCGATGCGAAAGTGGGCCGCATCCGGGGCGATGCCAACCGGCTGCAGCAGGTGCTGTGGAATCTGCTGACGAATGCCGTCAAATTTACTCCGGCGGGAGGACGCATCGATGTGGTTCTGGAGAGGGTGAACTCGCACGTCGAGATTGCGGTCGAGGACTCGGGCATCGGGATCAAGCCCGAGTTTCTCGCGTTCGTGTTCGATCGCTTTCGTCAGGCCGATGCATCCATTACGCGTCGGCACGGCGGTCTCGGGCTCGGGCTTTCGATCGTCAAGCATCTAGTCGAGCTGCACGGTGGTAGCGTACGCGTCAAGAGCCCCGGTGAGGGGCAGGGATCGACATTCATCGTCGCACTTCCCATCTCCGTGGTGCGCTCCGATGACGCCGGACGCCACGAGCGGCCCAGCTTTGCGGAGGTGGATCTGTTCTCGGTCAAGCTGCCGAGCCTGGCCGGTATTACCGTCCTGATTGTCGATGACGAGCCGGATGCACGGGTGCTCATCAGCCGGCTCGTGGAGGAGCGCGGCGCGCGTGCAATCGTGGCGGGCAGCGGTGAGGAAACCCTGCGCCTGCTGGCGGCCGAGTCCATCGATATACTGGTCAGCGATATCGGAATGCCCGATTACGACGGCTATCGCCTCATCCAAGCCATCCGCGCGCTCGATCCCAAGCGGCTCCGCAATATTCCAGCCATCGCGCTCACCGCCTATGCGCGCGCGGAGGATCGTCAGCGGGCGCTCCTGGCGGGGTATCAAATGCATCTGTCGAAACCCGTCGAGCCGCGCGAGCTCGTCGCTGGAATCGCCAGTTTAGTCAACATCCAGCAGCGTCCTTGATTGCGCGGATCTTTTGACTGGAAGTTCCCGCCGACGCTGAATTCTCTGTTGGGCGCTGTTGTTGCCCCTCCTGCCTGGCACACAAACCGACCGCTTGCGCGGCTGGGGTGCCTGCTCGCTTTAGCCGCGGCCGGTATCCCGCGGCGCCTGCGCAACGCCTGCTGGATCCACTAAATACCAACGTTGTCTTTTCGGTACGTTAAAATAAAACCAAGATAAATCAATAATATAGCCTTACTATGAGGAAATTATCCCCGGCAGTGTTTGACAACGCTGTCCCGGTGGGTGTACTTCTTCGCCTACAGTCAAAACCAACAGTCGGGAGGGGGCCAATGGCGACTGTATACAGGTCTCTGGCGTGGCTCGTCGGTGCGGCATTAACTTGTTCCGGGTCTGGCGTGCGCGCGCAACAGGCGGCACCCAAGCCGCCGGAGCAGGGCAAGGACGGACTGGCGGAAGTTGTAATCTCCGTCGAGCGTGTGACGCAGTCCCTGCAGAGTTATGCGGGCACGGCGGTAACCGCTTCACAAACGGAACTCGACGCGCTCGGCGCGTCGAATCTGGTCGACCTGCCGGCGCTCCTGCCGGGCGTCGAAATATCAAATTACGAGGACAATACCAACGTCTACGTGCGCGGCATCGGCAGCGATGCCAACACGGAGCTGGGCGATCCGGCGGTGGCGCCGCATCTCGATGACGTCTACGTACCTCGTCCGCGAGGCTTGGGCGTGGCGTTCTTCGACATCGACCGCGTCGAAGTGAACGTGGGCCCGCAAGGCACGGTGCGCGGTCGAAACGCACTGGGCGGCACGATCAACATCGTCTCCAAGAAGCCGGAGCTCGGCAAATTCGACGGCTACGCCGAGTACGCGCTGGGCAACTACGATCACCAGGAATATCGCGGCGCCTTGAATCTGCCGATGGGCGATGTCACGGCCGCCCGCCTCTCCGTATACTCGTCCAAGCACGACCCGTATGTGAAGAACGTGGGCCCGCTGAGGACGCTGACCGGCTGGGAGTCGCAGGACGATCTCGGTGCTCGCATGCACCTTCTGGCCCAGCCGTCCGAGCAGCTTTCCGTACTGTTGTCGGGCGACTATCTGCGCTCGCGCGGCACCGGTTCACGCGGGGTCGATTTCTATCACGCCGCCCTGACGGGCATCAATTTCAACGATGTGAGCGACCCGCGCCAGGTCGACATGGTGGGTTTCAGTCCCGTGCAGGACACCCGGCACTGGGGGATGTCGCTGAATACCACCTTCCGGACCGACTTCCTCAACGTGCAGTACATCGGTGCCTACCGGGATCTTCACTACACCTCGGATCATCCGACCGGCGGACGTGACTATGCCTTCCCCGGCGAGGGCGATCTCGTCGTGCAGCTCGGGGGCTTCGTCAACCCCGGCGATCCGCTGGCCCAGACCTATCTCAACGAGCGCTACTACGGCAACTACAGCGCCCTGATCTGGGACACCACCTCGAAGATGCACACTCACGAGTTGCGCTTCACGTCGCCCGACAGCGCGGAGCGTGTGACGTGGGCAACCGGCCTGTACTACTTCAAGGAGCACCAGGAAGTGTTCCTCGGCATTCCGCTGGACTACTCCACGAACCTTCCCTACCTCGAGTTCAATCAGGGCAGCACGACCGGCGAGTCGAAGTCAGCCTACGGGGACCTCACGTTCGCCTTCACCAAGCGCCTGCGCGTTACCGCCGGCGCCCGCTACTCGGATGAGAGCAAGGCGCGTACAGGCTTCAACTTCATCGCCGGACTGAACACGAATGGCGTCGCCATCCGTACCGGTACGCCCGGGTTCAGCATGGCTGGCCTCGGGCGGACATTGAGAAGCCCGGATGCGAACGGCGATGGAGTTCCCAATACTCTGGCGGATATCGTCGCTTTGTACCGTGCGGGCATCACTTCGTACGGCGTCAACGATACCTTGAACACGTTTCTGTCCGGCGGATGCGTGCAGGCGAGCGCGTTCGGCGGCACTTGCGCCAACTATCCCGGTCTGGGTGTCGCCTTCGGGGGCGCTACGGCGCAGACGGGCGCCAACTCCGACAAGTTCGTGGACTGGCGCGTGCGCACGTCCTTCGATCTCACGGACAACAGCATGCTCTACGGCCTCATCGCCACCGGCAACAAGGCGCCGAGCTTCAATGACACGGTGGATGTCGATCCCGCCCATCCGGGTACGCACCTCGTCACCCCGCCGGTCGGCCCTGAAAAGAGCACGATGGTGGAGGTCGGCAGCAAGAACGTCTTCCGGTTGGGCGGCCGGTCGCTGATCCTGAACGGCTCACTCTACTATGTTCGCTATACCGACCAGGTGTTCAGCACCCTCATCGGAGTGCCGTTCCTCAGTAACGATCCCGCGGGACAGGCGGCCTGCCTGGACAACAACCCCAACACGGCTTGTCCCACCATCACGCTGAACCAGAATGTTGGAAAATCGAGAAATCTGGGCTTCCAGCTCGACAGCGCCTACAACCTGGGGCACGGCTTCGCCGTGGCCGGTACGCTGCTTTGGCAGGATACCCAGTACAAGAAGGGCTCCGTCGTCATAGATGGACGCCGCGGCAGCCCCGCAGGGGGATCGCCGTTGGTCGACCTCGGCGGCAACGAGTTGCCGCGCTCACCCCCGGTTACGCTCAACTTCCGGCTGAATCAGGCCTTCTCTGTGCCCGGGGGGATGGCGGACTGGGTCGCTTCGGTCACGTACAAGAGCCGCCAATTCCTTACTGCGTTCAATGGCGGCCCGGGGAGCAACGGGGCTAAGACCGTTACCGCGGTGGATGCAAGCGGGAAGGCCACGGCGTACGGAGCCGACCTGGTCAGGCTCTATGACAAGGTGAACGCCTACATGCATCTGGATCTCGGCGTCGGCTACACGCACGAAAGAAGCAATGTGCGCATCGAAGGCTTCATCAACAACGTGACCGATGAAGCGCACGCAACGCAGGCGACCATCGACACCGGAACGCAGGAGTTCATTTTCAACTCGCCTCGAACCTACGGAGTGCGCATGCACGTCAGTTTCTAGGACGTCGATTTCGGCAAAAAGGTTGTTCCTTTCCCCGTACCGCGGCCCGGTCCCCCCCGGCCTCGAACTGGCGAGGCCGCAAGCCTGGCCGCGGTACACCCCCAGCGCAGGTTGAGCCCTATCCTTGAGGTGATCGTCGAGATGATCCATCCCGTGCGCTCAGCAGTGAGCCGTTTGCCTGCCTGTGCCTTGCTCCTATGCAGCGTCGTTGCGGCACACGGAGGCGTGCTCGCTGCATCAAAAACGAACGGCCCTGCGCAGTCGGCGCAACCGCTCCCGTCGCAGACTGTTGGCTGGCCGGCCGCCGTCAGCGCGGTGCCGAAGGATTCGCAGATTGAAGCCCGCATCGCCGAACTGCTGCGGCAACTGACGCTCGAGCAGAAAGTCGCGCAGATGGTGCAGGCGGACATCCGCAATATCACACCCGAGGATGTGAAGGTCTATCGGCTCGGATCCATACTGAACGGCGGCGGTGCATTTCCGGGCAACAACAAACATGCCGATATTTCGGACTGGGTGGCGCTGGCCGACCGTTTCTATGACGCCTCGATGGACACCTCGGGAGGCGCGCCGGCCATACCGGTCATCTGGGGCACGGATGCCGTGCATGGTCACAACAACGTGATCGGCGCCACGCTTTTTCCGCACAACATCGGGCTCGGAGCGGCTCATGACCCCGATCTCATCGAGCGCATTGGCGCAATTACCGCGCGTGAGGTCGCTACGACGGGAATCGACTGGACGTTCGCTCCTACAGTCGCCGTCGTTCGCGACGGCCGCTGGGGACGCACATACGAGGGCTATTCGGCCGAGCCGGAGATCGTTCGCGCCTATGCGGGACGCATGGTTCGAGGGTTGCAGGGTGGGGCGGGCACGCCATCATTTCTCGACGGCAACCACATTCTGGCCACCGCCAAACATTTCGTCGGCGACGGCGGAACGGACCGGGGAATCGATCGGGGCGACAATTTCTCCTCCGAGCGCGAGCTGCTCGAGATTCACGCGCAGGGGTATGTCGCCGCGCTCCAGTCCGGTGTCCAGACCGTCATGGCGTCTTACAACAGTTGGCAGGGTTTGAAGCTGCACGGTCAGCATCATCTGCTGACGGATGTGCTCAAGATCCGCATGGGCTTCGATGGCCTGGTCGTGAGCGACTGGGACGGGGTGGACGAGGTCCAGAGCTGTTCGAAGGACCGGTGCGCGCAGGCTGTCAACGCGGGTATCGACATGTTCATGGTGCCTGATCAATGGCGGGCCTTCATCCAGAATACCGTTGCGCAGGTGCGCGCCGGAGACATCCCGGAAGCGCGCGTCGACGATGCGGTCACGCGGATACTGCGGGTCAAGCTGCGTGCCGGGGTGTTCGAAAAGGGCCGGCCCTCGGCGCGCCCGCTGGCCAATCGCCGTGCGTTGCTAGGGGCACCCGAACATCGGGCGGTTGCTCGTGAGGCCGTCAGGAAGTCGCTCGTGCTGCTGAAGAATGAGCGGGACCTGCTACCCCTGCGGCGCAAACTGAACGTGCTGGTCGCAGGCGATGGCGCGAACGACATCGGCAAGCAGTCGGGCGGCTGGACCATCAGCTGGCAAGGCACGGGCAACTCGAACGCGGATTTCCCGGGCGCGACGTCGATTTTCGAAGGGATCCGCACGACGGTCACGGCCGCCGGCGGCACAGCGACGCTGAGCGTGGACGGTCAATATCAGTCCAAGCCGGACGTGGCTATCGTCGTGTTCGGCGAAAATCCCTATGCGGAGTGGCACGGCGACATCAGATCCGTCGACTATCACGGTGGACCCCGCGGCGGACTCGAAGACGACGTGCACCGGCCCGCACCGGAAGCGAGCATGCCTGGAGCGTGGAGCACACCCCGTCTGACGGCGCCTGCCAGCGCAGTCTCGTCCGATCCCGATCTCGCCATGCTGTTGCGCTTGCGACAGAGTGGTATCCCCGTGGTGGCGGTCTTTTTGACGGGTCGCCCCAGGGGAGTCACGCCGGAGCTGGAAGCCTCCAATGCCTTCGTGGTTGCATGGCTGCCGGGCAGCGAAGGCGGCGGCATTGCCGACGTCCTGTTTCGCAACGGCGATGGCCGTGTGAATGCCGATTTCACGGGGAAATTGTCGTTCGCGTGGCCACGCGGCTCGGCGAAGGCCATCCATGACAGGGATGACGCGCCGCTATTCCCCTATGGATTCGGCCTCAGCTATTGCATTCGGGACTGCCACGCGCCATCGTCATAGGAGCTATGGCGAACGCAACAATCATCGATGTAGCAGAGCACGCCGGCGTCTCGATCAAAACCGTCTCGCGCGTAATCAATAATGTAAAGACCGTCAAGCCGCAGGTCCGCGAGCGCGTGATGCGAGCGATCGAGAAGCTCGACTATCACCCCAACCCTTCCGCGCGGGGGCTCGGGGGCAATCGCTCGTATCTGCTCGGATTGCTCTACGACGTGTCGTGCGGCTATTACACGACCAGCGTGCTGGCCGGCGTGATTGCAAGAAGCCACGCAGCGAAATATCAGATCGTGATGCAGCCGTGCGATTACAACGCACCCACTCTCGCAGAGGACGTGACCCGTAACGTACGGCAGTCGCGCGCGGATGGCGTGCTACTGACTCCGCCGCTCTCGGACCTGAGCGCAGTCACCGCTGCTCTGGAGAGCAAGAGCATTCCGTTCGTGCGCATCGCGCCCGGTAAGCACACCGATACGTATCGTAGCGTCTGCACAAACGACAGGGAGAGTTGCGCGAGCATGACGGAGCAGCTCGCCGCTCTGGGGCACCAGCGCATCGGCTTCATTATCGGCAACCCGGACCACGCGGCGGTAATGGACCGGTATCGCGGCTATCTCGATGGCCTGCGATCGTGCGGACTGCGGCTGGACAAGACTCTCATCGTGCAAGGCTATAACTCGCATGGCTCGGGCGTTCAGTGCGCGCGCAAGCTGCTGAACGTAGCGCTGGCCAAGCGCCCCACCGCGATTTTCGCGAGCAACGACGAGATGGCGGCCGGCGTGCTCGCGGTCGCCCACAGCATGGGGCTCGGCGTGCCCGAAGATCTATCGGTCGTCGGATTCGACGATGCGCCACTCGCGAGTCAGGTGTGGCCGGCGCTCACGACCATCAGACAGCCCATCGCGGACATGGCCGCGCAAGCAGCAGAGCTGCTGTTGCGCACCCTGAGCGGCGAGCCGGCGGACCATTCCAGGCACATGCTGTCGTCGTCGCTGACCTTCAGGCAATCCACCGGGCCTGCGCCGAATAGAGCGCGCCACCAAGGGGTCAGGGCGGAAGGGCGCAGGTTGAAGCAGGCGTGAGGCGGCAAGCCAGTCAGCGGCGAACATACATTGGCGAGCCGCTGGCGATTGTCCCATCGAAAAAGTCGGGAGCCTGCGATGCCTCGTAGCCCCTCCCCGGGTCTGAAGAAGACCCTGGGTACGACGCAACTCTGGGCGATAGCAGTGGGATTGGTGATCTCCGGCGAGTATTTCGGCTGGAGCTTTGGTTGGGCCTCGGCGGGCACGCTGGGGTTTCTCGTCACCACCGGCTTCATCGCGTTGATGTACGGCAGCTTCATTTTCAGTTTCACCGAACTGACCACATCGATCCCGCAGGCGGGGGGCCCGTTCGAGTACGGCCGCCGCGCTTTCGGCCCATTGGGCGGGTACATCGCAGGATTCGCGACTCTGGTCGAGTTCCTGTTCGCACCGCCGGCCATCGCGCTCGCCATTGGCGCCTATCTTCACGTGCAGTTTCCCGAGATCTCGCCCAAGACGGCGGCCGTGGCCGCCTATGTAGTGTTCATGGCCCTGAACATCATCGGCGTGCAGATTGCGGCGACCTTCGAGCTCGTAGTGACTCTGCTCGCCATCTTCGAGCTACTGGTGTTCATGGCCGTGGTGTCGCCCGGATTTTCCCTGGCCCACTTCGTCAAGGGCGGCTGGGCTGGGCAGGGCAGCTTCAGCAGCGCGGCGGTTCCCGGTATGTTCACGGCGATCCCGTTTGCGATCTGGTTCTTTCTGGCCATTGAAGGGGTGGCCATGGCCGCCGAAGAGGTGAAAGACCCGCAGCGCTCCATCCCGATTGCCTACTGCGCCGGTATCCTCACTCTGGTGCTGCTGGCGGCCGGCGTCATGGTGTTTGCCGGTGCGGCGGGCGACTGGACGCAGCTGGCGAACATCAACGACCCGCTGCCCCAGGCAATGAAGCTCATCGTCGGCGCGCGCAGCGGTTGGCTGCACATGCTGGTGTGGCTGGGCCTGTTCGGACTGGTAGCCTCGTTTCACGGCATCATCCTCGGCTATTCGCGCCAAATCTATGCGCTATCGCGGGCAGGGCTGCTGCCCGGCGCTCTGGGCCGGGTGCACCCGAGGTTTCACACTCCGCACCTTGCCATCCTGAGCGGCGGGGTGTTGGGCATCATGGCCATCTTCAGCGACGATCTGCTCTCTTTCGGTGGCCAGTCACTCACCGCCAACATCGTGACGCTGAGCGTGTTCGGCGCTCTCGTGATGTATATCGTGAGCATGGCCAGTCTCTTCAGACTGCGCCGCGTCGAGCCCGGCCTGGCGCGACCCTTCCAGGCCCCGCTATTCCCCTATTCTCCAGCGTTTGCGCTGCTGGCCGCGGCGCTCTGCCTCGTCACGATGATCTACAGCAACCCCCGCATCGCAGCTCTCTTTATCGGTCTCGGCCTGTTGGGCTACGGCTGCATGGCCGCCACGGGGGCATGGCGGCCGGCCGTCGCGCCGGTGGCTGCGGTTTCCAATGATGATAACCACTGAATCTGCACGGGGGAGTTGGCCACGCGCAGCGTGTGAAGGCCCAACCGTAATGCCTCAAAACAGAGGCTTGTCACCCGGCATCGAGACCGGGGCGCGACCGGCAGGCTTCGCGTGCGAGTTGCCGGCCCAACGCCTCGCGATGGTCCTGTCGTGCGAAGTCGATGTCGGCGCCCAGGTTGGTTATCGTTGATCTGACGGCGCGCGCGAACGAAGACAGAACCGTTCGCCGCAGCAATTTCCCGTTCAAGGCGTTCAGCAGCCGGTTGGCCGAGTCGATTTCGCGCCAATAGCTCTGCGGGTGCCGCCGGCGCAGCGAGTCCAGCGCCGCCTGCACGAGCTCCTGCTCGTAGCGGACGAAGTCTGTCGTGTTATTTTCGTTGGTACCCTCGGCATAGAGCTGCCGCGCGCGGATCTTGCGCGCGCGCGCCACGTTGGCGCTTTCCAGTGTTTCGCTCAGTTCGCAAAAAAAGCGCGAGGGCGTGATCAGGGCGAACGCCGCGGTCACCAGGGAGGCCGCGGCGAAGAAATCGGTTTTGCGGGAAATGGCTGGATCCGCATGCAGATCTTCGTAGCGGCGCGAGCGGAAAATAAACGCCGCAGCGCTCAGCATGATCCCGGCGATGTGGAGCGCGAGACCGGCGCGACCGTCCCGCTCGGCACTTCAGGGTGCCAGGGCAAATTGCACTCGTTCATCTGGACTGCTTCGCGCTCAATGCCTCGCTGTGGGTACAGGTTGTGATCGCGACGGAATCAGCAAGTGCCGCGCCCGCGTGATCGTCGGTAGCGCTCATGCACGTCCGCGGTATCTGGATACGATCTGCGTGAACGGGGTTCGCCTGGCAGAGCATCTGTCGTTCCATGAACATCTGGCCCGGGAGCTCACACGGCAGATCGTGTACACACCTACTCTGGATTCCATATCTGCGATGTCCTGCGTGACCTCACCGCAGACTCGCGAGTATTGTGTCCACCGACGCGATGCCCGAATCCATCCGGCTCGAGCGGCAGGGCGCGCGCCCGTATCTTTGCGGCATAAGCGTTGCTCACTATCTTCGTTGGACCCAAGCGGGCGCCGTGAGCCGCTCAATGCAGCCGCTGGCTTGGCCGCCTGAACGGCCCCGCTACCGTCCTGGCAGGTCATTGATTCTGCTGCGGCAGCAAGTGCCTTGACAAATACAGCCTAGGCAACTATATTTCTCTCGTTCTTTCTCACCGCATTTACGGGAGCACGAGATTGCCAGCCGTTTACGACCTCGAGACCTATCAGCCCCGCAAGAGCGTCGGCCATCTGCTGAGCCGCGTGCGTACTGAGATGCTCGCCGCATTGGATAAAGAACTCGAGGCCGATCAGAGTCTTGCCCTCCTGGAATTGAGCGCAGCGCAGTTCATCATCATTGCGACGCTCGCGCTGGCGGATACCCCGAAATCGGCTTCCGACCTTTGCAAAGGGATCTCTTACGACGCCGGTGCCATGACGCGAATGATCGACCGCCTGGAAACCAAGGGTCTGATCCGCCGCAGACGCTGCTCCGATGATCGACGCATGGTGTATCTCGAGCTCACGGAAGAGGGCAACCGGGCATTCCCCCGCATGCGGGAGATTTCCATGACCGTGGCGAATCGGTTCCTGCGCGGCTTCACGCCAACGGAGGCGCGGCAGCTGGAGGGTTACCTGAGCCGCATGCTCGAGAACGCCGCCTGATTTTTTGGACTAGATATTTGCCTGGGCATTAACCGCTCGGGCAGGGACTCCCGAAGGGAAACGAGAATGACGATGAACACTCAGACCGCCGCGCCCAAAAGCTCTTTCCTGAAGAGCCGGCGAGGGCTTTGGCTCACTATTACGATCAGCGCCTTCCTGGCTATCGGCATTGCGTACGGCCTCTACTGGGCGAAGGTATTGCGGTACTCCCAGTCGACCGATGACGCTTACGTGAACGGCAACATCGTGCAGATCACGCCTCAGATTTCAGGGACGGTGGTCGCGATCGGGGCCGACGACACGCAGTTCGTCAAAGCCGGTCAGCCGCTCGTGCGCCTCGATCAGGCAGATGCCAAAGTCGCGCTCGATCAGGCCGAAGCGCAGTTGGCCCGGACCGTCCGCGAGGTGCGCAATCTGTTTGCGACTACCGCGCAATTGCAGGCGGCCGTAGAGGTTCGCCAGACGGATCTCGCCACGGCGCAAAAGGATCTCGCGCGTCGCGCGCAGCTCGGCACTTCGGGTGCTGTTTCCGGAGAAGAGCTGCAGCACGCCCGAGACGCCGTCAAGGCCGCGCAGAGCGGGTTGCTCGTCGCACAGCAGCAGCTCGTTGCGAACCGTGCGCGCATCGATCACACGACACTCGAAGACCATCCGGATGTCCGCAACGCAGCGGCCGCCGTCCGTAACGCTTATCTAACTTACGCTCGCACCGTTTTGCCCGCGCCGGTATCCGGGTTCGTCGCCCGGCGCAACGTGCAGCTCGGCCAGCGGGTAAGCACCGGCGCCTCGTTGATGGCGGTCGTTCCGCTCGATCAGGTTTGGGTGGACGCCAACTTCAAAGAGCCGCAGCTTGCCGGGATGCGAGTGGGTCAGCACGTCATCCTGACCGCCGATCTGTACGGTAACGGCATTCAGTATCATGGCACGGTGGCCGGTTTCGGTGCGGGGACCGGGTCGGCCTTCTCGCTGTTGCCGGCTCAGAACGCGACGGGCAACTGGATCAAGATCGTGCAGCGTGTGCCGGTGCGCATCGCCCTCGATCCACGCGAAATCGCTGCAAATCCGCTGCAGATCGGCCTTACCATGAAGGCCGAGGTGAACGTGCGGGGTGGCAACGGCGCCCGCCTGCCGCAGCTTGCGAATAACGCGGTGAGTTATTCCACCGATGTGTTTCACTCGACGGACGAGTCCGCCGATACCCGCGTGCAGGCGATCATTGCCGCGAACGATGTGGGCGCTACCCGCCCCGCATCGGATCGGAAAGCAGACCGCAAGCTGCTGGCCACTGCGCCCCTCGATCGGCTTGCCAGCCTGCCGTGAAGACCGATGACCACACCGCTCCGCCGGCACGTCCGGCGGAGCTGCCGCCTCTTAGCGGCACCACGCTCGCGATCGGCACCGTAGCGCTGTCGCTCGCTGTGTTCATGAATGTTCTCGACACGTCGATTGCGAACGTGTCGTTGCCCGCTATTGCCGGCGATCTCGGCGTTTCGCCGGACCAGGGCACGTGGGTCATCACCTCATTTGGCGTCGCGAACGCGATCTCCCTCCCGTTGACGGGATGGCTGACCCGGCGCTTCGGGCAGGTGAGGCTGTTCATGACCTCCGTGATCCTGTTCGTGTTCGCCTCCTTCCTGTGTGCGCTTGCGCCGAACATCGGGTTGCTGATTCTTTTTCGGGTGCTGCAGGGCGCGGTGGCCGGGCCGATGATCCCGTTGTCGCAGGCGCTTCTGCTGTCGAGTTATCCCAAAGCCAAGGCAGGGACGGCGCTCGGCATGTGGTCGATCACGACGCTGGTAGCTCCCGTCGTGGGGCCGGTCCTCGGCGGCTGGATTACCGACAATATCGCGTGGCCCTGGATTTTCTATATCAACATCCCGGTGGGTGTCGTCGCGGGCGCCGCCACGTGGATGATCTATCGCAAGCGCGAGACGGCGACGGCGAGAATTCCAATCGACGGCGTGGGCCTCGGCCTGCTGGTGATCTGGGTGGGCGCCATGCAGGTGCTGCTCGACAAGGGCAAGGACCTGGACTGGTTCAACTCGGGACAGATCGTGCTGCTGGCCGTCGTCGCGGTCGTCGGATTCGCGCTCTTCCTTGTCTGGGAGCTCACCGAAGAGCATCCCGTCGTGGATCTGACGCTGTTCAAAGGGCGTAATTTCACCGTAAGCACCGTCGCCATGCTGCTTGCCTACGGACTGTTCTTCGGCAACGTCGTGCTGTTGCCTCTATGGCTCCAGCAGTATATGGGCTACACCGCGACGCTGGCCGGCCTGGTCCTGGCGCCAGTGGGTGTGCTCGCGATTTTGTTTACGCCATTCGTAGGCAAACTGTCGTCTCGAGTCGATCCGCGAATATTCGTGACCGTCTCATTCGTCATCTTCGCCCTGGTCCTGTTCATGCGGGCGCACTTCAGCACCGACGCCACGATTGGCGTTCTGCTGGTGCCCACGTTCATTCAGGGCATTGCCATGGCCATGTTTTTCATTCCGCTGATTGCGTTGGGATTGGCTGGCCTGCCACCGGAGCGTATTCCGTCGGCGTCCGGGCTCATCAACTTCGCGCGCATCACTGCGGGCTCGTTCGGCACTTCGATCACTACCACCATGTGGGATCGGCGCGCGACGCTGCATCACGCGCAACTCGTCGAGCATCTGACACCGAGCGATCCGGTTGCCGCGCAGGCGTTCGCGAATCTGCATGCGAATGGCCTGGGTACGGATCAGAGCTATGCGCTCATGAATCGGCTGGTGGATCAACAGGCGTTCATGCTCTCGGCCGATGACATCTTCTATGTGTCCGGAATTCTGTTTCTCGCGCTCATCGTACTTATCTGGTTCGCGCGCCCGATCAAGGCAGGCGGGGCCGGTGGCGCCGAGGCGGCGGCCGGGGCTCACTGATCTGACGGTAGCGCTCAGGGCGGGACTGGACTCGCCAAGGAGGGAGAAGTGTTCACGGATCCTTGCAGCTCGCGAGTGCCATTATGCTGTGGCACGCAGGATGCGAGGCGGCACGAGCCAGTGCAGCGTCCCGCCTCCGGCGCGGGGCGTGCCGCTGAAGGAAAGGAAGGCGACGCCCATCTTCTTCAGCTCGAACGCTTCGGGACTCACGCCACCCGGAAATCGCGCCGGAAGACTCGACCCTATCAGCCGGCCCAGCCCCGGTTGATGTCCGACCACGGCGATCACTTTCTCCTGCCTTGCAGCGAGCACACGGAACATCACTTCCGGTGATTCATCGGGCGACAGCTCGACACATTCCACTGCCTTCGGCCAGCCGGCGTACTCCGTCAGAATCGTGGCGGTCTGTTTCGCTCGCAGCAACGGACTCGACAGCACACAGGCCGGGCGCTCCGCGATGCGCTTCAATCCGGTCGCAGCCTTACGCGCTCGGACCATGCCCTCTGGCGACAGGGGACGGTCGCTGTCGTTTCGCCAGCGCTTCGGATTGCGGTCGAAAGCGATGGCATGTCGAACGATGAGGAGATCCATGTCGGTATGATCAGCAAGTTGGCGAGCTTTTGGAATCCCAGCTCGCCGCCGGCAGAGCGGCGCGCCAGATCGACGCAATCCGCGGAATGGACAAACGGCCACGAATGCCTGCCTAGCGCGGGAGTGTCCTTCCGACTTTTGGCCGCTGCACTCAGTCGCCGGGGCTGCCATAGCCGACGCAGGGTGCCCGCTGCGGCGCTGTATACTTATGGCTTACGTCTCCAAGTGCGCCCGTAGCTCAGGGGATAGAGCAGCGGATTTCTACTCCGCGGGTCGGGGGTTCGAATCCCTCCGGGCGCGCCAATTCCAGCCGGGTTCTTACCGAGCACATCGGTAACGGTCCATCCCGTCACCTGGGTGACGATTGATGCCGACCGGAAAGAAATGTCGGCCCGTGTGGCGAAACGGAAGGGTTTGCCGGCAGAGGGGTCGCGCCGGCCAAAACTTCGTATATACTTCGCGCCCCGTCGCGAACGGGTGGCGTCGTGGCCGGTTCAAGCCGACTGCGGCGTAGCTCGCGGTGGCGTAAGGGTCGAGGGTCCGGGTGATCAGTTGCCGGACATTCGAGGCACGGTGGAGTTCGGTGGACAGCGTAAGCCTTTGTTTCTAGAGGGTATACGGTGCTGGCACGGGAGCGGTGACGCTTTCGGCGGCGGGTCATCGCTCGAGTCTGCCGGGCACGCCAGTTGCGCGATGGGTATGTCGATGGTGGGCGTAGCTCAGCTGGTAGAGCCCCGGGTTGTGATCCCGGTTGTCGTGGGTTCGAGTCCCATCGTCCACCCCATTCTCAGGATGGGCCGTTAGCTCAGTTGGTAGAGCAGGAGACTCTTAATCTCTTGGTCGAAGGTTCAAGTCCTTCACGGCCCACCA
>JAQGOC010000328.1 GCA_028293805.1 Gammaproteobacteria bacterium
GGCCGATGACGAGGGTATCTTCTGTATCCTCGAGCTGCGCACTTTTTCGGAGCGGAACTCGGGAGCGCGGCAATTCAATGTGGACCGGCATTGAGGCTCATTGATCAAACTCTCCCTGGAGCGCTGGCCTTGTCAGCGCGCCTAAATGTTAATATGCATTATGGTCTTTCCTGGCGTATGGTTGAAGAAGAATTAGAGCGTACAGGGTTGGCCGGATGGAAGCGCCGTCAATCGTCAGAACTGCCGATGTTGCCTGCGGCAATTTGCAAACACGCGCGCAGGCCGTTGCGGCGATCGCGGCCGACAATGCGGTCGATGTCGATGCCGGGTCGCGCTTTCCCGGCGAGGCGTTCGCCGCGGTGAAGGAACAGCGTCTGCTGGGCATCATGGTGCCGAAGGAGTTGGGCGGCGAAGGACTGGGCATCGCCGAGGTGGTGGATGTCTGCTACCTGTTAGGTCAAGCCTGCGCCTCGACCGGTATGATCTATGCGATGCATCAGATCAAGGTCGCCTGCGTGATGCGCCACATGCGCGACAACGCGGTGCTGGCGTGCATGCTGCGCCGGCTATGCGGCGAGCAACTGCTGTTGGCGTCCTCGACTACCGAAGGCCAGAGCGGCGGCAACGTCCGCTCCAGCGAGGCGCCGGTCGAATACCAGGACGGCGGCATCAGTCTCGAACGCCGCGCCAGCGTCATTTCGTACGGCGCCTATGCCGATGGCATCGTGACGACCGCGCGCCGTAGCGCCGACGCCCTAGGGTCCGATCAGGTGTTGGTGGCTTTTCTGAAAAGCGACTACACGCTGACCCGCCTGCAAGGCTGGAATACACTCGGGATGCGCGGCACCTGCAGCGAGGGCTACACGCTCAAGGCGTCGGGCATTCCCGGTCAGATCGTGCCGGATCCTTACGAGGTCATTCACGTGCAGACCATGGTGCCCTTCGCTCACCTGCTGTGGGGCTCCGTCTGGACTGGCATTGCGGCCAGCGCGACCGCACGCGCCCAGGCGTTCATCCGCCAGGCGATGCGCACGGGAAACGGGCAGCTCCCACCCGGAGCTCCGCAGTTCACCAAGGCGTTATCCTCACTGCGCACGCTGCGCGGCATGCTGGCCACGTCGCTGCGGAACTACGAGCACAACATGGATCACCCGAAGGCCCTGGCCTCGCCGGAATTTCAATCGATGATCACGCTCACGAAGGTCGAGGCCTCCGAGCTTGCGACCTCGATCGTCTTGAGCGCGCTACGCGCCTGCGGCCTGTCCGGCTATCGCGCCGACGGCGATTTTACGATCGGCCGGCATCTGCGCGACGTGCTGTCCGCGCCCATCATGATCAACAACGACCGGATCCTGGCGAATCTGACGGCGACCTCGCTGTTGACGCCGATCCCTGCATCGCTGCGCGACTGAAACCGGCATTGGACGCCAACGGCAGGAGTTCGGCAAACCGTGCCGGCCACTGACGGATACGGCGGAAGAGCACTGGTATGAGCCACCCCGCAACAGAATCCGTTTGCCCAACAGACGATCCGCTCGAATCCCTTGCCGCGACCCTGTTCCGCCCGATGGGAAGCGATGGCGTTTACGCGCGCACGGCGCTCTATGAGGATGTGGTCGAGCGTCTCGGCGCCTTTATCTCGCGCGAGCGCGATCCGCGAGCCGAGATATTGCGTTTCCCGCCTGTCATGAGCCGCCACCAGCTGGAGAAGTCCGGCTATCTGAAGAGTTTTCCGAATCTGCTCGGCTGCGTCTGCGCGCTGCATGGGAGCGAAACGGCCATTCGCGCGGCGGCCGACTCTCATGAGGCGGGCGGTGACTGGACCAAATCGCTCGCCGCCGCGGATCTCGTTTTATCGCCTGCAGCGTGCTATCCGGTCTATCCGATCGCTGCGAGCCGCGGGCGCCTGCCGAGCGGTGGGCTGCTGTTCGATGTGGCGGCCGACTGCTTTCGCCGTGAGCCGTCGCGCTCTCTGGACCGTCTGCAATCCTTTCGCATGCGGGAGTTTGTCCGGATCGGCACGCCGCAGGAAATCGTGGCATTCCGGGAGCAATGGATGACCCGGGCGCAGGGGCTCGCAAGCGAGCTTGCCCTGCCTGGCGCGCTGGAGGTGGCGAACGATCCGTTTTTCGGCAAGCTCGGCCAGATCATGGCCGTGAGCCAGCGGCAACATTCCCTGAAGTTCGAGCTGCTGATCCCGTACTACGCGACCGCGAAGCCTACCGCCTGCATGAGCTTCAACTGTCATCTCGAGCACTTCGGCGAAATCTGGGGCATCCATGACAGTGCGGGCCAGGTCGCGCATACCGGCTGTGTTGCCTTCGGCATGGATCGCCTCGCGGTGGCGCTGTTTTCCAACCACGGTACGGATGTCTCGCGCTGGCCCGCCTCCGTGCGGCAGGCGCTCGCCTTTTAATCCGTATCCATGCCACTCGATCCGGGCGCCAAGCGGTTTCTGGACAGGCTCGCGGCACTGAACCCCCCGAGCGTGCTGGCTCTGACGGTCGCCGAGCGCCGTCTTGGCCTACAGCAGCTGCTGAGCTTTTCGGGCCCGCCGCCAGCGGTGAGTCGGGTGGGGAAACGCACGCTGGCGGGCCCGGGCGGACTGCTGGAGCTGCGCATCTACACCCCCGCCGATCCCGGATCTCTGCCGTTGCCGGCACTCATTTATTTCCATGGCGGCGGGCTGGTCGCCGGGAGCCTCGAGACTCACGACCCGATCTGCCGCTCGCTCAGCAACGCGAGCGGCTGCCTTGTGCTCGCTGTCGATTACCGGCTCGCGCCCGAGCATCCCTTTCCGGCGGCCATCACCGATGGCTACGAAGCCACGCTGTGGATCGCCGCACACACGGCCGAGCTGGGCATCGATCCGCAGCGTCTCGGAATATGCGGCGACTCGGCGGGCGCAACGCTGGCAGCCGTTGTGTGTCAGGCCATTGCCGCCGCAAGTGAAACGCACTTGGCGCTGCAGTTTCTGCTGTGTCCGATCCTGGACTTCTGTGCGACCACCGCCTCGCGCCGCGAGTACGCGACCGGGTATCTCGTCGACCTGGCGACGCTGGATCACGATCTCAAACACTATCTTGGATCGGATGCGAATCCGGCCGATCCGCGCATCTCACCCCTGCGCGCCGCCGACCTGCGCGACCTGCCGCCGACCTGTATTCATACGGCCGAGTTCGACCCGTTGCGTGACGAAGGCGCGGCATACGCGGAGCGCCTCAAGGACGCGGGCGTCAAAACCATCTACAGGTGCCACTCCGGTATGATTCACCTCTTCTACGGCATGGGCACGCTCATTCCGTATGCGGCTAGCGCGTACCGGCTCATCGGCACCGACATTCGCTCCATGCTCGCCTAGCCCAGCGTTGTCCAGGCGGGGGTGCGGGGCCCGCGGCGGCGTGGCCTGCCGCGCATGACTCGTGCCGCGAAGGGGATATCGATGACGGATCGCCTCCAAATCGAGCAGCTCCTGCGGGAGTTGCATGCCGCGCGGATGACGGGTCAACTCGACAGACTCTGTGCGCTGTTCGCCGCGGATGCCACGTTCAGAATCGCTGGCGCGAGCGACGGCAAGCCGATTGCCATCGCGGCCAGCGGGATCGAGGAGGTCCGGGCGTGGCTGGGCGTCATGCTCAAGACATTCAAGCTCACCCACTACCGGCTGCTGTCGGTCGTGATCGACGGCGCGCGGGCCACCATCCATTGGCAGGTCGACATCCATTCCAAGATCACCGGCGTGGTCGTCCCGACCGAGCTGGTGGATCTCGTGGAGGTGAGCGGCGCTCACATCATTTCTTACAGGGAGTTCTTCGCGCCTGCTGAGCCACGGACCTGACGCACGCGACGGGCGACTGCGCGGCGCTCTCATCCCGCACTTGCATCGTTCGCCGAATTCCTGATGATGGCGCCCGCGGCATCACCAGATCGTGCCGATAAGAATCGCCCATTGATTCGAAAGGTTGCCACCTGCAATGAAACTACTACGCTACGGCCCCGTCTCGCAGGAGCAGCCCGGGCTCGTGGACGCCGCCGGGAATATCCGCTCTCTGTCCGGTCACATTCGCGATATCGGCTTGGAGCAGTTGGCGCCGCGCAGCCTGCTGGCGCTGGCCGCCATCGATCCCGCCTCCCTGCCGCTGGTGCCCGGCGTCCCCCGGCTCGGGGTGCCCTTTGCCGGCACCCGCAAGTTCATCGCGATCGGCTTGAATTACGCCGACCATGCGGCAGAGTCGAATCTGCCGCTGCCGACCGAGCCGGTCGTCTTCACCAAGGCGGTCGGCTGTCTGCAGGGACCGAACGACGTAGTCATGATGCCGCGGGACTCGAAAAAAACCGATTGGGAAGTCGAGCTGGGTGTAGTCATCGGAACGACTGCGCGCTACGTCGAGGAGAGCGCAGCGCTGGACCACGTAGCCGGCTATGTAGTCGTCAACGACATCTCCGAACGCGAATTTCAGATAGAACGCGGCGGGACCTGGGACAAGGGCAAGGGCTGCGACACGTTTGGTCCGGTGGGCCCCTGGCTCGTTACCCGCGAAGAGGTTGGGGATGTACAGAACCTCGGCATGTGGCTCGACGTGAATGGCAAACGCATGCAGACGGGCAACACCAGCACGATGATCTTCGGAGTCGCCACCCTCGTGAGCTATGTCAGCCGCTTCATGACGCTCGAGCCCGGAGACATCATTACGACCGGAACTCCTCCGGGCGTCGGCCTCGGGCAGAAACCGGCGCCGGTCTATCTGAAGGCGGGTGACACGATGCGCCTGGGTATCGAAAAGCTCGGTGAGCAGGCCCAGAACGTCATCGCGTGGCAGCGGCTGTGATCGGCGGGTCGGTCAAGCCGGCCCCTTGCCGTCAAGCTGAAGCCCCCGTCCCCGTCGCCTCGCACTCCGTCCTCCAGGCGTCGTGGCAGCGGGTATGGAAGTGCAGCGTCAAGGGCTTGCCGTCGAGCTGGGCCTCGACCTCATACTCGATATCGCTGGGGGACACGGTGACGCGGCAATAATCGCAGGGAGCTCCGCAGCCTTTGCCACCCCACATGCGGGTCGACGTCGCCCTCCGGAGTGCGGTCACTGTAAGCCGACCGGAGCGTGGCTCAGGCACGGGACTCGAGCGATCGGCGGGAGCGGGCCCTTTCATTATCGTTACCCTGCAGACTGCCAATGGGCGCAGCGCCTCTGAACTATGCGCCGCCCGAGGTTGCCGGGCAAGCTCCGCTAGCGGTTGCCGGCCCGTGAAATCTGCGCCCGGAGGGCGGCGCCGACTGTTCGGCTAGCTAGGTCCTGAACTTGCCGATTTTCTTTGCCTGGCCCCCCGGTTTCCGTTATTTTCCACGGCGCTCGAGCTTGGATTAAAAAAAGCACTGTCTGCGGGGTTCGTAAAAGAAGTCGCACGGAACATCCCATCACGATTGCAGGTCTGGAGATTTCCGTGGAAATGGAGCGACGAGTCGTGAATAACGGCCGGGCGCCTCGTGGGCGCGCGTGCGGGACTCACCGCCGCGCCGGGCTGCTTTTTGTCTTTGTTTTTGCGCGCCCCCATTGCGCGGCGCGCTTCAATTCTGGAGCTTGGCAATGGAAACGCAAGAACGCGCGCGCCGTACCCCTAAGATCAGCAGCGCGAAGAGCAACGGCGGCGATCCCGTCGACGAAAGCGGGTTGGACGTACGCAAGCTCCTCCGGGCGCTGCAGGCCGTGCGCGACGGCGACTTTTCGGTCCGGCTGGCCAGTGACCAGACCGGCCTCGCCGGCAAGGTCGCCGATACCTTCAATGAGATCGTAATCTCGAATCAGCGGCTGGCGCGGGAGCTCGAAAGGGCGGGCCAGATCGTCGGCAAGGACGGCAAAACACGCCATCGCGTGTCGAACGACCGCCGCTAGGGCGCCTGGGGCGCCATGGAAGCCTCAGTCAATACGCACATCGACGACCTACTCAGGCCGACCACCCAGGTCACACGCACGATCTCCAGATCGTC
>JAQGOC010000120.1 GCA_028293805.1 Gammaproteobacteria bacterium
GTCGAACTCTCGCGCTCGCTGTTCGAGCTCGATGGCGACCGTATTACCTGTTCCGGCGGGGTCGCGGGGCTCGACATGATGGTCGCGCTCATCACACGCGATCACGGCTACGAGCTCGGCGCGGCTGTCAGCGACTGGTTCCTGCACACGCACGTGCGTGAAGGCGAGGGGCCGCAGCGCATGGACTTGCGCTTTCGACTCAACATAGCCGATGAGAAGCTGCTCGCTGTCCTGAAAGCCATGGAAGCGAACCTCGAAACGCCGCTGTCGCGCACGCGGCTGGCGGCCTTTGCCGCTATCTCCCTGAGGCAACTCGAGCGCTCGTTCCGCGACCACCTCGGTCGTGGTGTCCACGAGCATTATCTTGGCCTCCGGTTGGGGCGCTCGCGCCAGTTATTGCGTGAAACTTCGCTGGGTGTCCTCGAGATCGCCCTTGCGACCGGCTTTGGATCTGCAAGCCAGTTCTCGCGGGCATTCCATCACGCGTTCGGCTTTCCGCCGCGTGCGGCGCGGCTGAGCGATCGCCACGCGCGCCACGCTAGCGATGGTGCGGGCGTTCGCGTTGACACCGTGTCAGATATGCCGCCAGCGCCTCGAGATCCGCATCGCTGATTTCGGTCTTGCGGAAGAAGGGCTCATTGCCGGCCATCTGTCCGATCTGGACCTCGACTGCGCGATGATCAGCCGCAGATCGCGCTTCGCTGGGTTCAGCGATCCGGCGCATTTCTCCCGCGGGATCAGGGCGGCGCTCGGCATGTCACCGCGTGAGTACCGGATGGCGTTGCTGCGGCGACGCTTCACCGGGCCAGCGCGAGAGGTGAACCTCGTGGCCTTGATCAGCGTGAAACCGCTCTCCTGAAGCCGCTGGGCGTCGTGCCCAGCACGCGGCGAAAGTGGCGCGAGAAATGACTCTGGTCGGCGAACCCAACCGCAACGGCAATGTTTGCGAGCGACAGATCGGTCCGCGCGAGCATTTCCTGCGCCTTCTTCACCCGCTGCTGCATGACATAGCGGTGGGGCGAAATGCCCATGCTGTTTCGGAACGCTCTGGCGAAGTGATATAGCGACAGGCGCGCGTCCGCTGCCAGCCCTTCGAGACTGATGTTGTCCTCCAGATGGGACTCGATGTGTTCGCAGATGCGCCGCAGCAAGCCGGCGGCCAAACCGCTGCGGGGAGGTTGCACCGAGAATTGCCTCTCCAATCCGGTAAGCAGCATGCTTCGTGGCCGCATCAGGAAGGTGGCATCGCATGCACTGATCCGGGCACGGGCCGATAGCGCGGGTGGTGAAACGAGCGCACACCGGGATTCGATTCCGCCGATCTCTTTGAGGCCGACCAAAGTGTCGGCGCCACCCTCTCTGCGCTGAAGCAATGAGGCCGTGCGCGTAAAGAGGGTCCACAGGCTCAACCCGGAGTCGAGAAGCTCTCGGGTGATACCGAACTCGGCGCGCGCACAACGATCCGCGCCCACTACGCGGTAGTCCCGATCGATTGCCAGCAGTGGCGCAAGCCGTTCGTCGCTCAATGGCGCAACGGCAATGATCCAGGTACGCGCGAATCGTTCGCGAAACAGCCGCTCCTCGTGCGCCCGCGCGGAGGCCGCGACGAGCGGAAGGGTCAGCGCGTGTGAGTGAGCGGACTGACTCGGATGAATCGACGACACGTCGATGACCGCTGCCAACTCTCCTTCCGGACCGAACACCGGGCAGCCTGAGCAACTGAGTGAGATGTGCCGCACACGGAAGTGTTGGGTTTGATGCACCGTGATGGCGCGACGCTCGACGATGCAGGTGCCGATTCCATTCGTCCCCTCCGCCTGCTCCGACCAGACGGCCCCGCTCCAGATCCCCCAGTAGCGCAGCTGTGTCGATAGCTCGCCACCACCGCGGTGGTCGACGGCGATTCCGGTGGGGTCACACAGGAGCACGACGTACCCGGGCTGCCTCACAATTGCATACAGCCGGTCGAGCTCTGACTGCGCCGCAAGGACCAGGCTCTCGATCGGTTCGCGACAGTCGCGAAGCTCGCCTGCGGTTAGAATTTGCGGAGGCGCCGTGTTCTCGGGGTCGACATGGTGACGTTCGGCGCTGCGCCGCCATGAGACCGCCACTTCATCGATCTGCGGATCGCTCGTATGGCCTTCAATGGCCGACGTCACGCTCGCAATGTGGCGTGACAGCTCAATGTCCCCCCAGCTATCGAGTTTGGCCGATTCAGCTAGCATTCCGTATAGCGTCCTGCGTGTCGTCGGTGGAAGCCGTGTGATGCCGTAGGCGCCCGATCGCTGGTCTTCGCCCGCGTTTAAGTTAACAGGATTCCGACAAGTCTGTCACGAGCCGCAGAGAACCTGTGCGACTGTGGCTAGACCGCGGCAGAGCTTTGATGCGGCTGAGGTGCGCGCGCAAGAGTAGGCAAACGAGCGCAAAGCGCTCCAAGCGCGCCTCACATGAGGACGTGCACAGTGCGTATAGCAATCGCACAACATCTGTTTTCCGGAGCCCGCACATGCTGACGCTGAACGATGCAATGAAAGTGATAGGCGCTGCGCAGAAGAAGGCAGAGGCAATTGGCCAGCCGATGAACGTCGCAGTCGCGGATGGCGGAGGAAATCTTGTCGCGCATGTGCGCATGGACGGCGCATGGATCGGCAGCATCGACATCTCCATCAAGAAGGCCTTCACCGCACGGGCCTTTGATATTGCCACCAAGGATCTGGCGCCACTTGCGCAACCGGGCGGAGATTTCTTTGGGATTCATGCGTCCAACGACGGGCGCGTGATGATTTTTGCGGGCGGCATCCCCCTCACGCGTGCCGGAGAAGTGGTGGGTGCCATTGGCGTGAGCGGCGGCTCGGGCGAGCAGGACCAGGCAGTGGCCGTAGCCGGCGCCGCGGCCTTTAGTTAGAGCCACAACGGAGCATTCAATCATGGCAAGCAATCGCGGTGTGGTCTATATGGGCCCGGGCAAGGTGGAGGTTCGCAGCATCGACTATCCGAAAATGGTGGATCCTCGCGGGAAGGCCATCAACCATGGCGTGATCCTGAAGGTGGTCGTCACCAATATCTGCGGCAGCGATCAACACATGGTTCGCGGTCGCACTACCGCACCCAAAGGGCTCGTCCTGGGCCATGAGATTACCGGCGAGGTGATCGAGACCGGCTCGGACGTTGAGTTCATAAAGATCGGGGACCTTGTCTCGACTCCGTTCAACGTCGCCTGCGGGCGATGCCGGAACTGCCGGGAGCGCGAAACCGGAGTTTGCTTGACTGTCAATCCCGGGCGTGCGGGCGGAGCATACGGCTATGTGGATATGGGCGGCTGGATTGGCGGCCAGGCCGAGTACGTCATGGTTCCCTACGCCGACTTCAACTTGCTGGCGTTTCCTGACAAGGGTCAAGCGATGGAGAAGATCCAGGACCTGACCTGTCTCACGGATATCCTGCCGACCGGATACCACGGTTGCGTCAACGCCGGCGTCACAACGGGATCGACTGTTTTCGTATCCGGCGCTGGACCCGTGGGGCTCGCTGCAGCGGCATCTGCGATGCTGCTGGGTGCGTCAGTCGTAATTATCTCGGACTTCAACAAGGAACGGCTCGCGCATGCAGCCTCGTTCGGGTGTGAGACGATCGATCTGTCAAAAGGAGGCTCGCTCGGCGAGCGCATCGAGCAGATAGTCAAAACGCCCGAGGTGGACTGTGCCGTGGATTGCGTGGGATTCGAAGCGAAGCAGCAGGGCGGCGAGGAGCAACCCGCCACGGTTCTCAATCAACTGATGGCAGTCACGCGCGCGGCCGGCCGAATCGGCATTCCGGGACTCTATGTCACGGACGACCCGGGAGCCAAGGACAAGGCGGCCAAAGAAGGCAATCTCAGCCTGCGCTTCGGCCTGGGATGGGCGAAATCCCACGCCTTTTTCACCGGCCAGACGCCCGTTTTGAAGTACAACCGCGCCTTGATGATGGCCATTCTGCACGACCGCATCCAGATTGCCAAAGCCGTCAACACGACGGTCATCAGTCTCGATGACGCGCCCCGCGGGTACGCCGACTTCGACAAGGGCGTCGCGCGAAAGTTTGTCATTG
>JAQGOC010000127.1 GCA_028293805.1 Gammaproteobacteria bacterium
CGGTCGCGCGGCCGTCCCAGAAGTTTCCGCCAACGAACAAGCCATCGCTTGTGTGGAACTCGAGTACCGGGAATCTGGGTGAATACGTGTATCGCTGCGCTGTCCGCTTCCCGGCCCGAAATTCTTCCGATCCGGGATAGGCGACCATCGTCAGATTGACGGACGGAATCGGTCCGCTAAAGCCGGCATAGGGCATGTGACAGAAAGCGCAGGCCCGATTCCTGAACGGGGACATGTTCTCATCGAAATTCATCAACTTGCCGAGTACTTGCACGGCCTCATATCCGGTTCCCTGAAGGGTTGGAGGTTGGCCTGTCACCGTCGGAGGTGGGAGTGCGCGCCACTGGTCGAGAGCCTGAAGGAAGATGCCGCGAACTTCGCGCCGAACCCTGGCGATCTCCGGGCGCAAATCGGACGGGAGAATGCCAGGTGGGTATGGGTTGTACAGTGGTGGAACGACTTCCTTCTGCCTAGGCTCCATCGGACTGGGTTGCTGCGCCGAGACGGTATGAGAAAGGATGAGAACTGCCAGAATCGTGGCTAATGTGCCCCACGCGGTGATGATTGGGCCTTTGCGCATGACACGACCTCCTCTGTTGACCCACGATCCGGTTCTCGGGTTCTGATTTGCTCGATGGGAACTAGTCACCGTGTGTTCTAAGCGGGAGATCTGCCGCATGCAACAGCAAACACGCGCGTTGCCGCAAAATGTCCGAGGATGTCCGGTCATGTCGCGGCAGCCTGCCGGATCAGCAATCGCGCCTGCGAGATGACGGCTGCGCGCGAGCCCCGACCGTGAGCACGTCGTACTTCCGGAATAACACGCGGCCGCTGGGCGTGGGCAGCCTCAGCAAGAACGTTACCGTGCAATTTTCGCTTCTGTCTTTTGTGCCCTTCCACGCGGCGAGGGCTACACTGTGAATCTTGCCAAACAGGTGCTGTCCGGCCGCTTGGACTCAGCCGTAATACCCATGAAGCACAAGCTTTGTTTGGTTCGAGTGTCGCGAAAGAACTCGATCCTTTGAGTCCGGAACAGGTAGGAACTGTCTATGAAAGCAGTCGTCCTCGAAGAGACACGCCAGATCGCAGTTCGTGAAGTCCAGGATGCGCAGATGCGAGAGACCACGGATGTGCTGCTCCGCCTCACCTCCACAGCCATCTGCGGCACGGATCTTCACTTCTACGAAGGCCGCATGCGCGGCATCGAGGGTGGGATCATCGGCCACGAGCCCCTTGGGATCGTCGACGAAGTCGGCACCGCCGTCAGGAACGTAAAAAAGGGTGATCGCGTCACCGTTCCCACACACATATGCTGTGGTTTCTGCGCCATGTGCGCCGACGGCCACACTTCCGCATGTCTCACCACAAACCCCGGGGCTGCAGGTGCGGCTTATGGGTATCCGAACAAAGGCGGCTATGCTGGCGCACAGGCACAGTTGCTCCGCGTCCCGCTCGCCGACGCCAACTGCCTCAAGCTGCCCGGCGAGCCAGGCGACCAGTGGGAAGATGATTTCGTACTGCTCGCCGATGCCTTCACCACTGGCTATCACGCTACTGCCATCATTGACATCCTGCCGGGCGACACGGTAGCCGTTTTTGGTGCAGGCTCGGTGGGCTTGCTCGCGGCATACTCGGCTCGGCTGCGAGGGGCAGCCCGCGTCTACGTCGTGGACGCCATCGCAGAACGCCTCGAAAAAGCAGGGGAGCTGGGCGCGATCCCCATCAACTTCATCGAAGGCGATCCTGTCGAGCAGATCAGGCGGGCGCAGGCGAAATGGCGCTCCGGCCCTGCCTTCCGGCAGGAGGCTCCCCTGGGGGGCGTTACTTGCGCCATCGACGCCATTGGGTTCCAGGCTCGCTCCAAAACCGACTTCAGTAAAGAGGACCCTTTCTGGGTGATGGAAGCCATCGCCGAGCTGATTAATCCTGCTGGCCGCGTCGCTATCATCGGCGTTTGGCCACCCAAGGATCCTCATGCTGTTGAGCCGGCATCCAGAGAGGGTAGGCTCACCGTCCCCTGGTCCAAGCTTTTCAACAAAAACGCGAGCATCATCATGGGCCGCGATGATGACAGGCGCTGGAACAGCAAGCTCCGAGACATGATTATCACCGGCGCCGCCAAACCCAGCAAAGTCGTCACCCACCGCCTTCCGCTCGACGACGCGCCAAGCGCATTCGAGAAATTCGACGCGCGCCAGGACGGGTACATCAAAGTCATTCTCAAGCCCGATTAAAGCCGGGGTAAGTCGGAGTGCCGCCGCTGGAACGGCCGCGGGCTGGAGGGAGCCTTGGTGGTGTTGCAGCCTCCGCGCCTGCAGCAGGGCCTTAGCGTTCCCGGTGCGGGGGAGGTGCCGACGGCCTTGTCTTACGTGAGGCTGCCTCGCTGCCGGTTGGCCTGGTAGCCCAATGCACGGGCAGCGCTGGCAACGTCTACATGTTCCCGGCGCCAAATCCAATGCCAAATCCGAGTAATCGGGGATATCTGAGGGGGCGGCAGTCCAATGCTTCCAGCAACTTACCGATCTTCCTCAGCCTCCCGTCGGGTTAAAGTCCGCCAGTTTCATCAATATAATCAAGTGGTTGCTACCAAGTCGGGCCAGCGGCCCTAAGCATTGTGGCTGCTGGAACGCCCGAACGAGCGTGGTACTCGATTGCTCATTTGAAATGGTTTTGGCTAAAATAGCCAAATGGCAAAGCGCGTTTCCGCCAGTGATGCGAAGAACAATTTCGGCGGTCTTCTCGAGGACGTCGCGGCTTTGGGGCGCGTTGAAATCATCAAGCACGGTCGGCTCGTTGCGGTAGTGCTGTCACCTCGAACGTTCAACGCTTCTTTGCCTGCAGACGAAGTCGCGGAGCAGGGTGGCGCGTGGGGCAAAGAGCACATGATCCCAGCGGACAGCGCGCGCCGCGCCCGGATGTTGGCGGTTGCGAGTTGCTTCGATGAGGAGTGAACGTGATACAGAGGCGCCTCTTACGCCCGAGGATGTACAAAAGATACTGAGCATTTGCTCACCGCAGGGCTTGCTCGTCGGCGGGCAGGCACTCGCTTTTTGGGCCGATCATCTTCAGATCGAGCGACCCGCGAATCTCCACTCCGGTGTGACGGCAGATGCGGATTTCATCGGTGATTCCCTGTTAGCCAAAAATCTCGGCAAACGCCTGGGCTGGCAGACCTGGATACCGGCTCTCGACGATGCGACACCGCAAACTGGCAAGGTGACTCACAGAACCAGAGGCGGAGGGGTGAAACAAGTTGATTTCCTCTCAGGCGTAGTAGGACTGACTACCAAGGATCTCGCTCGCCGTGCGATTGAGTTGGAAGTACCGGAAATCGGACGATTGCGAGTAATCCATCCGATCGATGTCCTGGATAGCCGGATTCAGAATCTGCACTTGCTCGCGGAAAAACGCACCGAGGCGGGGATCTCGCAAGCACGGCTTGCTGTAGACGTTGCGCGCGAATTTATTCGGCGGGAAATCGCCACGCGCGGGGAGAGAGTCGGGCTCAAGCTTCTCGAACGCGTTGCCGATATCGCCGGTGACATGGCGGCCGTGAGAGTATTTCTTCTATATGGCATCGAGCCATTGAAAGCCGTTCCGCTCGATGACTTCCGGACCACGTCGGCCCTCCACAAGGTACGCTGGCCGCAGATCGTCGTAGGGGTTGAAGAAAAGAGGGCATCGTTGCGCAAGCTCTCATCCACATCAGCTCGGTCAGCGAAATGACGTCTGCTCGTTGGGGGCCGTACTTGGCGACTTTCAACCCAACGCGGACGCCGGGGTCAGTCTCAAGTCCGGTTTCAGATCGAAGGAGCGGGTAGCCATCAAGGTAGATCTTCGGTAATACCGCGGGATAATAGGCCGTCGGCCTGTTGCCTCAGCATCGATGCCCTTGAAATACAGCGGTTCGATGGTCTTTGCGCCGAAGAATCTCATTGCCATGTAGCTGCCTTCCAAGCTGATGCTTCAGCTTGGTCGTTAGTAAGTCACGCTCACGGGACTCGGAACGCCCTTGGACACCGATACCTGGGCACATCCGGTTTCTCGATTTCTCAGTGACTTACCATCGCCGCGAAAATTCTTCCCGCTAATGTCGGTTTCGCGATCCGCCGTTCGTCTTTAACCGGGGCGAACCGCCGCGCGGCTGCATCCTGCCGTCCGGCGGACGCCAAACAGGCAGTGGTACGCGACGTCACCTGAGGAGACCCTAACAGTGATCACGATTTCCGCATTCAAGTGGGTTCCGGAGTTTGCCCGTGGCCAGGTGCGCGATCTGCGCGCGCGATGGGCGCTGGAGGAAGCAGGCTTGCGATACAAGACACGCCTCCTCGGGCAGGGAGATCAGGACAGACCAGAGTACCGCGCTCTGCAACCTTTCGGTCAGGTGCCGATCCTCGAAGACGACGGTCTCGTTCTATTCGAGTCCGGGGCCATCGTTCTGCACGTTGGTGAGCGGAGTGAAATACTGCTGCCGAAGGAACCCGGCGCGCGTGCACGGGCCATTCAATGGCTCGTTGCGGCGCTCAACTCGATCGAGCCCTTTGTGATGAATGTCGCGTCGATCGACGTCTTCTACCCAAATGAGGAATGGGCAAAGCTGCGCCGCCCGGGCGCCGTCGACTTCGTACGAAGAAGGCTGTCCGCGCTCTCTCGAACGTTGGGTGATAAGCTTTTTCTCGATGGTGACCGCTTCACGGCCGGCGATCTGATGATGACAACGGTGCTCAGGATCCTCCAGCACACCGACATCGTCTCCAGCGACAGGCATCTCGCGGCCTATGTCGAACGCTGCACCGCGCGGCCTGCCTTCAAACGCGCCTTGGATGCACAGCTTGAAGATTTCAGGAGCGCTGCATGAAGGCGCTTGCGTTTCCTGCAGTTGCGATCGGCGCGGTTGCTCGGGGAGACGACTCATGCGTACGCTTGCTGCTGCCCGTTATTCCGCCTGCGCCGGCCTGTAGCATCTATCCATCTCAAAGTGGAGGTCTGGAGTTGATCTCCTGCGTCTAGCGGGACGTTTTTTGCGGACGACAACCCATCATCCGATGCCGGCGATCACTTGCTGTGCGACGGACGACACGCGCCGGCATCTCTTTGAACTGAGTGCCCGACGGCCGGGCGAGACGGCGGTCACACTCAAACCCTGAGTGTTTCCGAAATTTCCGGAGGGTCACCGGAATTTCAGCTCGAGCGAGGGAATGTCGTAGTCACCGCCGTTTTGCATGCGGTACGGGATCGGATCGGCTTCCCAGAGCGCATCCAGCGGCGCGCCGAGCTCGAAGTGATTGAGGGACAGCTTCCATTTCTGCGACATGAGCCGGCAATCCGCTTTGGCCGACAGCGACATGACTTGCCAGTACGTGGCCTTCCGGATAGTCCCCGCCGTTTTGCGGCCGGAAGGGGATGGGCGTGTCCTCGAAGAGGCGTTCGAGACGCAAACGCCAATTCGCCGTGGCCGCCGCGACGCCTTCCGCGTTGATGCGTCCGGTTCCATAGACCGCATGGGTGGGCAGCACGTCCATGCCGGGGAAAAAGAGGGCGCAGCACCTGTTCTCTCCCCTCTGAGCCGCAAGTGTGCCGGCAATGCGTTTTACATGGCGGTCATCACTGATGCAATTAGCTAGGCAGGCACGCAGATGCAACCGGTCTATTCCGAAGACGGATGCTGCGCGCCCGGCACTCTGGCACTTAGTGCCGGAGAACGGACAGCCAATGAAACACGACTCGAGCGGTCGGTTGGTCCGACGAGTGTGTCCTCTCGGTGCTTGCGGTCGGCGTGGCTCTTGCGGGTTGCGGCTGGCGGCATAACCCATGAATGCGGCCTCCCTCTCGAATGATCGCCAGGGCTCGTGTGCCACAAGTGCCGCAGCAATCGTCCGCGATCATCCCAACGATGAACCCGACGGATACCACATCGGTTGCGGCGCGAAGTTTGGCTGGAAGGGACTACCCGTCTTCGGCAGCGTGTTCTATGCGGTCTAAAACCTTCTCTGGTGCGATGTCCTTCTGAAGATCGGACAGTTCCGCTGGCTCGGGCTGTTCGACGCCCGCCTTTCTCGCGAGGGCACTGACCATGGTGATCAGGCGAGTGATTTCATGCTCGGCGAGAAGGCTGATCTGCAAGTCCAGCTCGGACCTCTTTTCCGCAGATGCCGACATGCGATTCTGAGAGATGAGCACGAAGGTGGATAGGAAGATCGCCTCCACGGAGGCGAACATGGCGAGCATGACAAAGCTCGGGTCGAATCGTGGCAGTATGGGCAGCCAGCCTATGTTGCTGACGATCCAGGCACCAAAGAGCAGCACATGCAGATATACGAAGTTCATGCTCCCGGCCCACCGAGTGATCCGGTCTGCCAGTCGCTCCTGAAGCCTGAGTCGCCGCCGTTCGGCGCGCTGTCGTTCGAGCAGTGCGGCGATGTTGCGTTCGATTACCGAGCTCAGGCCCGAGCTGTGGTCATGAATCGGCGGGGATTGCGTCATGGTCGGCTGCGGTGAGACCGCCTCCATTTGATGCGCTACGCTATGCGAGCCGTGCGTCGGGGGGGCGACCGGCGGAATGGAGATCCCGCCGATCACTTCGGCGATCAGGCTGGGACTCGGGCACGTCTGCTGAGCGTGGGGATAGTGAGGGCGCAATATACCGCGGAAAGCCCTACAAGGGTGTAGACGATCCGTGAGGCAGCGGAGCCGTCGCCAAGCAGCGCCGCAACCAGGTTAAAGTTGAATAGCCCGATCAGACCCCAATTGACGCCTCCGATCACGAGCAACCAGAACGCAATCCAGGTGATCGTCATTGATGTTCGGTGAGCCGTTACTGTCGCAGTGGTCATGAATGATCTCCGGTAAGTTCTCGATACTGGGAACGTAGTCTCCCAGCAAAGGGTCTCGGAGCGCCGTCGCCGCGCGCCGCCGGCTTCGCGGCATCGCGCGTACCTTTTCCAACGCAATTGTCCTACAGGGCGTGTTATTGAGCTCGGGTCGCGAGTGGCGCTTTGAGTTGATCCGCCAGCGGCGTGGGCATCGAGGCGCTCGAAGTCCGAGGGGCGGTCGTGTGCAGCTGGAGGTGAAATCAGCGTGTGCGAGTAGAACGTAGCACCGTCCACCCCATCCAGCCGCGGACGTCAGCGGCTCGAGGGGACACGCGACGATAGCTCCCCGACGCTGCCATTCGAGACGTCACTTCGTGCCGCCTCCACTCGCGCGCGAATAACTCTGGGGTGCGTCGGACATGGCGTTGCTCATCCTCGCCGGCGCTGCGGCCGAGTTAGCGCCCGGGTCATGCGGGCAGCATTCGCCGGAGAGGACCGCTGAACGGCTGCTGAGGAGATATTGTCCACGGCCTCGCTTTGGCTGCGTGTGAAAGCGTCAAGTCTGGTTCGTGATGTCTAGGCGACTACTGCAGGATTCTACAAGTGGTAGTTCAGGTGTTGCGAGCGGGTGGGCTTATGATGAGTATTCCCCTCGCAGTAGCTCGCTTAGCGTGACCGGCTTTCTGCGGACAACAGGCAGACCCAGTTTCGCCGGGAGCATGCATGTCGCGATCTACGTTCAATTCATTTGTCCTTATGGCCGTGCTCTTCGTCATGGCCATGACCCATGTCATGATCCTTGTCATGACCCCGACCATGCCCATGCCCATGGCCGTCGCCGCGATCGCCGCCACCGTGCTGGTAACGCGGTACGTATTCGTTGTTGTACCAGTCGTCTCGCACAAAGTAGACCGGCCGACCGCAGGCGCTGTACTGCGCGCAGTGCTTGCTCCAGTGTTTCTCGTGGCCCGGCGGCACATGCAGATAGATTGGCGGGGCTGAATCGAATTCCGGCGCCCGTCTGATCACGACGGGTTGCGTGTAAACCAACTGCGGCCGGGGGACGTTGCCAATGTCGATTTGCCCGTAGAAGCCGGGCTGGCCGATGCTTATCGACACGCCCACGTCGGCGGCAATCGCCGGGGCGGCACAAGCGCAGAACAGCGCCGCGCACAGAATTTTGTTCATATCTCGGTAGTCCTCTTGTTAGCGTCTGCGAGGCGACCGCCACACGGTCCCAGGCAGTCGTTCAATTCAGTGGCACGTTCAGGGGATATCGACTGTCATCGTCTGCTTGGCGGTTACCGTATGCGAGCGGAGAATGCCCACCTGTTACTGAACGCAGCCTAAACGAACTCTCGTGGGCGTTGCGTTAAGTGCCTGTGACGTTCTCCGGGTGCCGGATTCGTACCTGGGGCACATTGCGGACATAACCGGCTTGACTATTTGCTTCGGCACGATCGCCGCGGCGCTTGGGAGGGGAGACACCGCGACGGATTGGAGGAACGATCGGCTCGAGAACTCGCTACCCGTGCGCTGCCGCGGCATTTCTTGAAAGATCGCGGCTACTTTGACCCTACGGAAACCCGCTCAAATTCGATCTTGTCAACCTCATCCGCGCGATCGCCGACTCGAAGACGCTGAAGCAGGTCGACGCCGTCGCCCTCGTTGGCCGATATGCTCCGGGGCCGGCGTCGGCCAGCCTAATGGTCTGCAAGAGTTAGCCGTACGCGCTCCTCATTGAGCAACACAACCCTTTCTGCTGCCTTGCTCTCGCGCGTTGTTCAAGTTAGCTCGCGCAGTGAATGCGACCAGAGGCGGGACATCACGCGATGCACTTCAGGGGCGCCCAGAAATATCGCGCAACAGCTCGAACAATCTCACGTAAGTCTCTGAAATGCAGAAGAATTTGATTCGCCTCATTGGACCGCGTCCTGGATCACGGACCCGCAGGACTGACCAGAGCAGACTGCCGGTTCACATGGAACGCACTTTCGAGCTACTACATACGACTGTCAAACGGCGGCGGGCCGTGGTCCTGCCCAAATGGCTCGGCATCCTCCCCGCCACGGTACTTGTCGCCGCGCTGGCCACGATGAATTTCCTGGTCGGGATCGGCCAGCCCGCCCACCCGATATGGGATGAGAGATACTACCTGACGGCGGCGCAGCGGTACGAGGACGGGACCGCGCAATTCGCAAGCCATCCGCCGCTGGGATTGCTTCTGATCGCCGCCGGTGATGCACTGCTTCATCCCAATCGCGGAACTGACACGCGCGCCATCGGCTGGGACAAGCAGGTTGCAGGCGAGCGTCTGCCGGAGCACTACTCGTTCGCGGGCGTGCGGCTCATGTCCGGTGTGTTTGCGGTGATCGGAGCGGTATTGTTTTTTGCTGTAATGCTGACTCTCACGCGCTCCGTCTTTTCGGCACTGCTGCTCAGCAATCTGTACGTGTTTGAAAATGCGTTCATCGCGCATTTTCGAGCGGCCCATCTCGATGCGTTCCAAGTTGCGTTCGCGCTGGCTGCTTTGCTGTGTTTCGCTGTGAGTGTGCGCCGTGGAAAGCGCAGCTCGTCTTGGCTGGAGTTTGCCCTGGGTGCAGCTTGCGGGCTGGCCATCATGGTCAAGCTGAATGCGGTACTGTGGATCCTGCTTGGCCTGATGCTGATTGTCCGCCGTATCCGACTGGGCTGGCATTCCGCTCCACGAGCGCGTCTGCTCTTGACGGGCGTGCTCGATGGCATGGTGATGGCTTCGGGCTGCCTACTGGCCATCGTGGCCGTATGGACGATTCACGTTGCGGTCACTCCTCATCCCCCACCCCCGGGAAGTCCCGCGGGTGTAAAAGATAAAGCCTTCATGTCGCATACCTACCAGGCGTACCTTAACGGCGAAAGAGGTTTCTCTCCCTTGGTGGTGTTGGCAGCGGCGCAGGACTACACACGGTTCATGTTGACTGACCTGAAGGGTGTGCCCAAGAACGATCAGAATGGGTCGCGACCGATGGACTGGCCGCTGCATATCCGCACTATCAATTACCGCTGGGACTCGGATGGCGTGCATACAGCGTACGTGCAACTGGTCGGAAATATTTGGGGATGGTTGATGGCAGGCATCGCCCTCGTTGCCACAGTCGGGTTGCTGATCTTGCAGTGGTGGCGTCCGTGCCAGTCGTCCAACTCTGAGCGCCGCGAACTGATGGTTATGCTCCTGTTGCAGTACTTGGCGTTCATGACCGTACACGCGTTTCTGGGAACGATGCGCGTGATGTATCTGTACCACTATTTCCTGGCGTTGGTCCTTGCCTTTTGCCTGGTGCCCCTCGTTTTGGCCGAGGCCGCGGAAAGATGGCGCGTACTGCGCGCGTGGCAGGAATCGGAGCTGGCGGTGATTACAGTGCTGTTATTAGTCAGCTTCGCGTTCTATTCGCCATTGAGCTTTCACCGTCCACTGACGCACGCTCAATGCGAGTGGCGGAATGCCGTACAGCACATCGTGGACTGTCGCTGAGATGAACTCTGAGCGGCAGCTGAATCGGAAGAGCAGTTCAAGATAGCGCTTGTGCCAGTCAGCGGCCACCCCACACGTTGTCTTACAGTGCTTATCGAAGCCGGATCGATCGCTCGATCTTGAGCCGCCGCGCCGTTTCGTCTGCGCTTGGGAAAATTTCAGCGCATTTTCGCGCGGCCCTGACATGACAACACGAAGATCGCCACCGACACGCGCTTCGGTGCTAGCGCGGAAGGCGCGTGCTGAGGCTCGAGCTGCGGACCGCTGCCGGGAAGGCGCAGCGGCCGGCAGCCCGAGTTTATTCTATGCGCTCAATTGGCCACGACGGTTGAATCGTAGCGCTGTCCGGTGTCCACGGGAGTGAATCCTTGACCCTGGTCGTGAGGAACGAATGCCTCCACCATTCCACTGCACTGCGCGCCCTGCGTATTGGTTGCGGTGAATGAGATGAAGTAGATGCGGCCGGTTCCGGGACCTGCGCGCTCGGCGCGTACGGAGGCGGTGGAGGTGCCCACGCCCGAGCCATCGGGCCCAGTATTGCCGCTTCCGCGCGCCTCGACGGGCTCGTCCTGCTGAATGCCCGTGACCGTGATGGTAGTCGGGAGACCGAAGGCGTCCGTCACGCCTACGATGCTCTCTGTCACCATTGTGTGGTTCGGCGGCCAAATGACGCCGAGCGATGCCGCTGCGCCACTGCAGTCCGGGCCGTATCCGCTGCTCGAACTGCTGCTGGAACTACTGCTGCCCGACAGCGTGTCCGCCGCGACGACTCGAGAGCCGAGCGAAGCAACGGCCACCAGCGCGCCGGCGCCAAGAAGTGCATACACGAGTTTCGACATTAACCTCTCCTCACGATTTTGCCGGCCGCAAGCGACGGCACGTTCAATTCAAAGCGGCGCCATTTGCGGCGATCGGGTCTATGTGAGTCAAGGTGTCCCACTCGTGGCGGGACCAGAACGTGACGAATTTCGCATTCGCGTCTGCATGGCGCGACATAACACCGTCGCGGCGCGGCTACAGCCTGCGGGCACGGGAGCAGGATTGCGAGCGCAACCCTTGCTGCGAAGCCGCTTTGTGCTGGCGGGGCTTGAGCGGAAGATCGAAGCAAGCGAAGTCTGCAAGGCCTGCCAAACATTCACAACTTTCCCCAGGTCCATCGGGAAGCACACGAGTTGTCCTTTTCCTCAAACAACGACGGAAACCCCGGCCGGCCGCAACCGAGGGGTTGTTTGAGACCTGAACACTTGAATCGTAAAGGAACATTTGCTTGAATGGTCGAGTTTCGGGGGCGGCTCCATTTCCTGGAGAGCTTGATGCAGAAGAAGATCCGGCGCTCATCGCAGCGCTCAGTGCCTGTCAAGGCCACATTCCTGGCCCTGGCTGGCGTGGCCTGCAATGTGCAGGCGCAAGAGGCAACGCGCGCGACGTCCAGTTCTGATTCCGATGCCGGGCTGGAAGAGGTGCTCGTTACGGCAACGAAGCGAGGTAACGAGAATCTGCAGACGGTGCCGATTGCGATTACAGCGGAATCTCAGGCCGCTCTCGAGGCCAAGGGCGCGCAGGACTTCGAGGATTACGCTCGCTCGGTTCCGAGCCTCTCGTTCGTCGATTCCGGCCCGGCCTTCAAGACGTACGTGATCCGCGGTATCAATGCCACCGGTACTGGCGTGGCGACCGTCGGACAGTACGTCGACGACATTCTTATCACTGGCGACCTGCGCCAGCCCGATCTGCGCCTGGTCGACGTTCAGCGGGTCGAGGTGCTGCGCGGACCGCAGGGGACGCTGTACGGTTCCGGATCGCTGTCGGGAACCATTCGCACGATCATCAACCCGCCCGATCCCAGCGGCTATCATGCGGACGTCGTGGCGCGTGCCTCGAATACGGAGCACGGCAGCGGCAATTACGACGGCGCTTTGACCGTCAATGCACCACTCGTTAGCGACCGTGTAACGTTGCGCGCCACTGCATATGACGACGAAGAAAGCGGTTTCATCAATAATGTCCGCCTGGGGACGAAGGGAGTCAATGCGGAGCACACTTTGGGTGGGCGGGCTGCGTTGCTGATGAAGCTGGGTGACGCCACGAAGCTGACGGCGAATGTGTTCTACCAGCGCACGAGGACCGATGGCCGGGATATTGTCGTTACTGCGGACGGGAACCTCGGCCGGTACAACACCGATCAGTACGTTCATGATCCCTTTTATTCGCAGTTCAAGATCTACAATCTCACACTGAATCACGACTTCAACTGGGCATATCTCGACGTCTCGACCTCCTATCTCACTCGCGTCGACGACAATAAGTTCGACTCGACCCCGTTTGACCTGTCTTTCGGTCCGAATTTCTTCACGGACGTGGTCGGACTCAGCACGTCCGATGCGCTCACGGACCAGACCGACACCACCAAGTACATCACCAACGAGCTGCGGCTGGCCTCGAAGTTGGGCGGGCGCACGGAATTCGTCGCAGGCCTCTTTCAGCAGCACATCGGGACGACCTTCGAAACCCTGGTGGCCACGAGCAATTCGCAGGGTTATCTGAACGTTCCGCTCGAACCGGTCTTTGGACAGTTCCAGGCACACAAGACGAATCAATATGCGCTGTTCGGCGAGCTCAGCCACAAGCTCACTGAGAAGCTGACCGGACTGGTCGGTGCGCGGGCGTTCTATGCGGATGAGTCCGACGACCTCAACAGCACGCATCCCTTCGGCGGGTTTTCACCACCGGTAGTCACCCCGACGCTATACAGTCATGCCCACAGGGTCACTCCGAAGTTCTACCTTTCCTACCAGGTTACGCCCGATGCAATGATCTATGGCTCCGTCTCGCAGGGATTCAGAATTGGCGGTGGCAACCTGGTCAACGTCATGCCGCTGCCTCCGCAGGACAGCTCGTACCAGCCGGACCGGCTCTGGAACTATGAGGTGGGTGCGAAGACGTCCTGGCTCGATCGCCGGCTGATTGCAAACACGAGCTTCTACTACATCAACTGGAGCGATATCCAGGTTACGGATTTCACGAACGATACCAATGCCCTGACGTTCATTGCCAATGCGGGCAAAGCGCGCGTTTATGGTGCGGAGTTCGAGGTGGAAGCCAGACCGACCCGGAGCACGACGCTCGGCGGCACGCTAGCCCTGGTGGAGGCGCAGCTCACCCAGGACCAGCCGTCGACAAACGCGCAGTTCGCGGGCCATACGGGCGATCTGTTCCCGAACGTGCCGCAGGTTTCCGGCAGCCTCTTTGCACAATATACGCACGCCGTGACGTCCAGCCTGGAGGGATTCGGTCGCGTCGATTATTCGTACACCGGCCGGCAGGGCACTCAATTCAGTCCGAAGAATCCCATCTATAACGTGGTCCCGGCATACAATCTGCTGGGTGTGCGCCTGGGGTTGCGCAGCGAGGTGTGGGAAGCAGCACTCTTCGGTCGTAATCTCCTCAATGCCTACGCCGTCAACATCCTCGAGGAAGCGAGCAACCTCACGCCTCGATCCGTGGTGCCGAATCGGCCGCGCACGATTGGCATTGACCTGCGTTATCATTACTGACACTCGAGTGCCTCGTGGGATCGCGCGTGAAGAGACTCGCCGGTAAGTTGGTAACAGGGCTGGCCGTGGGGTGCGGCTGCCTGCTGTCCGTCACGGCGGCAGGTCGGCCGTCCGAGAAGATGGACCTCCCGGACTGGAGCAGGACGCCCGTAGAAGATCGCGATCTCGGCCAGGGCGTGCACATGCTGGAAAGCTTCGGTGGCAATATCGGTGTGCTGGCTGGCGAGGAGGGCGTACTTCTGGTGGACGCCGAGTGGTCGCAGCTCCATGGCAAGGTTCTCGCCGCTGTAGCACGCATTTCGCCACAACCCGTCCGTTACTTGGTGAACACGCACTGGCATTGGGACCATGTGGGCGGCGACGGCCTTTTCGGAAAGGCCGGAGTGGTCATCTTTTCGAGCGAGGAGACGCGCCAGTACATCGTACAGGCGCAAACGAAGAAGTCTCCGCCCGGAACGCCATACACGCCCGACCCCGCTGCCATTCCCGTCGTGACGGTCACTAACGGCGTAAAGTTTCATCTGAACGGACAGACGGTGGAAATCATCCACGCACCCCCGGCACACACCAATGGCGACTTGATCGTTCGCTTCGTCGAGGCCGACGTCATACAAACGGGCGATACGTTCTTTCACGGGTTCTACCCGGATATCGATCAGCCGCACGGCGGGACGATAGACGGCATGATCGCTCTCTACGACACCCTTTATAACATGTGTGGTCCGAACACGAAGATCATCCCTGGTCACGGACCTGTCGCGAGACGCGAGGACGTCCGGGAATACCAGGCGATGCTGCGGGAAGTACGCAATCGCGTCGTCAAAGCCATCGCCTCGGGCATGACCGAGGAGGCACTCGTCGCCTCCCACCCGCTGGACGATCTCGATGTCAAGTGGGGGGGGAATCTCATCAAGCAGCCTTACCTGCTCGGCATCGTTTACGAGGAGTTGAAAGACCGTCAGAGCGCTGCGCGTTGAGCATGGATTCATGGCGCAGCTGCGCGAGTGGGTCATCAGGATGACTCGCGCACGCCAAAGCGCGCGTTCGGAACCCTGATTGGCGCGTCGGTCACGCCACCGGCGAGCGCTTGAAAGTACTGGGCGCTTCCCATTTCGCTGCCCACGACGGCCCCAGCGTTGTTGCTCATGTTCTGCGCCTTGAAAGGCGCTACCTCGAAACCCTGGCGCACCTACCAGCGCGCCAGCGCCGTTGCGAGAAAGCTTGCCCGCGCTGCTCGTGGCACCGAAGTTCATGACGGCGGCGGCTCCGCCCCCTGGCGGGGCGCGGTGTCGGGATACGTCTTCGGCCGATTGAGCGGGCTGACCATGCTGATCGCGAGCGCTTTGCTGCGCGAGATTTGGCCGGTGGATAGAGGCTGTGCGGTACCGGATTTAATTCACCTGTTCTTTATCTGGGTCCCAGGCAGCGTCGCAACCAGGGTTGGCGTCGGGCGAAACGGCGGTGAGCATCACCGCCGTTCGCCACGTCCGTCGCCTCCTATTGCACGGGAAACCGTACGCTGGCCGCATTAAAGTACAGGCGGTGAGCCGAGATCGATTCGTCCGTACACCCCGTTCGCCTCATCGTTCGTGCCGGCCGCGAAGAACAGCGTGTTGTGTGGTTGATTCGCAGCATCGTTCCCGAAAGCAATGCCCCACAGTCCAGGCGAGGCGAACGCGCTTCCCGTTGACTCCGTCACGGCCCCCATGAACTGACCGGACGTGGCATCGTAGCCATTGATCTTCCCGTCGCCGAAGTTTCCGACGAGCAGAGTGTTGCTGAGTGTGCCGAAGTCAGCGGGGGCAAGGGCGATTCCCCACGGCGCGTTCAGCGCGCCGCCTACCGGAACCAAGTGCTTGACAAAGTTCCCGTTGGCGTCGAAAACATCGACGAGCCCCAGACCGGCACCGTTCGAATTGTCGTGCTTGTCCGGCGCTAGCTGCACGGCGTAGGCCACGTAAAGCTGGGTGGCGCCGCCTGCGCCATTTTTGATTGCCTGAATGCCAAACGGCGCGTATCCGGCAGGTAGGCTGGGATCGATGAAAGTGAAGCTCGTTGGCGACGACGTCTGCTTCACGAAAGCCGCGTCGAAAACGTCGATCTTGTTGTTGTGAAAGTCGGTGGCGTAGAGAAAGTCGGCGTTGCCGTTGTTCGCAAGCGCCAGCCCCTTGTACACAGCGCCGCCCGCATCCGTGTACATTGTGACCGCGTTCCCGCCATCTACCGTGGGCGACCAGCCGGCGATCATGCCGCCTTCGCCGGAGAAGATGAACTTCGCTGCGGCGGATTTTCCTGCGGAAGTCACCACGAAATTTGTACTGCCGTTGAAGACGATTCCAGTCGGATCGAAAGTCGTGCTGCCGGCCCCGGCAGGCAGCTTCACGATCAAAGGGGCCGCAGCGGGTTGCGCTTTGCCGTTCCCGTCGTACAAGGTCGAGGTCTCGGAGTGATTGTTTGCAACCCAGACCGGAGTGGTCGGGCCGAAAACGATCCCCCAGGGATTGACGAGATTGGGGTCAATGGTCAGGGCCCCTGTGCCGGCAGAGTCCGACACCAGGTTGGTGACAGCGAAAGCGCTGGCCGGATTGACCGTCAGCATCGCCGACGCGGTGGTTGTGGCACCTCCGCCGCCCGTATATGCATTGCCCGAGGGTGCGGCGCATGTGAGTGTGAAGGTGGCGCTTCCGCTCATAGTGGGCGCGATCGTTTGAGTGCCGTTCACGGACTCGGCACCGGTCCACGCGCCGGTGGCCGTGCAGCTCGCCGCGTTCATGGTGCTCCAGGTCAGAGTTACCGACTGTCCGGCAGTGACCGTCGTCGGTTGGACGGAGAGCGTCACTGTCGGAGCGGGCGGCGCAGTCATACCGCCTCCGCCGTTATAGCCGCCACCGCCGCAGGCTGCCAATGAAAGTGGGACGAGCAACATGAGTGGTTTCGAGAGCCGTTCCCGAAACTTCCGTCGATTACGATTTGCAAACATATCTCAGCACCTTCCTGTCTTGGTTTTATGAAACGGCAGCCCGTCTGATTTGCCTGCTGTGAGCGGCCGAGTGTGCTGGAATGGTTCTATGAGTCCGCTGTGGGGAACGATCAATTTTTGAGGACAGCCGACGGAGGGCGTTGTGGCTTGCGTGACGGGACTGCTCAATTCGTTTGCCATGGGGCGTCGAGATGTGGATTGCACCGCGGCGGATGCCGTCGAAGTTCTGCAGCGGGTTGCCCAAGGCAACCGCAGGCAGTATTGGCGGGCGATTGCTTGCCGGCGACACACCGCGAGAATTCCTTCGAGAGAGACAGGTGCAGTGATGAATCTGACTTTTGAAGGCCGCTGTTGGGAGTGCGGCGACAACATCGCCTGTGACGGTGACATGATCCCGGTCGAGCTGGTGTATGCGCGCGAGACTCGGCCGGAGGTTCTGAAGGAGACACCTTTCACGAAAATAGATGCCGAGTTCCCCGCCAAGGTGAAGGCGGGCGATCTGATCGTGGCGGGCAAACGCTTCGGCAGCGGCCACGCGCATCTGCAGGCCTCCTATGCGCTCGCGGCGGCAGGCGTCGGCGTAGTGGCCGCGTCGGTGCCGCGTGGCAATTACCGCAACCTGGTCAATGCCGGCGTGCCGTTCCTGCCTGCGGCGTCGGCGGCCGTGAATGCGTGCGAGAGCGGCGACGTGCTCCGTTTCATCAGCGGCATCGTTGTCAATCTCACGCGCGGCGTGACTGTCCAGACGGAGCCTTTGGCGCCCATGCTGATCGAGACGATCAAACTGGGAGGATGGAAACCCATGGTGCGTCGCCGGCTGGAAAAAATGCGTGAGGTCGCGAGCGGTTGAGGCGGCTCGGGGCGGGCGCTAAATTGGGCACTGTGTCAAACCCCGAGACGGCTTGCGGTCGCCTCCGGGGCAGGTGCTCAGAATCGGACTCGTAGTCCACTCACGCGTGGGTGAGGTATTACAGAGGCTGGTGAACCCTCTTCCCGCTGAGTGCCAGCCGAGGTGACCATTGACCAGGTGTCCGGTTTCAGGGATGGGATGCATCTTTGGCCGGCGTTCAACGCGGGCGGATTTTGGCAGGCGTAAACATGTGGCCTCTCGCTCGAAATATTCGAACGCATTCCGCAGCGCTGTTACCTGCGAGGGTATTCAAGCCATCCGACTGCGATTCGGGTAATAGAACACTAACATTCGCACGGACTCTCGCAGCTCACTGGCCGCGCTACCGCACGTGCCGGCAGTCACCCACGATGAAGTGCTCGCGTTTGTCGAGGCGCGGAAGCTGATGGGCCGCGGCCTGGGCTGGATCGATATGCACCTGCTGGCGTCGGCGACGTTGGTGAAGCTTCCCTTCTGGACGATTGATAAACTGCTCGCGACCATCGCCACCGAAGTCGGTTTGCAGTTGCGCAACTGACTGTCCGCAAAAAGCGGGGCGGGCTCGAACGATATAGGTGTCGGTGTTTCCTATTTCCTGGACTGACGAGCACGGGAGCAGTTGTGGGAACAAGGGATTGCGCGCATCAGTCTCGTTCCGTGATTCTGGACTGACGTGAAATGTTCTGAGTTCATGGACTAACCGCCCATCAAAACGGTTCCGCCCCAGAGAGAACTTCCCCACATATTGCTCAGTCGACGCCGACCATGACGCTCGATGCCTTGATGACTGCGTAGGCTCGCTCGCCCACTTTCAGTCCTAAGGTTTTGACAGCATCAAGCGTGATGATCGAGACAATGACGAGCTTGGGCGCTAGCTCGATGGTGACCTCCGCGTTAACAGCGCCTTCCTCGATCTTGCGCACGGTTCCCGGAAGCGAATTGCGAGCACTGACTTTCATGGCCATCCCACCGTGGTTCGGCGAAGGGTCCGGCGAGAGTACTGCCGCTGTGTACGCACGATCAACCGCAAAGCCGCGATTTGCTTGCATCTGGCCGTGGCCTAGAACGAAGCGTGCACAGCTACACCGACGATACGCGGATCGCTCGGTGTGCCGACGATAAGACCGGAATTGCCGGCCTGTACCGTCAGGTTTTGCACGTAGTTCCTGTTGAATAGATTTCTCACCCAAGCGAAGACTGTCCACCGCGTGCCGGCCCGCAATCCCAGGCTGGCATGGACGAGAGTGTATCCCTTGATGAGTGTATATCTCGAGTCCGACGGATCGCCGTAGGTATCGGCACGTGAGGTTAGATCTGCGCGCAGGAAGGTCTCCCCTGAGAAGCTCGCGATATGCGTTGGCAGCCGGTACTCGCCGCCGGCAGACACGACCGTGATCGGCGGAACTCGCCGCCATCGTTACTGTTGGGGACCGTGGCGGCGGCCGTGCAATTCCCGTCGCGAACGGCTGCCGCCTTTTCGGTCTAACTCACACCCCTGTGAATCACAGCTCCCGCCGCCCCACGGAAGCGTTGTGGGCGCAGTAGCCAATGGTGCAGGCGGCCCGTCAGCACAATCAACATCTCACGCAATCCGGGCTTGCGCGAGAAGTGCGACGCAAATTCGCGATTGATCTGCAGCGATCGCCAATTACTGCTCTCCCATTCACGGAAGCACTTTGCGAGCTCCCGCCTTTGCTCCGGCCGTATGGCGAGCAGGGTACAGTTGCATGCGGCTTGGAGTTCGACTCCGTCATTGAGGTCGAATCTGAAGCTGTGAGAGCTGCGCGTATGAGTTAGCCAGCCGTCAACAACTTCGAACTCATCGGGTGTTGTGCGCAGGGCATTGATCATCGGACTGATATCAAGGTACGGCATAGCGGTGCCTCCATTGCGGTGGTGGTGGCTGCTCTCCCCACGCACGCGGAATCGCTCGGATACCGCGATTGTCTGGGGCGCGTAGCACATGAATTCGACCAAGGACCGGCATACTTCACCACCCTTGGTAGCTGCCCGCAACCTGTGGTTTTAATGGAATCCCTTCGTCGGGCGGTGGGTTCTACGAACGCAGCGAAGGAGGCATCTCCGGACGCGATCTGGGAGAGCTCCCTTGCGCGACCAAACGGCGCGCGGGACGGAGCAGGGGCAGGCGACGCCCCGGCTGCCCCGACGTTCAAGCTCTCGTGCTCAACTGTCCGAATCCCACCTGCGTGTGCTTTTTAAAAGGCCTGGATCGCTCACCACAATGGTGGTCGTCCGCCATGGCGCTGGGTCCCGGGGTTCCCGCCGGCCACCACGAAGGCCCTCCCGGAGCCGTCTTCCCGACATCGTCGCAAAAGACTCCTATGCCGTTCGGGCCGCATCCGTCCTTGGTGGGCTGCATCATGGATACTTGCTCGTGGCTGCTTTCGCGTGAACGGTATTTGCGGACGACAGCGATGCTCCGCAGGGACGTGAGAAGGGTGAGGAACTTGTATGTCGGCTCAATGCGTGGACTGGAACGCAACAGAAAAGGGCGGCCCGTGCTCCATTTAAGATGCGGCTGGCTGGCTCGCCTCAACTGTTGCTTCGCCGCTCGCGCGAGTGGAGGGCAGAGCTGCGGATGCGGGGCTTGCCGTACACCAACTCGCGATCTTGTTGCCTCACGACAATGAGGCCGGATCCGCGTGGCGGAACAGCTGGCTGTTGAAGATGTCCAGGTTTGCGAAAGTCCTTGCCGATGGAGTAAGAACGACGTTGGTGTCAACCAAGGACTTGGCGGTCATACAGCTCGTCGCTGTTGAAGCACCCCTCGTTAACGACGCAGAAGTGGGCTGGTTAACTGTGAACAAGGGAGGCGACCACCTCCTCGACGCTGACGGTTCCCTTGATCGCATTCGCGCCGCCGCCGAAGAAATCGATCCATCCTTCGTTGAACCCATCCAGCATACGAATGCGCGGACCCGGGTATTTCATTCCCTGCGAGCGGAACAGATCCTCCCAGGTTTCGCGGGGCACGATTTCGGCTCGCACGGGCGTTCCCAAGACCCTTGCAAAGGCGGCCGCCAGGTCGTTGGGCGAGACTCTGCGCGGACCTTCCATCTCGACGATTCGCGTGCCCGTCCAATCCTCCTGAATGAGCTTTGCGGCGACCCGCCCGACGTCTCGGGTCGCGACCATCGGGAAGTGTTTGTCGAGCGGCATCAGGAAACTGTGA
>JAQGOC010000137.1 GCA_028293805.1 Gammaproteobacteria bacterium
GGCCGGAACGACAGGACCCGGCGTGAGCGGCAGTTTTTCGACAGCATCCTCCTTGTCCGCCGCCGCACGCAGATTGAGAATCGCCGCCTCCGGCTCCCCGTTGGCCGCAAAACGCCAAGCCTCGGCCTCTTTGAGCAGAGCGTCGACTTGCGTGGCCCAATACTCGCTCCCGGCAGACTGCGTTTCGCGCAGACAGGCGTGCAGTCTCTCGATTTCAGCATCCGAGGACTGCGGATGGCCCGCACGAGCCTGGCCGAGTGCGCGCGCCCAGTAGACCAAGGCTGCAACGTGTGGCGCCGATTGCGGCAGGGGCTCCAACGAGGCAGCGCTGTCCCAGGCGCGCTGCTCCACTGCCACGCGCACCGGCATGGCGGTCGCGGCGTAACCCACTTTGAACTGAGGCGCGGGGAGATTTTTCATGGCCCGCAGGTCGACGACAACCTGCTCTGCTTCAGCATAGCGCCCGCGTTGCAGATAGGCATAGGTCAGGTAATCCATGGCATGCAGCTCTTCCCCGAGATCGGCTTGCTCGCGCGCCGCCGCGCGCGCCGCCTGATTCGACGCGACGGAATCGTCCCAGAGTCCAAGGCGGGTAAAGATATGCGACGGCATGTGCAGAGCGTGAGGCGCCGACGGAGCGATCCTGGAGTACGCGCGGGCTGCAGCCAAACCCTGTGGCGCGAGTTCTGCGCTGTCGTAGGCATGGATCAGATAGTGAGCCAGCCCGGGGTGCTGAGGTTGTTGACGAAAAATGGGCTCGAGAATTTCGGCGGCGCGTTTCTGGTTGGTATGCATCTTGTCGGCCGGTGGCGCTGTCGCGACGAGGGCCAGCGCGTAGAAGATCTGCGCCTCGGCATCACGCGGGTTGCTTCGGGCGACGTCGGTCATGGCACGCGCGTAATGTTGTGCGCGAACCGCGGGCGCCTGATGTTCGGGATCACGGTAGTACGTGTTCAGGGCCTCGATGAACTGGCGCTCACGCAACGACCCAGCTGGAATTTCGGCGGCCTTGCGAATCTGCTCGGCGCCTTCGCGCAGCTCCTGGCCTGACGGCGGCTCCCAAAGCTGGTGGAACAAGGACATCGCAATTCCCCAGCGCGCGATCGCGCAGCCCGGATCCTGGCCCAGAACGTCGCGGAATGCCTGTTCGGATGCGGTGTAAGCGAACGAATGCAGCAGTGCCAACGCTCTTTCGAACACTGGTTTGACCGCCGGCGTGCACGAAGTCGGAAACGTTACCGTGCCGAGCTTTTCCGGCACGGGGTGCGAGCGGTGCTCATCGTCCGCGGCGTGCACGGAGCCGCCGAAAACTATCGCAAGTAGGGTAACTCCGACTCGCTTCAGCATATGCAGTCCTTCCGCTAGCGGATTCTTATCTGATCACTTGTCTCATAGCGATTTCCGATACACCACGAACCCGGCTTTCTCCGCCACCCCGTCGTAAAGCGGCTTGGCGGCGGTGTTGGTCTCATGCCCGTAGCGTTCCCCATCCCCATGCCGCGATGGAAGGATCTGTCGGTGGCCGCGCGTAGCTGTGGGTTGAACGCCCAGGACTTCAGCCAACGCAGTAGCGCGCCGTCGCGCCGCGGCATGGCGGCGTCTCGACGGCGCCGCCCGCTTCAGGGCGTTCGCCGCCACGTCAGAGTTTTTTCACAACCACGCGTCCCGTGGGGTCGACAAACACGTGATAGCGATTGCCGTCCTTGCAGGAGACGCTGTAATCGCTGTCGGCGTTGCGTTTGGCATCCGCCACCTTGTCGCAGGGCATGCCCTGCAATGCGATCGTAGCGCCTAGATCCTTACCCATGCCCGAATCATCGGCGGCCAACAAGCGCGCGCAGCCGAACACGGTGGTGAGCGTAAGAGCGAGAACGGATATGCGACGGCCCATGATGCCTCCTGTGGCACGAGTTCAGATTTTGGCGAATTTGTTCGGATCCGTGAGAATGCCCCAGATGGCTTCCCGCGAGGTGGAGATGGCGGTCGCCAGCGGCGGGTCCCCGTCCTGCAGCAGGCTGAGCACTTTCAGCAGCAGCAGATCGTACCTTTGCCGCAGCTCGGCCAGCGAAGCCGTGGCCCGCTTCTGGTGGAAGGCCCGGAACTCATTGAGCAGATCGTCGACCTGATTCTTCAAAGAGAGCTTGGAGAACATCCCGATGGCTCGGGTCTCTTTGAGCCGCTGCTCCAAGGAAGCCAGATCGAGCGTAGGCGCCGGCGGCGTACTCTGACGGGCAGCAGTACCTGCCGCGGGAGCGGCGGGCGTCGACTGCGCAGCGCCGGATGCTGATGCTGACGCGGCGGGCGTGGCGGAAGTCTTCTGCGGATCTTTGGAGGTGGGCAGTTTGGGTTTCACGCTATCAGCTCCGCCCTGAGATGAGGAACCTGTTGCCGCGGTTGCCGGCTGAGGCGGCTTTTTCGCGCCGCCTTTCGGCTTTGCCGGCGCTGGCGTGGAAACCGCGGGCTTCGACGCGGAGCCGGAGGCTCGCGCCGTGGAGTTGGTTGTCGTTCCTGTGCCCTGCGATGTCTTGGGGCTCTGCACCGTAGCGCCCGCCTGGTTCGGCGCCGAGTCTGGTGAAGTTGGCTTCATATGCGTACAGCCGAACAGAACGAGAAGGGCTGCAAGCCCTGCAATCGCTATCTGGCGCATCGTTCATTCCCCCCGTTTCCCCGCCATCGCGAGTAGCCATCCTAAAGATCACGTAATGTACGCCAATCCGCCCATTCCGCGCATCTCGATCGTCCGCGAGCGCCACAAGAGGTGTCGCCCGTCTATCCAGCTCGAAAGCCAACGCGCCGCGCGCGACTCACGCTGCGAGGCGCACCGCATCGACATGTTCAAAGCATTGAGAGCCGGTGTCCCCGCTTACTTATTCGGGCAGGTCCGCTAGACTTGGAAGACATCTTTAGGGAATGGGAGGATTGCGAAGATGATCATGAGACGACTCAGCTTGGGGGCCTGCCTGGTGACGGTCCTCGCACTGACGCCGTTCGCGTCTGCGGTCGCGGCACGCGTTGCGCTGAGCCTGCAGGAGCAGAAGCAGGATAGCGACTCCGAGAAGCCGGAAGGCGGCAAGTTCGAGCCCTTCAAGCCCGAAGCGACGCTCAGCACCGGCACTGTCACCGTCGATGGCCACGCAATTTCCTACCAGGCAGTTGCCGGCACCTTCATCGTGCATCCGAAGGACTGGGATGACGTGCCTCGCGATCCTAACACCGAGAAGGGACGCTCCGCTGCGGCAGAGGAGGGCGGCGATGCAAAGAATCCGACCGCCGAAGCGTCGATGTTCTACGTCGCTTATTTCAAAAGCGGCGGTGGCCCGCGGCCCGTCACTTTTGTCTACAACGGCGGTCCCGGATCCGCGACGCTCTGGCTGCATATGGGTGCTTTCGGTCCCCGCCGCATCGTCACGGCGACCGACGCACACACGGCGGCCGCGCCGTACTCCGTTGTCAACAACGGTTCGAGCCTGCTCGACGCTACCGACCTCGTGTTCATCGACGCCCCGGGCGCCGGCTTCAGCCGCATCGCCGGCAAGGACAAGGAAAAAGCGTTCTACGGCGTCGACCAGGACGCCTACGCGTTCGCCGACTTCATCGCGCAGTTCCTCTCGAAATACAGCCGTTGGAATTCGCCGAAGTATCTGTTCGGCGAAAGTTACGGAACGCCGCGTTCGGCCGTGCTCATCAACCAGCTCGAAGCCGATCGCTCGATCGATTTCAACGGCGTGATCCTGCTGTCCCAGATCCTCAACTTCGATCTGAGTCCCGACCGCCCGACCGGCAATCCCGGCATCGATCTGCCCTACCAGACCGTGTTGCCGACGTACGCCGCCACGGCCTGGTATCACCAGAAGCTGCCTGGTGAGCACAAGAGCCTCGAGGCGCTCCTCGCTGAAGTCGAACAGTTCGCGATGGGCGACTATGCCCGTGCGCTTGCGGCTGGGTCCGACCTGAGCGCGACGGACCGGGCCGCAATCGCCGAAAAGCTGCACCAGTACACCGGCCTTTCCGTCGACTACATCCTCAAGGCGGACCTGCGCATCGACGGCGGCGAATTTCGCCAGAACCTGCAGGGCAGTGACGGCATGACCACCGGCCGGCTCGATACCCGGTTTTCCGGCCCCGACATCGATCCCCTGAGTCAGCGCGCCGATTACGACCCGCAGGCCGCCGCGCTCGGCTCGGCCTATGTCTCCGCATTCAACGACTACGCGCGCAAGGACCTGCACTACGGTGAGGGCAAGCTCTTCAAGGCGAGCATCCCCACCTTCCGCACCTGGAACTTCCAACACCAGCTGCCGGGACAGCCCCAGCTACCGGCCTCGGCGCGCCAGGGCTCCAACGTCATGCCCGACCTCGCGAACGCCATGAAGCTCAATCCCAACCTCAAGGTGCAATTGAACGCGGGGTATTTCGATCTCGCGACGCCTTTCTACCAGGGCGTTTACGAGATGCATCACCTGCCGATGCCGGCCAGCCTGCAGAACAACATCGAGTACCGGTTCTACGACTCGGGCCACATGGTTTATGCCAAGGAGTCATCGCTCAAATTGCTGCACGAGAACGTCGCGGCGTTCATCCGCCGCACCAGCAATCTCGGCGGCGAATCGCCGCCATCCAAAAGCGGCAAATAAGGCGGGGCCGGGATCGCTGCTGACGAACCGGACGGCGCGGTTCCAGGCCGCCACCGAAGTCGGAAAGTCTAGCCGAGCCACCTCGGCGGGGCACTTTCGGTCACCCCCCGGCACCGCGCCGCTGCTCTGGCCAATGGGTGGGCACTGGCAGCGCACTGCCGCTATCGCAGCACAGGCTGCGCGTGCCGGCGCCCGGCCGGCAGCCTGGCACGGGAGCGGTGATTACTGAGAACCAGTGGGCGGTCTTCAATCGGTGGAAGGGCACTGAACGTACCGACGCGGCCCTTTTCTGGTGCAGCTTCCGAGCGGATCACAGCGGAGCGCCTGAATAGCTCTTATCGTGCCGCATGATTAATGCATCGCGGCTGGACCCGAGTGTGTATCCGAACTCGCTCTATGCCATCGAGCTGCAACGAAGCTCCCCGAATCTGCGCTTCAGTCCGGCACTGGAGGCGCCGTACGTCCGTGCCCAGCTGCTGCACAACCGTACCCTCATCCGGGTGGCTTGTGTGCTCGGCGCCCTGCTGGCCGTCCTGCGCGGTGCGGAGCAAGCCGTCGAAAGCTCCTGGAATGGCATTCTGCTGTTCGATCTCGGGTTGGTCATCGTCGGTTCGATCGCTCTGGCCTCGATCGCCTGCAGCACGGCATACGAGCGACTGTATGCGCGCTGGGCGCGCATCATCGTGCCCGCCAGGAACGCCATAGCAGCGGCTCACATCGCACAAGCCGCAGCGTACGGCCAGTCGGAAATGCTCATGGTCCTGCCGCTGACGTTGATCGGACCTTTTTTCTTTCAGGGATTCCGCTTCCGTGCGGGATTTTTGTCCGGCTTGCTGGCCGTCGTGTCCTTCATCAGCTTCGCCAATTACTTTGACCTCGCGTTCCCCATCGCGCTGCGCTCCTATGCGTTCCTGCTCCTGGGCCTGGTCGCGTGCACCATTGCCGCTCGACATCTCGAGAAGGGTTCACGCACCGGCTTTCTCGAAAGCCGCCTCATCGAAGAGCTCGCGCAGCACGATGCCTTGACCGGAACGAAGAATCGCCGCGTATTCGACGAATACCTCGTCCGCCTCTGGCAGCAGGCTCTCGAAGATGGCCGCGCCCTTGCGATCGTGTTGATCGATGTCGATCATTTCAAGCGGTACAACGATCGCTACGGGCACCAGGCCGGCGATCAGGCCCTGCGGCGGGTCGCACAGTCGGTGCAGAAGTTGGTTCGTCGTCCCCTTGATGTTCTGGCGCGCTACGGGGGCGAGGAATTTGCGGCAATCCTTTACGACGTGGACGGGCAGCAGGCGAAGGAGATTGCAGAGCGCATACGCCGCGCGGTAGGCGAGCTGGGCATCGAGCACCGCGGATCCCGAACCTCCGCCGGCGTCACGATCAGCGTGGGTGTCGCGGTAGTGGAGCCGACATTCGATCGAAATCCCCGCGGCGCACTGCAGCTCGCGGACCAGGCGCTTTACGAGGCAAAGGTCAAAGGCCGCAACCGGGTCGAGCTCATGGACGAAGCCGAGCACCAGATGCTGGTGACCGGAGTGTTCTCGAACGAATCCTTGCCGGTCGGCAAGCGGCAGGCCGGGAAGAGATAGCCGAGCGCAGCTGCTCGAGATCGGGCGTTCCAGATCGCCGCTGAGCCTCCGGCCGGCTTCCGGTAGTATGAGAAATACTCCCGGGTGGGCAATACGGAGGCGGCCATGTTGATTCGCGACGCAACGAGCTCGGATCTGCCCGAAATCCTTGGCATCTATAACGATGTGGTGAGCACCACCACGGCCATCTATGACGAACGCGTGTCGACGTTGGAGGAGCGGCACGCTTGGTTCGAGGCCCGCCGGCAACAGGGACTGCCCGTTCTGGTAGCGCAGTTGAATGACGAGATAGCCGGGTTTTCCAGCTTCGGCGAGTGGCGTGCCCGCTGGGGTTATCGCTACACGGTGGAGCATTCGGTCCACATTCGCAGGGACTGTCGCGGACAAGGGTTCGGCCGCGCGCTGATTGAAGCCCTGTTTCCCCGTGCCGCGCAGCTCGGCATGCACGTCATGATTGCGCAGATCGATTCCGAGGCGATCGCCTCGTTACGCCTCCACGAGAAACTCGGCTTCGAGCCGGTGGGCACCTTTCGCCAGGTCGCCCACAAATTCGGCCGATGGCTGGACCTGGTTGCCATGCAGCGCACCCTCTGACAAGCATTCGAACGGGATGAAGTCTTGTAGACTTCCGAGCAGGGAAGCCCCTCCGGAGTTGCTCATGCCCACCGTCCGTCCGCTGACCCTCTTCATTTTGGCCTTCACTCTCGGCCACTGGGCCGCGCAAGCGTCGACCCGTTCCGCCTTCACGATGGCGCAAGTGCTTAAGTACCCTTACGCAACCGAGCTCGCCTCGGCAGAGCAGGGCGACGTCATCGCCTGGGTCCGCGACATCGAGGGTGTGCGGAATGTTTGGGTGGCGCGCGGCCCCGCCTTTACGCCACGCCAGCTCACGCAGTACACGGAGGACGACGGGCAGGAGATCACTCAGCTCACCTTTTCCCCGGATGGCACACAGCTCGTGTACGTGCGGGGCGGTGATCACGACGCAAACTGGCCGGCGGAGGGCAATCTCGCACCCGATCCGACCTCCTCACCCGAGCAGCCGCTGACGACGATTTGGAGCGCGCCGCTGAGCGGCGGCGCGCCGCAGAAGGTGGCCGAAGGCGACGCGCCCTCCATCTCATCACGCGGGCAGCTCGCCTACACGAAAGACGACCACGTGTGGACCGCCGCCCTCGACGGCCAGGGGAAGCCCGAGCGCCTGTTCTTCGACCGGGGCAAAGACAGCGACCTGCATTGGTCGCCGGACGGCAGCCGACTCGCGTTCGTCTCCAACCGCGGTGATCACGCATTCATCGGGATATTCGCTGCAAAGGACCAAGCGCTCCTTTATCTTGCGCCGTCCACCGGCAACGATGTGTCCCCACGCTGGTCGCCGGATGGCGCGCGCATCGCTTTCGTGCGGCGCCCCGGAGACGGCGGCCCGCCGCAGCCGCTCCTGAAACAGACGCCCCGTCCGTGGTCGATCTGGGTAGCGGATGCCCGTAATGGCGCGGGTCGCCGCGTCTGGCAAAGCCCGGACACGCTGGCCGGCTCTTATCCAGACGTGGAAGGGCAGGCGAATTTGCGCTGGGGGGCGGGCGATCGACTCATCTTCCTGGCCTATCTCGACGAGTGGCCCCACCTTTATTCGGTGGCGGTCACCGGCGGCGCGCCCCTCCTGCTCACTCCGGGAGCATTCATGGTCGAGCACGTCGCTGAAAGCCGCGATCGCCGCTTCATGATCTACGACGCTAACACCGGCACCACCGCGGGCGATTACGACCGCCGTCATCTCTTCCGAGTGCCTGTCGATCGCGCAACACCTGTGGCGCTTACATCGGGAGACACGTTGGAATGGAGTCCTGTCAGCGCAGCGGGCGACCGGATCGCGTTCGTGGCCGCTGGCTCACAACAGCCACCGTCGATCGGAATCGTAGCATTGGACGGGAAGCAGCGCGCCGCCCTGAGCGCCGGAGCGCTGCCGGCGGACTTCCCCCTCACAGAACTCGTGAGCCCCAAGCCCGTTAGTTTCAATGCGGCGGACGGAACTGTCGTACACGGCCAGTTGTTCGAGCAAGCTGACCACCAGTCCGCGGCGCACGGCCGCCCCAAGCCGGGGATCATCTTCGTCCACGGCGGACCGCCGCGACAGATGTTGCTCGGGTGGCATTACATGCAGTACTACAGCAACGCCTACGCCGTAAACCAATATCTTGCGGCCCACGGTTTTGTCGTGTTGTCCGTCAACTACAGGCTCGGCATCGGTTATGGCCGCGCCTTCCACCAGCCTGAACAGGCGGGCCCCGCAGGGGCTGCGGAATATCAGGATGTCGTGGCCGGCGCCCGGTTCCTGCAGGCGGTGCCGGGCGTCGATGCAAAGCGGATTGGAATCTGGGGCGGCTCATATGGAGGCTATCTGACGGGTCTTGCGCTCGCGCGCAATTCAGACATCTTCAAGGCCGGAGTCGACATCCATGGCGTGCACGACTGGTCGCGGCTCATGGACGAGCTGGCCGGCAAGCCCGAGACTCGCTACGAGAAGGGCGACCGCGAGGAGGCGATGAAAGTGTCTTGGGAGTCATCGCCGGACGCCGACGTCCAGGGCTGGAAGTCACCCGTGCTGCTCATCCATGGAGACGACGACCGCAACGTGCAATTTCAGCAGACTGTCGATCTTGCCCGCCGCCTCGACGTGCTCAAGCTACCTTACGAAGAGCTCGTGATTCCCAATGAGATTCACGGCTTCCTGCGAAGCGCCTCCTGGCAGCGCGTCGACGAAGCCACAGCGAGCTTCTTCGCACGTACTTTCGGGGTGCCGTCAATTCAATAGCGGATTGCGGAAAGCTCGCTCCGCAGCAAGCCTGTCGGGCGGTACGGTAGCCAGCGTTCACCAATGCCGGTGCGCAGGTCCCCGCCTGCTGAGCGAAGCTGGCTTGGGTGTGCTACCGCGGCCGTTCAGGCGGGCAATACGACTCTTTGACTCCGCTCACTGCGGCGAGCCGCTTTTCGCGGATTTTATCGCCGATCGCGGGCCCCTGGAGTCCCTGGCGCTCTTCCTCTGAAAGCGCCACGACCGCCGCCGCGTCCCGCGCCCGCAGCAGATACTCCGCCTGCGGATAAGGCTGTGCCTCCAGACCGGCGCGGCCGCGTGCGTCGGACTCGCATGCCAACAGCAACTCCCCAAACCGCTCCGGTCGCCGGAACGCGTCCGTGGCTTCCAACAGTTTCAGGAGCGTCGCCGGCCGGAGCTCCGCCGCTCGATGTACGGAGGCATGGTGACGCGCCGTGAGAACCGCCAGCTCCCGATATTCATTGGGCACCTTGAGCCGGTTCGACAAACCTTCGACGAGCGGGACCCCGGCCTCTTCATGCCCGTGATGACTGGGCCACTTATCGCGGGGCGTGAGCGCCTTGCCGAGGTCGTGCATGAGAGCGGCGAAGCGCACCGCAGTCGAAGCTCCGATCTTCGCCGCATAGCGCACGACCAACATGACATGCACCCCGGTGTCGACTTCCGGGTGCCATCGCGGTGGTTGCGGGACGCCGTAAAGTGCCGCGATCTCGGGGAAGATCACGGCCAGCGCCCCGCAGCTGCGCAGAGTCTCGAAGAACACGTCGGGCCGCGGCTCACCCAGCGCGCGCTCCGTCTCCTGCCAGACTCGCTCCGGAACCAGCGCATCGACCTCTCCGGAAGCCGTCATCCGTTCCATCAACGCCCGGGTTTCCTCCGCCACACGAAACCCGAGGTCGGCATACCGAGCGGCGAAGCGGGCCACGCGCAGGATGCGCACGGGATCTTCGATGAAGCTTTCCGACACATGCCGCAGGACGCGCTCGTCCAGATCCCGGCGCCCACCGTAGGGATCGACGATTTCCCCGGAGGCGCTTTCCGCCATGGCGTTAATCGTGAGATCGCGGCGCTTGAGGTCCTCCTCCAGCGTGACGTCAGGCGAAAACTGCGTCGTAAAGCCCCTGTAGCCCGGCGCCACTTTGCGCTCGAGCCGGGCCAGCGCGTATTCATCGCGCGTCCGCGGGTGCAAAAAGACGGGAAATTCGCGGCCAACGGGCACGAAGCCGTCCCGCTCCAGCTCTTCGGGCCGGGCCCCGACAACGACCCAGTCACGCTCGTGTACCGGGCGTCCGAGCAGTCGATCCCGAACCGCACCGCCAACCAAGTAGACTTCCATATCCACATGTTACCCGAGAGTTCTCATGCCTTGTGCGCAGGACTTGCCGGGTTCGCGAAGACGCGAGCCCGTGTTCACGCTGATACCCGCCAAGGCGCCGTCTCCGGCCGTCGAATGTCGCGCCTGAACCGAACGCCGCGCCTGCGGCTGTTGCTCGTCGCTGTTCTGCTCGCCGCACTCCCCGGATGCGGCACCCTCTATGTCATGCAAGCGGCCAATGGCCAGTGGCACGTCATGCGCGCGCGCAAACCCATCGAGTCGGTAGTTGCGGATCCGCGCACTCCGCAGACAGTACGGGACCGGCTTACAGAGGTGCGTGCAGCGCGTGACTTCGCCAGCCGGGAGCTGAAGCTGCCGAACAATCGAAGCTACCGCACGTACGCCGATCTCCACCGCCCCTATGTCGTCTGGAACGTGGTCGCGGCTCCCGAGTTCTCGGTGCATCCGAAGCAGTGGTGCTTTCCCATTGCCGGTTGTGTGGCCTATCGGGGCTACTTCGCGGAAAAGCGGGCTCGCGCCTTTGCGGCGGAACTGTCGAAGCGCGGCTTCGACGTGACGCTGGACGGTGTCCCCGCGTACTCCACGCTCGGGAAATTCGCCGATCCGGTGCTGAATACCATGCTTCGCTACGGCCCGGACGAGCTCGCGGCGATCATCTTCCACGAGTTGGCTCACCAACTGCTCTATGTCAAGAACGACTCCCAGTTCAACGAGGCGTTTGCGGTGACCGTGGAGAACGCCGGCCTCGAACGCTGGCTGACGCTCAACGGCCACGCGGATCGGATCCAACAGTATCGGGAATACAGCGCGCGCCAGCGGGAGTTCGTGGAGCTCTTTGCGCACACACACGCACAGCTCGCACGGCTTTACGCGTCGGGACTGCCGCCGCCTGAAATGCGGGAAAAGAAGGCAGCGCAATTCGCCGCGCTGGCGACGGCGATCCGGGATCTCGAGCATCGCCAAGAGGTGCGCTCGCCGCTATATGAGGAATGGCTGACGGAGGGATTGAACAACGCGCGCCTGGCGGCGGAGGCAACTTACTTCGACTGCTTGCCCGGGTTCGAGCGACTGCTGGCTGAGCAGGGTAACGACCTCACGCGGTTCTACGCAGCCGCCCGGGAGCTGTCGCGCCTGCCGATGGCCGTGCGCCACGAGAAACTTTGCAGGACGCCCGCGCCGCCCCCACCCGCTTGAGCCGAGCGCCGGCTACTTCTTCGGCAGCGATGGCTTTGGAATGCCCGGCGCGTTGCCGTTCTGAGCGTTCGGGGCATCCTCGTCATAGGTGTCCCGCATCTTGTCCGCCCAGCTCTTGTAATTGGACCAGGTGTACAGATTCTTGGTGATCGCCGCGTGGCGCGCACGGGCACGCTGCATGCGATCGAGCCAATTCGCATAAGGATCCGCTGGGTCGATGGATCCCGGAGTACTGCCGGCAGGTGCCGGTTCGTGGCGCTGACCGGGCGCGTCGCCTCGCCCTCTATCGGATGAGCTCATAAGAAGCTCCTGAAGATTTCGAGCAGCGTACGGTGTTCACGCCAAGGACGCAGGAACTGGTTCACACGCATGTCGCCGATTGCCTACGGTGCGACGTAGCTTCCATGTGTGACCGCGCGTGTGTGAAGAACGCGCAACGTTATGTAATGCAAGGAGTTGGTTCAGCGTCTCAGGCGACGAGCCGATACACCGGGCGGTATTCCGAGCCCGGTAACTTCATGCGCTTTTGAGCTACGAAAGCGGCGAGCAACTCATCCAGCAACCTCATGATCTCGGGATCCCCCGAGAGCTCGTACGGACCGTGGCGTTCGATCGCCTTGATGCCGTACTCCTTGACGTTGCCCGTGACGATTCCCGAGAACGCGCGCCGCAGGTTCGCCGCGAGCTGATGCACGGGTTGATTCCGATGCAGCTCGAGCGAGCGCATGGATTCGTGCGTCACTTCGAACGGCCGCTGAAACTCCGGCTGCACTGACAGGAGCCAGTTGAAATTGTAGGAGTCATTACGCTCGCGGCGGAACTCACGCACGGCTCCCATGGCGCGCACCATGTACCGGCCGACATCGGCCGGATCGTCGATGATCACGGTGAACCGCCGCAGAGCCTCGTCGCCCAACGTACCGCCGATGAAGCGACTTATATGCTCGAAGTAGGCCGCGCTCTCGCGCGGGCCCGTGAGGACGACGGGGAATGGTTGGTCGCGGTTCGCAGGGTCCAGCAGGATGCCGACGAGATACAGAATTTCCTCCGCCGTCCCCGCACCGCCCGGAAAGACGACGATGCCGTGCGCGAGCCGCACGAACGCCTCGAGGCGTTTCTCGATGTCCGGCAGGATGGCGAGCTGGTTCACGATCGGATTCGGGGGTTCGGCGGCGATGATGCCGGGCTCCGTGATCCCGACGTAACGACCGTGCTCGATGCGCTGCTTGGCATGGCCGATGGTAGCGCCCTTCATCGGGCCCTTCATCGCGCCAGGGCCGCATCCGGTGCAGATGTCGAGGGCGCGCAGGCCCATCTCGTAGCCGACCCTCTTCGTGTACTGGTATTCGTCCTCGCCGATGGAGTGTCCGCCCCAGCACACGATGAGATTCGGCCGCGCCTTATTGTCGAGGAGCCGCGCATTGCGGACGATGTGGAACACCGCGTTCGTGATCGCCGCCGAGTTCGAGAGATCGAAGCGGCCGCAATCGATGATCTCGTTCGAGATGAACACTACATCGCGCAGGACCGCGAACAGATGCTCCTTGATCCCGCGGATCATCTGCCCGTCGACGAACGCCGCGGCCGGAGCGTTGTGCATCTCGAGCTTGATGCCCCATGCGTGGCGCACGATCTCGATGTCGAAATCGCGGTAGCGGTCGAAGATCTCCTTCGCGTTATCGGTGTCGGCGCCGCTGTTGAGCACCGCGAGCGCGCACTGACGAAAGAGGCGGTAGAGGCCCCCCTGACCCGAATCGAGCAGCTTGCCGATCTCGGCCTGGGAGAGATTCTCGAGGCTGCCGCGCGGACCCACCCGTGCGTCGATGAATTCGGGAACGACGATGCTGCTGTCCACTGAAGTGTTCCCGGGAGAGTGTCGCGCGCCCGAAGACGCTACGGAAGAATGTCGATAGGGGCATTGTCCGGCGTCAGCAGCCAGACCTCCACCATGTCGGCATTCGTCAAAGCGATGCAGCCATCGGTCCAGTCGCGGCTCTCGTAGTAGGCCGGCTCGTGCTTCAACTGGTTGGGAAGGCCGTGGATCATGATGGAGCCGCCCGCATCCCAATGGTTCCGATGCGCCCGCTTGAGATCGGCGTCGTTGGGATAAGAGACCTGGATCGAGAGGAAAAAGTCGCTGCGGGGATTGCGGCGGACCAGGGAGTAACGCCCTTCGGGGGTGCGGAAGTCGCCCGCGCGCTCCTTCTGCCCCACGGGGTTCAAGCCGAGCGCGATCTTGTACGAGCGCACGACGGAGCTACCGTGCAGAAGGAGGAGCTTCCGCTCGGTCTTGCGCACGACGAGACGGTCGATGACCGGCAAGCTCTCCGTCGATCGCAACATGATTCGCTCAGCCTGAGGGAGCGCATCACCGCGGGCGGCCACGGCCGCGCAGGTGAGCACCACAGAGGCGAGCAGTATCCTGGGAAAGGGCATCATCTTCCGGGCAAACAAGCACTTGCGGATAACGAACGGAATTATAGGCGGTTCAGTTCCAGTGGGCGATGTACATCCGTCACACCGTCGGCGCCCGCAGACGGGGGGAACCCGCGGCGTGTTCGGGAGTTTGACTGTAGATCACACTTTCGGTTCGGGTGCCCTGCGCCTGACTATAATGAACCCTGGCGGCTCCCCAATAGATCGCACGTGAAGCTCGGCAATACCCCCAGTCCGCCCCCTGGCCGTTGGACCCTGGTGGTCCTCATCGCCTTCCTTAGCGACTGCGCGTCCACTCCGTCGCAGCCCGTGGTCGACAAGCTCGATCCTGACACCGCTACGACCTTGACCGTGATGAACGACCCCGTGGAGCTGCTTGCCGAAGCGACCCGCGGCAGCGCCGGCGATCCGTTCGCCTATATCGCACCGTTCGAGACGGACCAGATGGGAAAGCGAGCGCTGTTCCTCTGGATGTCGGCTCCCGCGCCCGAGAGCACGACACTCGAGCCGCAGCTGCTCTGCGACGGCAAGCCGCTGGCATTGCAGCCTGTGGACGGCGGCCTCAAGCGCCTGGGTCTCGCGCATGCACCTTACGCCACGCCCGCTCCTTGGAGCCTGTACTGGTACTTCCAACTCCCGCAAGACGCGCTGAAGTGTCTCGCAGGCGCGCAGACAATCGCGCTCGAGACTCGCGTCGCCGGCGGCGGCGGCGAACCCCAGCGGTTCACTGTCGGCAGCAAAAGCCTCGCCGCGTTGAAGGAATTCAGCAGCCGCCAGAACCCGCAGTAGCGCCCGGCCTCGTCCATCGCGATTGGGTCCCGCCGCAGGCGATTGGGGTCCGCGTCGGCCTACGTGCTCAGCCCTCTTTAGCCGCCATTGCTCACCACAACCTCCACTCGAGGCATGACGATCTGCGTGCCGGGGTGCAAATCCGCGAGATCCAGATCCGGGTTGTACTGCTGCAGCAGCCAGACCGGCAGTTGCGAGAAGCGCTGCGTAATCGTCCACATCGAATCGCCACGCCGCGCGATATAGACCTCGGTGCCCACGATACGATGAGACGCGAAGTAGCTCGCCTGCAGCGTTTGGTGGTATTCACGCCGACGCTGCTCGAACTTCTCATGCGACACCCGGTGGAAGTCGAGGTGAATCTTGTGCCCGACCAGCACTGGCTTGCCGTAGCTCATCTTGTTGAGCTGGCGCAGATGCACGGCCGTCATCCCGAGCCAGTCGGCGTAGTGTCCAAGCGTCTCCGCCGTGGCGACGAGGATGGTGTCGTCCTTGGCCACCGAGTAATCCGTAGGGTCCGCGCTCTGCTGATTGTCGGCTGCCGGCCCTAGCGCCGGGCCTAGGTCTTCAGCCTGGGCCGCCGACACCGGCTGCTCGTTCACCGCCGGCCCGTGCGCCTTCGCGGCGGCGGCATCCTCTGTGCTCTCCTCTTCGGCAACGGCCGAGGGCACTCCGCCGTGACCCACGGGAGCCGCAGTATTCGCCGCCGCAGCTGCATTGGCGGCAGCGGCTGCATCGGGCTGCACGTGGCTCATGTCGGGAGCGGCCGTCGAAGCCACCTGCGTGGCGATCAGGACGCCCGGTTTGATCGCGAGCTGCTGGCCTTCGAAGATGAAGTCGCGATTACGAATCCCATTGAGCTGCAGGATCTGACCTTCGGTCAGCCCGACTTTCGAAGCGATGTCCGCTAGAGACTCGCCACGCTTCACGACATAGACGCCCGCGATGTCGGCCGGAGCGGGTGAGCTCGAAGCACCAAAAGGGGTGGGCAGGGCGATGGGCATGGCCACCGGCGGAGCCCCAGGCGAGCCGATCATGGCAGGAACAGGCGCCGGAGCGGGAGGAGCAGGGGTCACGGCCGCAACGGCCACATTGGCCGACGCCTCCGGGACCTTGATGGTGCTGCCAACGCGTAACTTCTTACTGGTCCTCGTCCGGTTCATCAGCGCAAGGGCTTCGGTGCTGACGCCGTACTCGTCAGCCAGGCTGGCCAGCGTATCTCCTCTCTGAACACGGTAGCGTCGTGGTCCACGCGGCTCCGGCTGGGCAGCCAACATCTCCGAAGGACTGAGTCGCGCGGCAAGCAGGTCGCTGGTCCATTTGTCGCCATCGATGGGCAGTCTCAGGTGATACGCCTTCGGGACGTTCCGCTTGCCGTCCCACACCGCGCGCAGCAGCGCCGGATTCAAGGCACGCAGCTTTAGGCCGTCGATTTTCAAGGCGCGTTGGAGCGAGGTGATCGAGACGTAGCCCGGAACGACTACCTCCTGGAATTTCGCCTCATTGAGCTTATCGAGCGAACCGAAGTATTTTTCCGGGTTCCGGTCGACCTCGAGGGCCGCCAGGAAGGACACGTAGAAGTTGCGGGACGCGAAGCCGAAGGAACGGCTGTTGTAATTGCGTAGGATCTTGACGATGTCGTCGGTGCCCAGGGTGTCCTTCGCTCGGCGGACGCCCGCGGCTCCGTGGTTGTACGCCGTGAGCGCCAGAGGCCAAGTGCCGAGGATGCGGTAGTTGTACGCAAGAAGCTGCGCGGCGGCTTCGGTCGAGCGGAACGGGTCCAGGCGATCATCTACAGCGTTATCGATACGCATGTAGCGGCGTCCGGTCGAGCGCATGAACTGCCACAGGCCCGCGGCGCCGACCTTTGAGTAAGCGGCTGGATTGAAGGACGACTCGACGTGGGGAAGAACGGCGAGCTCGGCTGGCAGCCCGAGATTGGCGAGCGTCTCGGCGATATGGGTCTCCCAGGCGCCCGAGCGGATGAGACCCGCACGAAACCGGTCCGCCTGACCGAGCTGGAAGCGAATATCCTCGATCGCATCCAGAAGCCGCGCGGGAGTGCCTTCGGTGCCCCACAGCGCCTTGATGCGCTGGTCGTCATCGGACAGCGGCCCATCTTTCGCGGCCGCGATACGGCGCAGCGCAGCGGCGTAGCGGCCACGCGCCTGATCGACTATGCGTTCCCGCTCGCGGGGGGAGGTATTCGGCGCGAAGTGCAGCTTCTCGTAAACGACCGCGAGGTTGTACTGGTCATGCAGGAAGCCGCCGTTCGTATCGACTTCCGAATACACGCGCACCCAGAACTGCACATCGCGTTCGAGCTCCGGCGGCCGCGGCATCGCGGTCTGCGTATCGGCCGCGAGCACGCGCGCCATCGCGATCCAGGCGAACACCCCGCCCAATAACCATCGCAGCGCCATCCCCGTGACGCCCAACCCCCGTGTCGAGTTCATTTACACCCCGGATATTCGAAAATTCGACTGTGCATTCAATGATTTGAGCAGCCCATGGACACGCTGGCCCGAGGCTTCGTGCGGCAAATGCGTCGATGATCTTGACACTTCACCCTCGAGGCGGCTGCGCGCTCCCTCGCGGCGGGGCTCGAAGCCCTCCGCTACGGGCATGAAAACTTCTCACAACGGGCAGTGCGTCACACTTGAACCACGTCGCAGATACAACATGTCGCATTGGGAGCCCCGGCGGCGATCCTGGCATGCGGGTTGCTTATATAACAGCCAGAAGAGGCGAACGGGCCTCGGGAAGGAAGCAAGCAAGCGAGCTAGCGGATACGAATAAAGAGTGGATCCGGAATGAGCGGCAAGCTACGTCGGATACCTCGTCGAAGGACAAGAACGATAAGACACTCCTCCACACACAAGCAGGCGACAGATACCCCGCGGAACGCGGGGTTTTTTTTCATTGGCTGAAAGTCGCCCGGGGCGCGCAGCCCG
>JAQGOC010000149.1 GCA_028293805.1 Gammaproteobacteria bacterium
GGATGTCCCCTGGCTCTCGGCGCGTCTCCGGGAGAGGATCCATGACTTTACGACCGTGTTAGGATGCAGATTCCCCACGGTCACCGACATCCGTTCTCCTTCTGTTGGGAAGGCCGGTCTTCGGGCCCTCGCATCCTGGCGCTACCGCTTTCGACGTTACGATAGGCCGTGGGAGCTCGCCCTCTCGAAGAAATTCATCCGTCTCTGGGACCCGCGCGTAGCCGGCCTTTAGACGATCGGGCAGCCACTTGTTGCATGTCGCACAGATCAGTTTCTTCACCGACCCCGAAGGACGCGCACCGGAGCAACTGCTGCGCGCGTGGCCCTCTCTGGTCGATGTTGCCGAAGCCGCATCGCAAGGCGGGGCCCGCGTGTCGGTCATCCAGGCCTGCGCTCGTAAGCAAGCACTCACACGTAACGGCGTGAGCTATCACTTTCTCCCGTTCGGACGCGGCGCTTCGACGCCCGACACAGCCAATTGCCTTGGTGAGCTGCTACGCGAACTGGCACCCGAGGTCCTGCATGTGCAAGGCCTCGGATTCGCGCACGACGTGGTGGCGCTCGCGCTTCTCGCGCCCGGCATTCCAATAATCCTTCAGGATCATGCGAGTCGAGTCCCGCGGCTCTGGCGGCGCCGGCTGTGGCGACGCGGGTTTTACGTGTCTGCGGGAGTCTCGTTTTGCTCACGCGAGCAGGCACGGCCCTTTGTGCGCGCCGGCCTTATACAGGCGCAAACGCGGGTGTATGAGATTCCGGAATGCCCCAGTCGCTTTACAACGGGGGATCAAGCCGAGGCGCGGCGCGCTACTGGTTTGGAAGGTGATCCTTGCTTGCTGTGGGTCGGGCATCTGGACGCTAACAAGGACCCAATTACGGTTCTCGATGGAGTCAGCGAAGCGATTCGACGGCTGCCGGAACTGCACCTTTGGTGCTGCTTTGGAACCGCACCGCTGCTGCCGAGCGTACAAAGGCGCATCGACAGCGATCCTCGCCTCCGCCATCGCGTGCACCTGGTCGGACGGGTTGCGCACGAGCGGATCGAACAGTTGATGCGTGCGGCGGATATCTTCGTGCTTGGCAGCCACCGGGAGGGGAGCGGATACTCCCTGATCGAGGCGCTAGCTTGCGGTTTGTCGCCGGTCGTCAGCGACATCCCGTCCTTTCGCAACTTGACGGGAGGCGGGACTGTAGGCGCATTGTGGCCGTGCGAAGACACGAAAGCATTGACCGCGGCTCTGATATCGGTCGCCACCCAGCCAAGGTCAGAGGTACGTGCGGTGGCGCGGGCGCACTTCGACAAGGAGCTGTCTTTCGAAGCGGTAGGCAGCAAGCTGACTGCGGCCTACCGCGAACTGCTGGAACGCGAACACGGTCGATCGCAGCGAAGCAACGAGCGCTCCGCGCTCCACGTTGACCATGCCTAGCTCGAGCAAACAGGCGGGGCTGCCCGGGTCGAGGGCGCCGACCGTGTCCATCATTCTCGCGACGTTCAATCGCCTGCACTATCTTCGTTCCACGATCGCTTCCGTGTTTGCACAGAGCTTGCACGACTGGGAGCTCATCATTGCGGATGACGGGTCCGGGGAAGAAGCCAGGGCTTACCTGCAGACGCTCGTTGATTTGCCTCGTGTCAGACTGATCTGGCTGCCGCACAGCGGAAAACCGGCTGTCGCGCGCAATGCCGCGTTACGTGCGGCGCAGGGTGAGTACATTGCTTTCGTAGACTCCGACGACCTGTGGTTGCCGCAGAAACTGGAGATCCAGATTGCATCACTGCGTCGCCGCGCCGCCTGCGGATGGAGTCAGACGGCATTCGTCCTGATCGATGCATGTGGCAGTGCGATCAAGGCGATGCCGCCGCTTCCCGACGGCTGGATCCTGGAAAAGCTGATGAAGGCGCAAACCAGCATCGCCCTGCCGAGCGTCATTGCGACCCGGGCACTGGTTGAGCACGTGGGCGGATTCGACGAAGAGCTGACAACGTGCGAGGACTATCATCTGTGGTGGCGGCTCGCCGCCCAAAGTGAGATCGACTGTATCGAGGAACCGCTTACGCTCGTACGCCGCCACGACGAGCATTACTCGGATGACATCACTTGTCTCGAGGACTTGCGACGGATGCTGGAGAAGGTGTGGCGCTCACGCGCCGCTTCGAATCTGGACGCCGTCCTACAGGAACGGCGCGCCAAAGTCGCGGCGGCTCTTGCCAGGAGCCACGCGTTATGTCGGAGTCCGCTGCGCGTCCTCGTTACTCTGCTGTCGAGTGCTCCCTATTCCTGGCGGTATGGGAAATGGTGGTCTGGTGCTGTGAAATCCACGGCCCAGGCCTTTGCACCGCAGCGTGTGCTGAGCGTCATCCGCAAGTACCGCAGTCCCAGCCGCGCCAAGAGCGGTGCCCGGGCATGAGCCGGCAATGAGAGCTCTACCTACGGTGTGGCGTCTCCTCGACCCGGGGCAGCAACGACGCCTTGTGGCGCTGCAGATGCTCTCCGTGCTGATGGCGCTTTCCACCGTTGGTGGACTCGCCCCTATCCTGCCCTTCTTCAGTGCGCTTGCGGAGCCGCATGCGATCGCTCATTACCCGGTGCTGCGGTTCCTGTACGAGCACCTTCATTTCTCGGATGAACATCGCTTCGTGATCGCGCTCGGTGCTGCATTTGCGGCCGGTGTCGTGCTCTCGAATGGAATCAACCTGCTCGGCACACTCGCCATCGATCGCTTTGCCTACCAGGTGGGCGATGCGCTCCACACTGCCTTGTTCAATGAATACTTGCACCGCAGCTATGGGTTCCATGCCAAGACCCACAGCTCGAAATTGACGAACAACGTTCTCCACGAGACCGGCAGGGTCACGGGCGGCATCCTGCGGCACGGCCTCATCCTCGTTACGAATATCGTCACGATCGTGTTCATTGTCGGGTCAATGATCTTTCTCAATCCCCGTGTCGCGATGCTTGCAATCGTCGGACTCGGCGCAAGCTACGCC
>JAQGOC010000150.1 GCA_028293805.1 Gammaproteobacteria bacterium
CGGCCCTTCTTTTCCCAGTCGCCGAAACGTGTAGGCTCGGGACCGGAGGGCCCCCCGATCTCACGCGGTCGCGGCATGGAGGGCTGCCTGGAGGCTGCGGGCGGGGCGACGGAGCCGGCCGTGGGCCGCAGGACCGGGGAAGCGGTCGACGATGGAGCCAGGTGAGCGACGGGAGGAACGGAGTGAGGCGGTTCGGCGTTCTTGTCAGCGCATTTCGGCATGGCGTGAGTGTGCCAGAATCCGGCTGCCGGGACCACCTGAAACCTCTGGAAAAACAACGCCTAAGTTCATGAACCAAGCGTCATCGCGCGAGGGGCGCATGCAAGAACAGTGGAATCTGAGCGAGCTCGCCGATCTGGGCGCCCTGCGGGTGCGCGGCCCGGATACGGTGACTTTTCTGCAGGGACAGGTGTCCAACGATGTCGCGCGGCTGACGCCGCAGCAGTCGCTGCTGGCCGGGTATCACAACCCACAGGGCCGCACGATCGCCGTGCTGCGCCTGGTACAGCTGGGACAGGATGACCTGCTGGCCATTTTGCCGCGCGAGCTCGCGGCAACGGTGGCCAGCCGCCTGTCGAAATTCATCCTGCGCGCGAAGGTGAAGATCGTGGATGAGTCGGCGAGCTGGCGGGTCGCGGGCTTGGTCGCACCCGAAGCGGGCTCGGGCGGCAACCCCGGAGAGCCGGTCGGATCGAGCTTGGCTGCTGCGCAGTTCGACGCCGCAACCTCCATTGCGCACTTCGAGGGCGACAGCGCGACGATTGCTCTGGAAAGTGCCTCGGCAGTCATGCTGCCCGACACTGTCGGCGGGCAGTCCCAATTCGACAGCTCCACCGTCGTGCGAGTGGGAGCCAGTCCGCCGCGCTGGCTGGTGATCTCGCCGGCGGACCAGACATCGCCTCTGCCAGCGGTCGCGCGCGCCGAGCGCGACGCATGGCGGCTCCTCGACATTGCCGCCGGCCAGCCGCAGATATACGCGGCGACCTCGGAGGAGTTCGTGGCGCAGATGTTGAATCTCGACGCGCTCGGCGCCATCGCTTTCGACAAAGGGTGCTACACCGGACAAGAAGTGATCGCGCGAGCCCACTATCGCGGCCGGGTGAAGCGCCGCCTGCAGGGCTTCGTGTCCCGCGGAGCGCTAAGCCTCGCCGCCGGCGACTCGGGCCAACTCGCGGACGGTCGCGCGTTCAAAGTTGTGGAAGCCGTGCAGCTTGCAGATGGCCGCTGCGAATTCCTGGCCGTCGCGCCACTGGCCGCAGGGGATCAGGAGCCGGCGGCTGCCTCAAACGCAGCCCCCGCGCAGGGCGCGCACGCCGATGCGGAGCAACTCGGCCTGCCTTACGCACTCCCGGACTGATCTACTGACACACCCAACGGGGTAAAGCGCGGCCCCGACATGCAGCTTGCAGTCACAGATCCACGAGCTCGACCTCTTCCGCGCTGATCGGCCGCTCGAGAAAACGACTGCCGATGCGCGCGAAGCGTTCGACGGAGTCGGTGGCGAGAAAACGTACTGTACCCTCGCCCGCCTTGCGGGTGAGCCCCTCACGTTCAAGTGTTTCGCGGACGCTTTTCGCCGTGGTAGCCGCGGAATCCACAATGGACACATCGCGTCCTACGGCCGCACGAATGGCACGTGCGAGCATTGGGAAGTGCGTGCAACCCAACACCAGTGTGTCTGGACGCACCAGCGTTTCTGCGCAAGACGCTGCCCGTAAACTCGACAGCAGCCCCGAAGCTGACACCGCGTCGGAAGCGCCGCTGCGGCCTGCGTCAAGGCGCTGCGTGTGGAATAGCGATCCGAGGTAGTGGCGGGCGACACTGTCAGCAATTGGACCTTCACATAAGCCTTCCTCGGCGAGTGCCACGAACAGCTGCGCCTGCTGCGCAGTGACACGCGCGTCGGCTCTGCGGCGGAGGATCGCTTCCTGGTATGCGCCACCCCGTACCGTGCCTTCGGTTGCGATAACGGCGATGTGGCCTGACCGGGACACCGCGCAGGCGGCTTCCGCACCGGGCTCGATGACTCCGATGATCGGCACGCCTTCAATGCGCTCGCGGATTGCGGGCAGTCCGACTGACGACGCGGTATTGCACGCGATTACCAGACACTTCACGCCGTACTCCGCGAGGGCCTCCGCTGCTTGTAGCGCATAGCGCGCAACCGTCTCGGGGCTCTTGGTTCCGTACGGCAGGCGCGCGGTATCGCCGAGGTAAACGAAGTGCTCGTGCGGCAACTCGCCGCAGAGCGCCTTCAAGACCGTCAACCCGCCCACACCGGAATCGAACACCCCGATCGGCGAATGACGCGGGGTTCCCCGAAGCCCTTGGGAGTCGGCCACGTAACCGGTCAGGAGCGTAGAGCCTGAACTCGGGGAATGGCCCTCAATCGGCCTCCGGCCGCAGGTGTGGGAACAGGATCACGTCGCGGATCGACGGCGAATCGGTAAAGAACATGACGAGCCTGTCGATGCCGACCCCGAGCCCGGCCGTGGGCGGCATGCCGTATTCCAGCGCGCGCACGTAGTCGGCGTCATAGAACATGGCCTCTTCGTCGCCCTTGTCCTTGCGCGCCACCTGCGCCCGAAAACGCGCCGCCTGGTCCTCTGCGTCGTTGAGCTCGGAGAAGCCGTTGGCCAGCTCGCGCCCCGCGATAAAGAACTCGAAGCGATCGGTGAGAAA
>JAQGOC010000151.1 GCA_028293805.1 Gammaproteobacteria bacterium
ATGTACTCGATTTTCGGATCGGGCCTCGTGCCTTCCTACAGCACAGCCAAGGGCGGCATTGTTCAGCTGACCAAATCCATGGCGATTGAACTGGCACCTCATAACATTCAAGTCAACGCTATCGCGCCAGGCTGGATCGAAACGGATATGACTGCTGCCGTTCGCAGCTCGCCAAGGAACGACGAGATCATCGCGCGCACACCCGCCAAGCGTTGGGGAAAACCCGAAGAAATCATTGGTGCGACCGTCTTTCTCGCGTCCCGCGGTGCGGACTTCATCACGGGTGTAACGCTGCCAGTCGATGGCGGTTATTCCGTTTACTGAACAGCTGGATCGCCGTGTTCCCGCAACTCCGGTCACGCAGCCAAAGATCGGTGCCCCGAAATTAGTCGAGGTTCGAGTCCCAGGAGAGGACTCGAGCTTCCAGCGGAAGTGGCTGATGGCTATGGGTCTCGTGGGTAGATACGTGCAGTTACCCGGTTAAGCTACCTAGCGGGGAGCCCTGTCGCTCTGTACAAATGACACAAGTTAGGATCGATACCCTCCCGACAGCTTCAGCTCGCCTGCCAGCGCGGCGAACGCTTATCGATGAACGCTAGCGGACCTTCCTGGAAGTCTGCAGTCATCATGACACGCTCCTGGGCCCCGTCACTCAGTTGCCGCAATTCCTCGTCCGATCGATCCAAAGCCTCCCTCGCAATCGCGAGGCTCTCTCGAACTGCTATGGGTGCATTTGAACAAATCTCTTCGGCGAGTTGTATTGCGCCGGCGACGGCAGCACCGGGCGCTGTGAGGCGATTGATGGCGCCGAGGCTGTGCAAACGACTGGCCGAGACCATGCTGCCAGTCGCGATCAACTCCATTGCGAGCTGTTTGGGAAGAACGCGAGGTAAGCGATACAGTCCGCCGGCAGCGGCAATGAGTCCGCGTTTCACTTCGGGCAGCGCAAACTGAGTGCCTTCGGCGGCCACGATCAGATCGCAAGCCAGGGCAATCTCAAAGCCACCCGCGACTGCGGGACCGTTCACAGCGGCGATCCACGGCTTGGCGCGCCGGGCGTGCACGAATCCGGCAAACCCACCGTCGTTGGTGATGAGCCGCCTCAAGCCACCGGAGGATACTTCTTTCAAGTCAGCTCCGGCACAAAACGCCCGTGTCCCGCTGCCTGTCAGGACTACCGTCCAGACGTCGGGCATCGATTCCGTCATGCGCAGGGCTCTCTCCAAACCGTCCGTCACCGCAGCGTTCACTGCGTTGCGCGCCGGCTCGCGATCGATCGTCACAAGAGCAACGTGCGACGCTACCAGGCTGAAAATAACCGCGTCACTCAGGTGATCCGCTTGCATTGGATGGCATGTCACACGCGGATCGTCATCCCGTCCAATAAAATCATGCTATCGGATCGATGCTGGGGATGTATCGATGCAGCAGGGGCCCGCATAGTACAGTTGTCAGCCGGCGGCTTTGGCGAGATTTGAACGAGAACCATGTTGCAGGGTGAGGATGTTCTCGAGCCGGAGCTTGTCATTTGCGGCTGTTCCAAAGACGAGAAGCGCAGTCTGTATCCCGATGTGGCGCAGCATTTCCATCGTCCATGCGCCTGACAGGTGTGTTCAGTTCAGAATCAACCGTCCGCCATGTCAGAGGCCGTTACCGATACAAATAATTGCCAGGAACGATACCCAAATTGCATCGATTGCCGTCCATGGCGCGACCCATTCAAGTTACGATAAATCTGCTATACGCTGGTTGGACAGCAGATCGTACAGTGGGGTGATACTGCTCTCATGACGGCGACGGGACATTCGACAGGCCTGGCCATTTTTGATTCGGCGGTCGAGCGGGCCGCTGACCGGGTGGCTATCTGTTATTTCGACGCGACCCTCACCTATCGAGACCTGGATGTCATCAGTGACGCGCTGGCTGCCCGGCTGCTCGATGCCGGATTCAGCCGCGGCGACCGGTTGGCAATCTACTTGCAGAACATGCCTCATTTCGTTATTGGGCTGCTCGCAGCATGGAAAATCGGCGGTATCGCGGTCCCAGTCAACCCCATGAACCGGGAGCGGGAGGTGTCGCAGATCTTCGCCGATTGCCACCCCAGGGCGCTCCTGTGCCTGGAGGATCTGTTCGCCAGCGTGGTGCGCAATGTGGACCCTGGCGTGTTGCCGGAAATCCTGATCCGGATCAGGGCGGGGGAATTTCAATCCCGCTTCGATGTGCGCGTCCTGCCTCCCGAGCAGAGCTGCGCAGGTAGCGATCTAACAAGGTTTTCCTCAATGGAGACCGCCGTGCCACCCGCACGAGCGCAACCAGGCGGCCGCGACATTGCGCTGCTGGTCTATACGTCTGGCACGACCGGCTTGCCGAAGGGTGCGATAATCACGCACGGCGCGTTTGCTTTCAACTCAAACTCGTTCTGCAACGTGGCCCAGTTGCGGGAAGGGGAGCCGCTGTTGGGGGTCGCACCGCTGTTTCACATTACCGGGATCGTGGCGTGCCTGGGGTCCGCGCTGGTCATGGCTGCGCCCTTGATCCTGACCTATCGCTTCGATGCCGGGGTGGTTCTGGATGCCATCCAGGAGTGGCGGCCGACATTTGTCGTGGCCGCAATCACCGCGTTCATCGCCATATACAATCATCCTGCGGCTACGGCCACTAGCCTCGCCAGCCTGGAGAAAGTGTATTCCGGCGGAGCCGCGGTGCCTCCTGGTTTTGTTGAGCAGTTCGAGCGCCGCTTCGGCCGTTACATACACAACTGCTACGGCCTCACGGAGACGACGGCCCCGACGCATATCGTCCCGTTGGGTAAGCGGGCACCGGTCAGTCCGGTGGGAGGTGCACTGTCCGTGGGGCTTCCCGCGCCGGGCGTTCGAGCGCGAGTGGTTGACGAAGACGGCGTTGCGGTTGCTTCGGGCACTCCCGGGGAGTTGGTCA
>JAQGOC010000191.1 GCA_028293805.1 Gammaproteobacteria bacterium
TCCAATAAAATCGGCACCCGGTTACGATACCATTTCAGCATCGGAACGCCTCATTTCCGATTCGATATCAATCGAGCATCGAATAGCCGCGCAGATTGTATTGGCGGCATGGAAGCGGTGGTAATAAGTTTGGCTGGCACATTCGCCATTCGGCGGCCAATCAGGAAGTAACGTTTTCATGACTAGCGCGGTAGCACCTGCGAAAGGTGAATACAATACGCCGCGGTCGGAGCAATCCGGCCTGGGGTTGGCAACACGACAGGAACTGGTGGAGCGCGCCAGGCGTATTGCGCCTCTGATCACGGCGGAGGCCGAAAAGACTGAAAGTGGCCGTACGCTCTCGCGTGCTGGCATCGATGCCTTGCGTGAAAGCGAGCTCTTTTGGTGTGCGGTGCCGTGCGAGGTCGGTGGTCTCGGCTGCGATCTGTCGACCGCCATTGAGATCATGGAAGAGATCACTCGCGCCGACGGCTCTAGCGGCTGGACTCTGATGGCCAATCTGCTTGCAACAGCGCTGGCCGGAGCTTACCTGCAGGACAAGGCCGTCGATGAGATTTTTGGTGGCCAGAATCGACCCATCATCGCGGGAATGTTCGGACCTGGCGGCAAGGCCCGCCAGGTCACAGGCGGTTTTCAGGGCGGCGGAAAATACAGTTTCGGCAGCGGAAGTAATCACGCCGACTGGCTGGGTGGGGGGATGTTCGTGATGGCTGACGGCGCGCCACGGATGCTGCCGAGCGGCGCGCCGGAAGTACGGATCGGCTTCGTGCCGCGTGAACGCGTGCGATTTGCCGGCAACTGGGATGTCATGGGGCTGGAGGGCACCGGCAGTTACGATTACGAATTCCCGGATCAATTCATTCCCGATGATTTCACGATGGAGCGCAGCCAGCAGATCCAGCTGCGAGGCGGGCCTCACTTCGCACTAGGCCTGCAGGCGTTCGGATGTGCGGGCCATGCCGCAGTCGCGTTGGGCCTGATGCGGCGAGCGTTGGCGGAAATTGCACGCATTGCGCTGACGAAGAAGCGGCCGGGCGCATCCGTTACGGTATCCGAGTCGGCGGTGTTCAAGCATGATTTCAGCATTCAGGACGCCAACTATCATGCAGCGCGCGCGTATGTTTTTGAAGTGTTTGCTACTGCCGAAGCCGCTGCCAGGCGCGGCGAGTCCGCCGACGTCGCGCAACGCCACCGCATACGCCAGGTAACGACCTGGGCGCACAAAGTGGCTGCCGAAGTGGTGGGCTTTTGCCACCTCTGGGGAGGCTCCGATTCGATACGAAATCCCAGTGCACTGGGACGTTGCACGCGCGATGTCAACGTAGCCACGCAACACGTGTTTGTTGATCATTCGACATTGGTGGATGCCGCGCCGGCTCTCCTGGGGCACTGGGCGGCGGCCGCGCAAGATTGATAGGAGCTCACGGATGACGGCGCCTGATGTCTCGCTGCGTCCACTGGAATACCGGTGCGGGAACAGCTTGATGAAGGGCTATCTTGCCCTCGACGCCAATCAATCGGGACCGCGCCCTGGAATCGCCGTTGTCCACGATGCCTGGGGAATGGGGGAAAACGTCAAGCTCCGGGCCAGGATGTTGGCAGAGCTGGGTTACGCTGCGCTCGCGATTGATATCTATGGCGATGGAATCGCACCCCGGTCCATGGACGAGGCGCGTGCGCAGCTCGAGAAATTCCAGGCTGATGTCGACTCGTTGCGCGGTAGGGCCGAATGCGGGCTGAACGTGCTTGCCCGGCTGCCGGAGGTGGACTCCGGACGGCTGGGTGCCATTGGTTACTGCTTTGGTGGCATGACCGTGCTCGAAATGGCGAGGGGTGGTTCGCAATGCCGTGCGGTCGTGAGCTTCCACGGCACTCTGACGACCACGCGTCCCGCAGCACATCAGTCGATCAAGTCGAAACTGCTGGTGTGTACCGGCGCGGATGATCCACTGGTGCCGGTGGAACACGTCACTGCTTTCCAGAACGAGATGCGCACGGCTGCCGCGGATTGCCAGATTGTGATCTATGCGGGCGCGAAGCATGGGTTTGCAAACCCGTTTTCGAGTAACAATCCGGCGATTGCCTATGAACCGGTGGCGGATCGACGCTCTTGGGCGGCGATGCGCAGGCATTTTGACGAGGCATTCGGTCTGCAGCCGGATCAGGCTATGTGAGAACCTGCAGCATGGCCCGCAGCGAAATAGATGCCGCATCCCTTGGCCGGCTCGGCGAATGGCTCACGATGCAGGGGATGCCGGGCGAAGGTCAACCCCGCCTGCAGAAGTTTCCAGGCGGCCAATCCAACCCAACTTACCGACTGGAGTGGGGGGGAAAGCTATTCGTGTTGCGCCGCAAGCCGTTCGGAACGCTGCTACCCAAGGCGCATATGATCGAGCGCGAGCACCGCGTGCTTGCTGCACTGCAGGATACGGCAGTTCCAGTTCCCAAGGTCCGTGGTCTATGCGAGAACCCCGCGGTGTTGGGCGTCTCGTTCTATGTCATGGACCACGTTGATGGAAGGATCTTCTGGGACCCGCGATTCCCCGAGCTGCAGCCCTCCCAAAGAGCGGCGTTGTTCAGTGCGGTGAACGCGACCGTGGCTCGCCTGCACGCCATCGAGCCCAGCGGGGTCGGATTGGAGTCGTTCGGCCGTCCCGCGGGTTTCATGGCCCGTCAAATCAAACTTTGGAACGGCCAATACCAAGCGGCCATTACGCGCGATATTCCTGCCATGCAGCACCTGGCGAGCTGGCTCTCGCAACACCTGCCAGCCGAGGATGAGGCCGGCACGATCTTTCATGGAGATCTGCGAATCGACAACATGATCTTCCATCCGACCGAGCCGAGAGTGGTCGCACTCCTGGACTGGGAGCTCGCGACACTCGGCGATCCGGTGGCCGACTTCGCCTACCACCTGATGACCTGGCGGATACCTCCCGGCCTGTTCCGGGGATTGGCTGGCGTGGATCACGCCACACTGGGAATCCCTACGGAGGCACAGTACGTGGCGGAGTATTGCCGGCAGACGGCCCGCTCCGAGCTTCCACATCTGAAGTTTTATCTCGCATTCAGCTTCTTTCGACTTGCCTCGATCCTGCAGGGAATCGCCAGACGAGCGCAGGACGGCAACGCAAGCGCGCCGGACGCCGTGGCGTTAGGTGCGAAGGCTGAGCCCCTCGCGCAGTTGGGTTGGGATCTGGCCCAATCGGCAGAACGCCGTGGCTGACACTCACCAGCCGTTCATTGTCGGGATCGGGGGAACGACCCGAACAGGCTCCACCTCGGAAAGAGCTCTGCAGCTTGTGCTGGCGGAGGCGCAGCGGGCGGGTGCGAGCGTCGAGCTATTGAGTGGTCACGCGATCGATCTTCCCATGTATTCGCCGGGCGATCCCGGCCGGTGTGGGAAGGCAAACGCTTTGATCTCGGCATTGCGCAGGGCGAACGGCGTGGTGATCGCATCTCCGGGATATCACGGTTCAGTATCCGGACTCATCAAGAATGCGCTTGATTACGTCGAGGACATGCGCGGTGACTCGTTGCCCTACCTGGAGGGGCGAGCCATCGGCTTGATCGCATGTGCAGCGGGGTGGCAAGCCAGTGGAACTACATTGGCCGCCCTCAGATCGATCGTGCATGCATTACGAGGCTGGCCGACACCCCTGGGCGTAGCAATCAACAGTATCAGGCAGACCTTCAATGAGGACGGCACGGCCGTCGAGACGAACGTTGCGGACCAATTGGGCCTGCTCGCTCAGCAGGTCGTTGAGTTCGCGCGCCAGCGAGCCAAGCTATGACTGCGGGCGCGCATTGCGAAAGGCAGCTGCGCTACCCCGCAAATACCTGACCTGCTGTTTCTCTGAAATGACCCGGTGAAACTCGTCGGTGCGCTGGTAGAACTCGAAACGACCGGTACTCACGCGCTCGAACAACTGTGACATTTCAAACCGGGCGATGGGTTCCCAGACGTCGGCCAACGGGAATGCGGTCTCGGGAAACCAGCGGGCATCCACCGCCTCGGGTGCCTGCGGTTGCAGCCGCACCCGGGTGTCCAGCTGCGTGATGAACATGAGATGAATCTGATTGATCGAGGCGACGCTCGCGGTGGCGAGCGGCAGCAGCCGTTCGATATCCAACTGCACACCGACTTCCTCGAGCGTTTCGCGAATTGCAGCGGCTTCCGCGGACTCGAACGGCTCGACGAATCCTCCAGGTGGCGCCCATTTCCCCTCGTATGGAGGAAAGCCCCGTCTCATCAGCAAAATATGCTGCTCGGCAAAAACGAAGGTCTGCACGAGTACGGCCGGACCTGCTTGATCCCGCCTGTCGGAGCCTGGAAGGC
>JAQGOC010000192.1 GCA_028293805.1 Gammaproteobacteria bacterium
GCCGAGTTGGTCGTCGTGGAGGGAGATCCTCTCGATGCGGAATTACAGGCACGCCGTCGCGCGGTCGAAGAGAAACGACCCTACATCTCTCCGTATAACGACCTCGATGTCATTGCCGGCCAAGGTACGCTCGGGATGGAATTGATCGAGCAGGCGCCGCAGCTCGATGCGGTCTTCATCTCGGTCGGCGGCGGCGGATTGATTGGCGGAGCCGGCACAGCGATCAAGCATCTGCGCGCGCACACGCGCGTCGTTGCCGTCTGGCCGGAAAACTCTCCTTGCCTGTTGAAAGCGCTGGAGGCGGGTCAGATCGTCGACGTGGCGGAGAGCCCGACGCTGTCGGATAGCACCGCCGGGGCCGTGGAGCCCGGGTCGGTGACCCTTCCGATCTGTCAGTCGGTCATCGATCAGACTGTTACGGTCAACGAGTCGCAGATAGCCGCTGCGATGCGGTCTGTCGCCGCGGCGGAACACTGGATTGTGGAAGGTTCCGCCGGCGTAGCACTGGCGGGCTTGATGAAGGTGGCCGATGCCTACAGGGGCCAGAAGGTTGCGGTGGTGTTGTGCGGGCGCAATATTGCGCTCGACACTTTTCTTCAGGCGATCGGCCGGGCGTGAGCTGACTTGCACGATGCCGGCCGGGCTCGGAGCACCGCACAAGCGGTACGGTGTGAGCCAACACCAGGTGCGGGGTGGCTGATATTCCGGCGCAGCTCATTGCCGCGCCGGAATGGGTGAATCAGTTGATCAGGCCCTCCGCCTTCATCGCGGCTCTGACCGCGGGACGCTGGGCCACACGATCCTGGAACTCGACAAGGTGTACAAACCTGGTCAGATCCAGCTTCAGTCCCCGTGCCCAGGTCGTCAGGGTAAACAGGTACGCATCGGCGACGGTGAACTTATCGCCTGCGACCGCGACAGTCTTGGTCTTCATATCGATCTTCTCCAGGCGCAGCTCAATCCCTGCTTCACGCGCCACGATGTTGGGCGACAGTGAGCAGGCATCCGGGAATAGAACAATTTCGTGCATTTCTCCTTGAGTAAGTAAGTTGACCCCCTATGGCGCGATACGCGATGGGAACCTGCATGACGCTGTTGCGCGGAGCATGGACGACGAATGTCATCTGGCAGCTGAGCGGCGGTCCGCGCCGCTTCGGCGAGCTGTGCCGGGACATCCCTGGTATCTCTCCGAAAGTTCTGACGGCCCGGCTGCGGGAGCTGGAGAAAAAACGCGTCGTGCTCCGTGAAGTGCTGCCCTCATCGCCTCCATCGGTGGAGTACGCCCTTTCCGAGCTTGGGAAGGAGCTCATCCCAGTGATCGACGCCATCCGGCTTCACGAACTGCGGCGCAATCAGCTTCACCGTGTGCCCACACTGCATGAGCTTGCGCGCCCAGAAATGGGCGCCGCCGCATGCCTCCATGCCAATGAGGCATGGTGTCAAACTGAGCATGACCACCTTTCTTGATGGCGATTGCGCCTTTGGCGATCAAGTATCGTGATGGTTTGATAGGCATCCCCATCGGGGATCTTGATTAAAAGATCCCCTCCGGGGAGTCTCCGGTTTACCAAGACAGGAGACCCCCGAAGTGTGCCACGCCGTACTGCCTTCAGCACATTATCACCGCAGGACATCACCCGTGCGATCCGGCGCGGCCGCGCGTTAGATCTATCGTCACAACAAGCTGCAGCGGCGGGCTTCTCCTTGCGTACGCTTCGCAGATGGAGAAGTCTGGCGCGCGCAGCCGGCAGGGATGCGGTGTCTCGCAATCTGGCACTCATTGGCAAGGTTAGAAAGCGGGGCAACCGAAATAGGAAGCTTCCGGAGGCGGTCCTCTTGGTCATCGGATGTGTGGCTGCCGAGATCTATAACCAAGCTGCAAGCGTTAACGTCTCGAGTGCCTATCGGAGCTTCGTCGATGCGTGTCACCGCGGCGGGCTACAGCCGTGTTCGTACCGTTCGTTCTGCCTGGAGCTTCGAGTTCACAAATCCATCCCGCAAGCGAGAGGGCAAGCGCAGCGCGTATCAGGCAGCGCCGGTTGTCTGGTATCTCAACGCACAAGATCCGATCCACGGTGTGCGACCCTTCGAATACGTTCACATCGACCACACGCCCTTGGATATCTTCTGATCGCGGGCGAGACGCGAGAACTGCTCGGCAGGCCCTGGTTATCCTTGGCCATCGATGCCGAGTCGCGCGCGGTGGTCGGTTTTTATCTCTCCTTTGACTCACCCCTCGTACCGCTCCTGCATGATGGCGTTGCGGGATATCGTTCGCCGTCATGGACGGCTGCCCAACACACTGGTCGTCGATAATGGCGCGGAATTTAGAAGCGCAGCGCTGCAGCGTGTCTGCGAGTTTTACGCGGTCAGCCTGCGGTATCGGCCCGCAGGCCAGCCGCGACACGGGTCTGTGCTCGAACGACTCTTCGGAACTGCTCACTCGCAGCTCATCCACAACCTGGCAGGCAACACCAAGTGCCTGAAGAATGTGCGTACGGTCACGAAGTCGGTCTCGCCGCAGAGGCACGCGCAATGGACGTTGCCCTCGCTGTACGGTGCGCTCAATAAATACTTCCAGGATCTCTACGGGACGGAGTTGCACCCAGCGCATGGGCAGCCACCGGAACTGCACCTGCAACGACAGCTCACCCAAACCGGACAACGACACCATCGCGCAATCCGTTTGGACCGAACTTTCCTGATCGAGACGTGCCCGTCGGTCGATCAGTGTGGCGAACGCAAGATTGATGTGAAGCGCGGCGTCAAGGTTCATCATTTGTGGTATTGGACGGAAGCCTTCCGTGGAGCTCGAGCGCAGATCCGCGTCCCAGTGCGAGTGGATCCCTGGGACGCACGCTTCTGTTACGTTCTCCTCGGTCAGCTCTGGCATCGTTGTGTTTGCAAACTTGCCGCGACTCTGCGCCGACTCACGCGCAGCGAGCTTGAAAGCTACTTCGAGGAAATGACCTGCAAACGGGGGGTCAGCAAGCGTGATCTGACTCCGGAACGAATCCGAGAGTGGATGCAGATACTCGACAGGAACGCCTTCGACAAACGCCTCCAGGCTCGACAGGCGGAAGCACGTTTAATCTATGATGCACCGGCGTTGACGAGTGTTGAACGCATGGAAAAGGAACCCGTCGCCGAAATGTCGCCGTCAGACTGCCCGAGTCAGGTATGCACCGATAATAGCGGTCATATCCCCATTGGGAGCTCTCAGGACGAATATGACCTGTACTGAGGGCCGCACCGTCCTCACCCGCGAGCAGGTATTGAACCTCTCGCGCGACGAGATGCTTCAGTACTTCCATCGCGTGACCGTCCAACACCCTCGCATGAGCCAGGCGCTCGAGGAACTCATGGTATTGTCCGCGCCCAACACCGGCACGGACCTCATCTTAATGATCGGGCCGACCGGAGCGGGCAAGTCCGCCACCATCGGCGTCATGGAACGTAAGTTCCTCGATGCCTACAGCACACAGATGCAGGCGGATGCCGGCTTTATCCCGATAGCATGTATCGAGGCGCCTGCCTCGGGGGAGCTGAGCTTTTCCTGGCGAATACTCTACGGTCGGCTCGGCGAGGCTTTGAACGAGCCGCTACTCGAGCGCAAAGTATTGACGATCGCCGATCGCCAGGGCACTCGGGTGATCGGCTGTCCGCGAGGCACGACCGTCGCCGCACTGCGGGTATCGATCGAAAAAGCTCTCCAACATCGCAGAACGCGGCTGCTCGTCATCGATGAAGCCGCCCATATCCTGTGCAACTGCGGGGATGCGAAACTCACATCGCACGTGAATGCACTGAAATCGTTGGCCAACGTATCCGGCGTCACGCTCGCGTTGGTTGGTTCCTATGACTTGTATCGACTTCCAACCTTGAGCGGCCAGCTGGCTCGTCGAACAGCGATCATCCATTTGCAACGCTACCGCGTCGGCGACCCGCATGACGAGGAGTGCTTTCGCCGGAGCCTGCGAACCTTGCAGAGGAGACTTCCGCTGCAATCCTCGCCCGACCTCGAGCGCTACAGCGTCAAGCTCCAAGTCGACTGCGCCGGTTGTATCGGAACACTGAAGGAGACCCTCATGCGCTCACTGGCGATCGCGCTGGAGAAGGGCGGCACATGGAAGGATGATTATCTGCGCCGGGCACTTCTGAGCGAGGCGGCGCTTGCGGCGATCCTCGAGGAGACACTTGCCGGAGAAAAAATGCTGGCTGCGGCCTCCTATGGAGATCGCTCCATCGACTTCCTGCAGTCCGCTTGAATCATGCGCTGGCAAGATGAGTATCCTGTGCTGGATGATCAGCCGACATCTGCACTACTACGACGGAGCACACTTTATAATCTCGAGCCGATCGGCCTCGGAACAGGTGCCCGCGAGAGCTTGACGAGTTATGCAGAGCGCCTAGCGGATGCGCACTGCATCTCCCCGCGCATGCTGGCCGATGTCCCGGCGGCCGGACAGATCGCGCGTGTGAAGTTCAACCGTGGCGCCGCGCTGCGGGCCCGCTGGTTCGTGACTGGCGCCAGCACCAGCTTGGAATGGGCCCAGATACTGGGGCGGCTGACGGGCCGTTTAGGGCTGGAGGCACTGACACTCGCCCCACTAGCCGCAGTGATCAATGATCGGAATCTGACGTCACGCCGCAGAAGATGGTGTCCCCAGTGCCTCCGAGAGGCTGCAACTTCTCATGCACTCTACACGCAGTTACTGTGGGATATCGATTGCGTGACCGCCTGTCCGTTCCATGACATCACACTTAGCGCGGAATGCTCCTGCAAGCTCACCCGGGATCCGCGGCGACGTGTTAAATGGTCTCCCGGACATTGCTCGTGCTGTGGCCAACTCCTCTGCGAGACGCTACCGACTCGTGAGGCACACCTGCGGCAAGTTCGACTCGCACGGGTTGTCCAGGCACTGCTGGCCGATCCGCGGTTCGATCAGGGTGGTTGGAAGGCCTCGAATGATCACAGTGGTACCTTCCTCAAATCCGCCGCTATCCGGCACTTCCAGGGAAAATCTGCGCAACTGGCGAGAGCTCTCGGACTCAGCAAGAGCGCCTTGCACGGCTGGATGAAAGGCAATCATCGTCCTGCGCTGGCCTTGTTGGTGGGTGTCGCAGATCGAACTGGATGCTCTGTTGCCGATATCCTTGACGGGCGCGCAGATGATACGCACCTGCCTGGCGGCCGCATCGTCCGGCCGAGGCGGAAGACTTCGCTCCGAGTGATGCGCGCGCAGCGTGAAGCGATGACACAACAGCTCGCCTCAATCCTGTGCGATCCGGTTCCTGTTCCTTACTCCACGTGGCGCGCCAACTTGAAGTTAACTGCGACTATCTGCGTGACCGCTATCCCGAGCAATCCGCGGCGATCGTCTCAAGGTTCAAGGCGTATCAGACAGGACACATTGCCGCGAAGAAGGCTGCCTTCTCGGCGGCGCTACGCACCCGCGCGGAGCAGTTGGTCGCACAAGACGTCTGGCCGACTTCTCAACGCCTTCTCTCAG
>JAQGOC010000239.1 GCA_028293805.1 Gammaproteobacteria bacterium
TTCCGCTCCTTCGGGGGCGGAAGCGCCGTCGTGTACGCGCAGACCGTGAACAAGGACGGAACGCTGGGCAATGTGTTCGTCGAACGGAATCGGGGTCCGGTAGTCGAGGTGGCGCTGGCCGGACGGGCGCGGCACTCGGTCACGCCGGACGGCATGACGCATACGATCACTCTGTACGACGGAGAGCGTTTCGAAGGTGAGCCGGGAAGTCCTCAGTTCCGCATCGTGCACTTCGCCGAGCACACCATTCCCGTGCAGGTTCCCACCGGTTCAGATGTGGTGAAGAATCTCGAAGCGCAGCCCAGCCGGTCGCTATGGAATTCGCGGGATCCCAACCGGCGCGCCGAGCTGCACTGGCGGATTGCGATGCCCATAAGTTGTATCGTGCTGACGCTGCTCGCGATACCGCTCTCGCGCCTGCGGCCCCGGCAGGGGCGTTACGCCCGCGTGTGGCTCGCGGTGGTGATCTATTTCGTGTACTCCAACCTCATCTCGGTCGGCAAGGTCTGGATCGCACGCGGCACGGTGCCGGAAACACTTGGCCTGTGGTGGACCCACGCCGCGGTCGTGTTGCTCGCGCTCGCGGTGACCGCGGGCCCCCGGCTCGGCACCCGGCTTCGCTACAGGATTCGTGGACTATGACCCTCCTCGACCGTTACATCGTTCGCACGATCCTCGGCTCCGTGCTGCTCGTGATGGCAGTCCTGCTCATCCTCGGGGCGTTGTTCGTGTTCATCGATCAGCAGGAGGAAATCGGCGTTGGTCACTACACCGCCCTCGAAGCCCTGTGGTACACGCTGCTCAATCTGCCGCAGCAGGCTTTTGAGCTGCTGCCGATCACGGTGCTCATCGGCTCGCTGCTGGGGTTGGGATCCCTGGCGCGCGGCAGCGAGCTGACGGTGATCCGCGCGACCGGCGTGTCGGTCATGCGGCTCGCGGGCACCGCGCTGATGGCCGGGTTGCTCCTCATCGGGGTCGAAGTGCTTCTCGGTGAATTTCTCGCGCCGCCATTGCAGGTCGCCGCGCGGGAGCAGAAAGCGTTCAGCAAGTTCACCAACATCAGCTTCGGGGGTGGTGGCGGCGCGTGGGTGCGGGACGGCAATCTCATCCTGAACGTCGCACGGCAGTCGGGGCAGCGGCAGTTCGGGAGCATGCAGATCTTCGAGCTGTCGGACGATCATCGCCTGCTCGCGCTGGGACATGCCGTCAAGGCTACTGCCGGTACCAACAAGCAATGGCTGTTGGGCGATTACACCGAGTCGCGCTTCAGCGACGATTCGGTCGAGACCCGGCATCCGGGGCAACTCATCCTCACGTCGAATGTCACGGCCGGCTTCCTCGGCCTCGCGGCGGAGGATCCGGAACAGCTCACGAGCCGTGCGTTGTGGCAGTTGATTCAGTACTACCGCATGAATTCGCTGGACGCGCGGCAGTATGTGTTCGCGTTCTGGTCGCGCATCGCGCGTACCGTTGCGATCGCGTTTTCCGTGCTGCTGGCGATTCCGTTCGTGCTCGGCTCGCTGCGCTCGGCGGGGGCGGGGACGCGGACGATGATGGGATTGCTGCTGGGGATCGGGTTCTTCCTGCTGCAGCGGTTGATCGAGAGTGGCACGGTCGTCTTTGACCTCAATCCGCTGGTGCTGGCATGGATCCCTACTGCGGCGCTGGCCACGGTGACCTTGTTGCTGCTGGCGCGGGTGAGATAGGGCGACCCGGTCCCGCATGAGCGCTCACGGTTGCAGCAAGTCCTCCCCGCCGCTCCCGTCAGCGTGTCTCATGCAGGTGATGGTGTTGGCCGTCAGTGGCGATCGCAATCACCGTCGTGATCATGATCTTCACAATGATGCTCGCGGCGATCGTCACGATCGTCGCGGCGCTCGTCCCGATGGTCGGAGCCGCGATCGTCGCGATGATCATAGCCGCGATCCGGGATGATGCAGCCGGGAAGGGATACGACGCTCGCCATCAGAAGGCAGGTCGCCACAACAGGCATGAGCTTCATGGATGGTCTCCTTGAAACAAGGCGGTAAACGGGCGCCTGCGCCATCGGGCGCGGCGAGGTTTACCGTGAGTTCGCAAGTACCGTTCCCGCGATCCCGTCCGCGGAAATGTTATGCTGCCTTCCCATGGAGATCGATGCGCTGCGCAAGTTCATCGACCGGCACTCCCGGCTGTTCATCCTGACGGGCGCCGGTTGCAGCACCGATTCGGGCATTCCCGATTACCGCGATAGCGATGGCGGCTGGAAGCGTGCGCAACCGGTGCAATTTCGCGCATTCATGGATGAGCTATCGACCCGCAGGCGCTACTGGGCACGCAGTCTGGTTGGCTGGAAGCGCTTTCGCCGCGCGGGCCCCAACGTGGCACATCTCGCGTTGGCACGCCTCGAACAGCAGGGTCGCGTCGGACTATTGGTGACGCAGAATGTGGATGGGCTGCATCAGGCGGCGGGCAGCAGGGGCGTTGTGGATCTGCACGGCCGCCTCGACACGGTGCTCTGCATGGATTGCGGACAACGGCTGGCGCGTGAAGAGTTGCAACGGGAGTTGCTCCTCCGTAATCCGGCTTGGGCCACTATCGATGCGCGTGAGGCGCCCGATGGCGACGCGGATCTGGATGGGCTGGATTTCTCGAGCTTCGATTTCCCAGGATGCGCGAGCTGCGGCGGCATATTGAAACCCGACGTCGTGTTCTTCGGGGAAAGTGTGCCGAGGGAGCGTGTGGAGGCCGCGATGCTCGCTCTCCAACGGGCCGATGCCATGCTGGTCGTTGGTTCGTCGCTGATGGTGTACTCCGGCTATCGGTTCGCGCAGGCGGCCGCCCAGGCCGGCAAGCCGATCGCCACAGTGAATCTGGGCCGCACCCGCGCGGACGAGTTGTTGGCGCTCAAAGTGGCGCAGCCCTGCGCGGAGGCCTTGGAGTTCCTGTTGCAGCCGGCGTGCTGAGGGTTTGGGTCGTACAGGGTGTATTCAGACCTGGAGCAGACAGGGAACCGGCTGGGCGACCCTGCAAGCGTCATTCAGTGACTTCCGCCCGCAGCGGCAGGGGCCTGCGCTCGATTCCCGGGTGGGTGACGGGCGTGAATATTTCCGGATATCGATCCGGATCGGTGATGATCGCCTCGAGGTCCAATCGTTTGCGCTTGGCCCATTCGAGCAGGCTCGCGGGCCGGTAATCGGGATGCCGCTGACAGCGCACGAAGACTGACCGGTCGATTCTTTCATTGACCGTCTGGACCCAGCCCGAAACCGGACCGCTCGTGCCCGTTGCGCGTGCCTGCCGCGGAACGGGATCCGACATGAGCCAGCGCGTGTACCGTTGTCCCAACGCTGCGACCTTCCATAAACCGTGCAGGAACTCGGAGTACGAGTCCCTGGGCAGGCAATCCAGGTCCTGGTCGCTGATGGAGGCGCGGCAACGGAACCCCAGGCCGCATTCGATAGCCTTGTCCTGTAACCAGACGAGCGGTCGATCGGGGAGGGGATCGGAGCGGTAACCGCCCCCGACATTGGCATGCGCTCCGGAGAACCAGCGTTGTTCGACGAAGCGCTGGTCGTCCTCCGGTTGCGGTCTGGCGTAAGCGGCTTCCGGGAAGAACGCCGTCCAGAGCACTGCCCAGTAGGGCTGGCGATATTCGTCGATCGCCAGCGCCTGGTAGGAGTGCTCGATCGTGCGACTCAGGCGGGTGTTATGAAACTTGAGGGTGCGCCGGCTGAGGTTCTTGAAGTTTCCGAAGGGCAGGCCGATCGAGCCGACCGTGTCCCACACGCCGACCATCCTGATGAGATTGCGCCAGTAGTAGGTGCTCCGCAGCAGGGCGCGCTCTTCGAAATCCAACTGTTCCGGCTGGTTCTTCATGCGGATGAGTTGGTAAATGGGGCGAACCTCGGCGCCTCTGTGGTAGCGCTCGAAGAGTTGCGCGAAAGAGATCGGCGCATCCGGCGCAAGAAGGCCGCACGTGGCGATGAGTCCGGCGAGGCTGCGTGCCGCGAATGCGCCGCGGCTGAAGCCGAAGATGTAGATCTCATCGTGAGGGTCGTAGTTTTCGGTCAACCAGCGATACCCGTCTCTGACATTGTCGGACAGGCCCGCCCCGATCAGTCCGCCCGTCAGCCGGTCGTACCAGCGTGTACCGACGCCGCGGTCGTAGAATGCCCGTTGGGGAAGGCCGTCAGAGCCTCGTTCGGCCAACATCAGCCGCAGCCGCCGAACGTTCGTGTGGTCCGGCGGCTCGTTCCAGGTGCCGTCGAAGAACAGTGCCAGCCGCTTACGTCGCCCCTGCTTCTCGTCAATGGCGGTCATGACCTGCAACCTGTGAGGTACGCGTGCTGCAACGCGAGCCGTTCGCGCGGCAGCGTCTACCCACGGCCTTTATAGCCCAAAGGTGCGGCCGGCGCGCTGCTCGATGCGCTTCCGGTTCGCAGTCCGGGCCGGCTTGACCGGCCGGACGGCAGCCTGTATAAATCCCATTAGCTATATAACCAAACGGGTATGTAAGGCATGGACACCGAGCGCCTCAGCGCGACCTTTGCGGCACTGGCCGATCCGACGCGGCGCGCCATTCTCGCCCGGCTGGCTTCAGGCGAAGCCAGCGTGATGGAATTGGCCGAGCCCTTCGACATGAGTCAGCCATCCGTATCGAAGCATCTCAAGGTGCTCGAGCGCGCGGGGCTCATCACGCGAAGCCGCGAGGCGCAGTGGCGGCCATGCCGTTTACGGGCGAAACCGCTCAAGGACGTCGCGACGTGGGTGGCGGACTACCGCCGGCACTGGGAGCAGCGCCTGGATCGGCTCGACGACTATCTGGGCGAGCTACAGACGAAAGCGCGGCAGCATGGCCGTCAGAAACGCTAGCTCCGGACAGAATACGGCGGATCGGGAGATCGTGATCGAACGGGTCATCGACGCGCCCCGAGAGCTGGTGTTCGAGGCGTTCACTGATCCGAAACACCTGCCTCACTGGTGGGGGCCCACCGGGTTCACTGTCACTACGACGCAGATCGATGTGCGGCCCGGCGCTTCATCATGCACGCACCCAACGGCATGGAATTCAACAACCGGATCGGTTTCGAGGAGATCGTGAAACCGGAGCGCATGGTCTACGCGCATGGAGAAGATGATGCACCCGGCCAATTTCACGTGACCGTGACATTCGCCAATCAGGATGGGAAGACCCGACTCACCCTGCGCAGTGTGTGTGCGTCGGCCGCGGAACGCGACAAGGTGGTCAAGGAGTACGGGGCCATCGAAGGTGGCAACCAGACCCTGGATCGACTCGCCGAGCACCTGGCCAGAATGGGTTGATGCGCTGCAGAGGCGCCCGCTGCGCAGCCAATGACGCCTCAGTCGTGGCCTGACCCCCGGGGCCAGGCCACGCTTTTACCGAGCTGGTTCGTCCGGCCGGGGGGCGCCCTTCTTATCGGCCTTCTTTGGCGCCTCCGGCGGCTTCTTCAGCAGGTCCTCCAGCGGCCGGAAGATCGCGTCGTACTTGTAGGATGGAATCTCGTATTCCCAGCCCGCCAGCTGCGTGGCGAGCTGCTGCGACTCGGACTCAGTGTCTTTGGCGGTGGCACGGGGCGTGAGGGTGATGAAAGTCTGCGTGCCGTCCTTGTGGCCCGCTACATCGAGCTCGAGCCCATCGAAAGTGCGGAAGATGGCATGGGAGACCTTGGCAGTGCCCGGTGCGGCTGGCTTGCGCACGTCATCGAGCGTCATTCCACCGAGCGCGCCCGCTATCGAGTCGGCCGCGACCGGGCTCGACAGCTCACGGCCCTTCGGAATGTTGCTGACGGCAAAGTCCGTCTGCTCCTTCTTCTCGCGCGAGGCGGTGTAGCCGGGACCCTCTGCGGGCTTCTCCTCGATTTCCCTGACGCGCTCCTGTTTGATGTCGACGAGTGTGTGATCGAGCCAGCGCTTCGGGTCGGCGTCCACCGAGAGGGCGGGCGCCGCAAGCAGTGTCTGCTGCGAGCCAGCTACCCGGACATAGCCGGATTTTGCGCTCGAGGATTTACCGATGATGAGGCCATACACCTTTGGCGGCGTCACCAGGTCGACGCGCGTGCCGGTGGCTTTGGGCGAAGTGACGTCCTCGACACCCAGTTGTGGATAGTTCGCCGGGTTGTGCGTCTTCTCTTCGACGACGTTGAGCGACCCGAGATCGAGCAGGAACTTGCGCACCTTGCCGGAATCGGCCGGGTAATCGCGTTCGCCGACGACCCAGTCCGTCGCGCCTCGTTTCAGGGTGGCATGTGTCTGGTCGCCCTTGCTGAGGCGAATCTGTGTGACGGTGTTGAGTGTGCTTTCGAGGCCCGGCATGACGAGATCGCCCGCGAGAGTGGCGCGGTCGAGATGTCTTTTCGAGGACAGCCAGATCGCGAAGGCGATGACGACGAGTCCTGCTCCCATCAGGATGGCAACGCGGCGTGGAGTCATGGCTTGTTTTCCTTATTGAGCGCGGCAGGCGATACACGCCGGCGTCTGCGCCATATGGCGAAGAGCAGCACCGCTACGGCAAAGGCGAACGGCACTATGACGATGTTCACGATCTTGAGCGTGGTGCCCAGGCTCTTGATCTCTGCGTCGAGCCCGGCGCGCACGGCGCGCAAGTCCTTGCGGATGCGCAGCTTCTCCTGCTGGAAGCGGTCGAGCTCCTTTTCCTGCTCCGGTGTGAGGATGACCGCCGACTTGTCGTTGCGCTTGTTTTGCAGCGTGTTGAGCTTCTCTTCGGCGTCACGCAACTGCTGCTCGAGCTCCTGCTCCTTGGCCCGGAAGCGGTCGTCGGCAACCCGGCGCAGGCCCTCGACCCGCTCGAAAGGACGCGTGAAAGTGGCTCGACCCCGGACACTGATCAGATCGGTGCTGCCGGCGAGGTTGTCGAGCGTATTGAGCACCAGATCGCCATTGCTCGCCCAGGCCTGCGCAACCTGCTGCCCGAAGATATTCTGCTCGTGCACCCATAGGAAATCGGACAGCAGATCGGTGTCCGCAAACACTACGAGATTGAGGGGTTTCGCGGAGTCCTTGAGGGCAACTTGTCCGGGAGCGAGACTCACGCCGGCGGGCGGGCCAGCGGGGAACATGGTCTTGACGTTCCCGGTCACGCGCGCGGCAATCGTGTAGCGCTTTCCCGTCGCCTTGAACCCGTCGCGCAGGGTCGAGGGATCGAAGAGCATGGCGAAGCGCTCAGCCGGCAGGGGCTCGGATTCAGCGCTCGACTGCAGGATGGCTTCGAATCGGGTCTTCGCATCCTTCGCCGGCTGGAGGAATCCGGCCGTCGCCACGTTGACATTGGACAGCCCGGCGGTGACCACGTCGTTCGAGTTGAATGCCGACCGGTCGAGGCCCAGGATGCCGAGGTGCTGCACCGGGGGCTCACCCTGCCGCATGGAGACTGACAAGGCATGCGCGCGGTCGGCCACGACCAGCTTGGGGTTGAAATCAACTCCCCAGGCGGTGAGCAGGGTACCCAGATGCGACGACTTGTCCGCGCCCATGGCAGCCATCGGGTTCTGCGGGTCGGCGCCGGACTGGTCCGCTTCCGCGATCGGGTCCACGAACGCCACGATATGTCCACCGCGCAGCGCGTACTGATCGATGGCGAACTGCGTCGCGGGGGACAAGCCTTTCGGATGCACTAGAACGAGCACACTGACGTCAGGGTCGATCTTCGTCGCGGTCGCCTCGACCGTGCGAATGTCGAAAAGCTGCTCCGCCTGCGCATAGACGGCCCAGGGTTGCCGCATCTGGCCCGACCGCGGGTCGACGCTCTCTCCCATCGGCAAAGTGGAGAGCCATGCGACTACCGGCTTCTTGGGATTCGCGAGCTGGTAGATGAGCTTGACGACGTCATACTCGAGAAACTGCTCCTTGGCAGGATCGAAGAACTCGATGGCGGCATGCCCGTCCGTGGAGTTGGTGCCCGCCATCCCGAAATAAAACTGCGACCGCGACGCTCCAACCGGAGCGCTGCGCACACCGAGCTCCGCTGCGCGGTCCTCGTCCTCCGAGAACGGCTGTGGGTCTATCACGTGCAGGTGCACATTGCCGCCGGAGCGAGCCTGCAGCTCCTCCAGGAACTCACGAACGCGCACGCCGTAGGTCTTCAGCTGGGGCAGCTGGTCCGCGGTCTTTTCCGAGAAGAAAAAGTAGAGATTGATCGGCTCTTTGATGTTCTGGAGGATGCGGTCCGTGCCCGGCGCGGTGGTGTACAGATGGTTCTGGGTGAGATCCAGCCTCCAGCCGCGCAGCGCGTAGTTGAACAGGACCGTGAGTCCGATGAAGAGGAGGGCGAGTGCAACCAGTGCACCGCCGCCGAGTGTCGAGCGTTTCGTCATGTCCGTAAACCTTCGGAGGCTAGTCCGCTTTACGCAGTTCGAGGGCGATCGAGGTCGCGAGCAGGAAGAACCCGATCAGCATCCCGAAATACAACAGGTCGCGTATGTCGATGACGCCCTTGGCGATCGACTCGAAGTGGGTGAGGAACGACAGGGAGGCGATCGCATCCACCAGCGCCTGCGGCGCCCAGCCGCGGAACACATCCAGCACCAGCGGAAACCCCGCCAGCAGAAACGCGAAACATGCGACGACCCCGAGGATGAACGCCACGACCTGATTGCGGGTCAGCGCCGACATGCAGGACCCGATGGCGAGAAAACCTCCGGCCAGCAGCAGGCTGCCGATGTACGCCGCCATGATCGTGCCGTTATCCGGGTTCCCCAGATAGTTCACGGTGATCCACAGCGGAAAGGTGAGGCCGACCGCGAGCGCCGTGAAGATCCAAGCCGCGAAGAACTTGCCCAGCACCGCTTCCCAGAGCGTCACCGGCTGCGTCATCAGCAGCTCGATGCTGCCGGACTTGCGCTCCTCCGCCCACAGCTTCATCGAGATCGCAGGGATCAGGAACAGGTACAGCCAGGGATGGAAGTTGAAGAACGGCTCGAGGTCGGCCTGGCTGCGCTCGTAGAAGCCGCCCAGGTAGAACGTGAAGGCGTTCGCCAGCACGAGGAAGATCAGGATGAAGACATAAGCGAGCGGCG
>JAQGOC010000302.1 GCA_028293805.1 Gammaproteobacteria bacterium
GACGGCCGCAAAGTGGCCGCCGCGGTAAAGGCAGCAGCACCGGACACGCCGGTCGTGTTGCTGACAGGTTGGGGCAGGCGGCTGCTGGCGGAAAACGACATTCCGCCGTATGTGGACCGGGTGTTGAGCAAGCCGCCGCGGCTGATCGATTTGCGGGCCGCCCTGGCCGACCTGACCGGCACTGGCGGGGCCCAGAGGGTCATTCAGGAGGTATCGTCATGACAGCTTCACCCATTGCACGCCTTCTCATCGTGGACGATGAGGAGGCGCTGATGGCGGCCCTGTGTAACACGCTCAAGAGAGAAGGTTACGCCACCACCGGCTTCACCTCCGCGCGCGCGGCGCTGGCGCAGTTGCGCGAACAACCATTCGATCTCCTGCTCACCGATCTGATGATGCCGGAGATGGACGGCATCGCCTTACTGCGCGCCGCCCGGGAGATCGATCGCGACCTGGCCGGCATCGTGATGACCGGGCATGGCACGGTCGACACGGCAGTGAAGGCGCTGCGGGATGGTGCCCTGGACTACGTTCTCAAGCCGTTTCGGCTCGACAAACTGCTGCCCGTGCTCGCGCGCGCTCTGGAGACCCGGCGTCTGCAGACGGAAAACATTCACCTGCGCGAGGCTGTCTCGATCTACGAGCTCTCGAGAGCCATCACCATGGGGCTCTCGGCCGATGAGGTCGTGCAACGCACCGTCGCGGCCGCAGCCAAACACAGCGACGCTCGGGCGGTTTGCATCCTGATCCCCACCGAGGATGGCCGCGAGCTGCGCGTTGCAGCAATGCATGGAGATAACCCGCACTGGCCGCAGGACGAGCGTTTTGTGGTTGATGCGCAGATCGTGCGCTGGGTCGCGCTGGCCCGTGAGCAGCTGTCCGCATGGGGTGGATCCGGCGCCATCGAGGCGGTGTTCTCGCCCCCATTCAAGGACGATCAGGGCGGCGTCGCGCTGCCGATCGTGGCGGGCGGCAACTTCTATGGCGTTCTCAGGTTCAGCTCGCAGGCAGTCCAGCGACGCCTGAGTCCGGGGCAGATCAAAGCGCTCGACATCCTTGCCAGTACAGCGGCGGCAGCCTTCGAGTCGGCGTCATTGCTCGCGCAGTTGCGCGGCATGAATCAGGAGCTCGAACAGCGTGTGCGGGATCGGACGCGCGAGCTCGAGGCGACCAACGCCGATCTGGAGGCCTTCTCGTATTCGGTATCGCACGACCTGCGCGCCCCCTTGCATGCCATCGGCGGCTTTTGTGAGATGTTCATCGCCAACTTCGGCACCGGTGTGGCGCCCGAGGGGCGCCGCCTGCTGGGCAAAGTGTCCACGGGCGTCGCTCGCATGAACCAACTCATCGAGGATCTGCTGCGGTTTGCGCGCTTCAGCCGGCAACCGCTCGAGGCGCGCCGTGTTCCGATGACCGAGCTCGTGCGCCGGGTCGCGGACACCTTTCGGGACGAGTTGCAGGGCCGGAGCGTGGATCTGCAGATCAGCGAGCTGCCCGACTGCCTTGGCGACGGGTCGTTGCTCGAGCATGTGTTCATGAACCTGCTGTCCAACGCGTTCAAATTCACAGCGGGGCGGCCGCAGGCGCGCATCGAAGTCGGGGCCCGGCGGGAAGCCGCCGAGCAGGTCTATTTCGTCAAGGACAACGGCGTGGGATTCGACATGGAGTATGCCGAGCGGCTGTTCGGTGTGTTCCAGCGCCTGCACCCGCAGGGGGAATTCGCCGGCACCGGTATCGGGCTCTCCATCGTGCACCGGATCATCAAACGGCACGGGGGCCGGACCTGGGCCGACAGCCGGCCGGAGGAGGGCGCGACCCTTTACTTCAGCCTGCCGGTACGGACCCGGTCAGCGGCCGCGTGAGCTGCGTGGAATCGCCGGAAAATACCGCGTCGGAACAGGCGAACCTCGATCTCGACGTCCTGCTGATCGAGGATTCCGAGGCCGATGCCGAGCTCGCCATCTGGCGTCTCGGACAGGGCGGCTTTCGCTGCCGCTACCGGGTTGTGGCGCGTGAGGCGGAGCTTCGTGCGGCGCTGCTGGAGCGGACGCCGAGCTTGATCCTGTCTGATTTCAGTCTGCCGGGATTCGACGGTATGGCAGCGCTGGCGATCGCTACCAAAGAGGCACCCGATGTCCCCTTCATCTTTCTGTCAGGCACGATCGGCGAAGAGCGTGCCATCGAAGCGTTGCATCGTGGGGCCGTCGACTATGTGCTGAAGTCGAATCCGATGCGGCTCGTTCCGGCCGTGAAGCGTGCCCTGGCGGAAGCCGAGCTTCGCCGTGCGAGCCGGGTGGCCGACCGCCGCGTGGCGCGCCTGACGGGCGTGTTGCAAATGCTCTCGGGAATCAACACGGCAGTGGTGCGGATCCGGGACCGCGGCGCGCTGCTGAACGAGGCTTGCCGCCTCGCGCATCGACTCGGCGGTTATCACATGGCGCTGATCGCGATGCTCGATCCGAGCACCCGCACGGCCCGGCCGGTCGCCACGGGCGGCCTGCAGGTGGAATCGCTCGCGAGTCAGGTTTTGACGATCGCCGATTCCGAAGGCGCCGACACCAGCCTCACGGGCCGGGTAATGCGCACCGGCGAGGCCGTGTTCTGCGACGATCTCGCGCAATTTCCACTGCCGGTCGCGGGCCGGGACGCACTGCTCGCCTGCGGTATCCGCTCAGTCGCCGTCCTGCCGCTCCAGGTGGATGGGACGCCTATCGGCGTGTTCGCCTTCGGTGCGCTCGAGTCCGGACTCATGGGTCATGACGAGTTGCTGTTGCTGCACGAAGTGGCGGCCAACCTGTCGTTCGCCCTACAGTACCTCGAGAAGCAGGACGCAGTGGACTTCCTGAACTATTTCGATCCGCTGACGAGCCTTGCGAAGCGGACCCTGTTCTGCGAGCGTCTCGGCAGACTGTTGATGCGCGACCCCGAAGGGTCGCCCCGGTTCGCGGTGAAAGTATTCGACATCGATCATCTGAGCGTGATCAATGACTCCTTCGGCCGCCATGTCGGGGACCGGCTATTGCAATGCGTCGCGGATCGGCTCAAAACGCA
>JAQGOC010000347.1 GCA_028293805.1 Gammaproteobacteria bacterium
CCCGATAGGCGATCCTCAGGGTTCCCGAGGCAATCAGGACGGCGCGGGGGACTGGACAGACTAATCTCGTGGCGTCTCCCACCTCCACCACGTGCCGCCGTTCGAACAGAAAGCCGGGCCATCCCGACTCCGAGCTGGAGAATAACAGCATGCCCACGCCCGGTCGCAGCTCGTCGTCGATGATGGAGCGGATCCGCCTCGAGCTGTCGAATGCTTGCGTAGGCATGTGTCCCAACGCCACTTTGAACTCAGAACACGCTACGGGTTGGACCCAGCCCGTCTCCCAGACGCCGCCGAACGTTCGGGTTCGTTCGACGGTCTTCGCACCCGGCAGCCGGTCCGTGAGCATTGGCGCGTATAGTGATTTCTCTCTACTTTGCTCACGCCTCCTTTCACAGTTTAAGGCGGCGCCGGCTTTCTGGATACAGGGTGTGGCTCGAAGGTGTGGTCGAATTTCTCTTACGGGAAGGAACAGGAGCTGCGAGAAGACCGTGACGCAACCATTCAGTGGAGCTCAAGGCGAGGGTGGCGCTCGAGGCACTGCGCGGGAGAAGCACATCATTGTATCGATGGAGAGGGGCGAAGAGGCGGTCATGGTTGCGAAGGACCGCGCTGGTCAGGTCGTTGGATTCGGCTCGGTTGTCCGGACCAACTCAGAACTGCGGGCAGCCGTGTCGAACAGCGTGCACGCGACGTTGGCCTGACGGAGCTGCATATGGACCCTGGACCCTTAAATCAACGCTGAGGACTTCTAAACAGTGAACGACTTCGTCTCGGAATCCGGGGAGAGCACACATTTAACTCGGGGGCCCGGATGGCATGCGTCCTCAGCCGAAAGGTCCTTTGATGGCATCTATTACACTTCGTAGCCGATGGAAGACTATGTTGACGGCGCTTCCAAAGGCCCGTGACTGAAAGGCGCCTTTTCGACGTCGATTCCGCGCCCGTGCTGTGTTTTTGACACTCCGTCGTCCATTTCCCGCCGACGCGACAAGTCCGCTCGACTTCCACAATGGTGAAGATCCTCCAGTTGACTCGGCAGTAGCGGGTGGTTGCGATCGCGGGCGATGTGAATACGCAACATACGGCGTGTTGCCTACTGTGCTTGCGGGCTGGACGGCGTCCGCGAGCTTGAATTTGACGCAAGGCGCGCTGGCCTACTCGTCGCCCTCGTCCGCCTCGTTGCCCGGGAGGTCCTGGCTCTCGCCACGTTGATCGAGTCCGTGCTCGTGAAGATAGTGCGACAGTTGCTTCGCCACCTGATGGTTATTGAGGTCTGAGAATGCAAAATGTGTATTCCCGCGAAGCCCAATGCTAGGAAGGTAAAGTATTTGCGCGTGCCCTCCCAGGGCATTTACTGCGTTCACGAATTGTGCCGCGCGCTGGACAACCACGCGCCACAGCTCAACGCCGAAGTCCGAGCTCGGAGTACTGAAATCAATATTGTCACCGTAGATGATCAGGATCGGCATTAGCTTCAAGTTACTGAACTGCCCTGGGGAATAGAGCTGGGGTGCTGTGATGGCGGCAACCTGAGCGTTTTGCGTCGGAACGTCGGCCGGCACTGCATTGGATGGGAACGCGAAGGCAGCGGGCTCGTAAGCGATAATGGCCTTCACCAGTGTTGGCGCCAGGGTGGCGGTAGTCCATCCATACTGACCGCTGTTTGAGTGAGTCAGAAGTATGCCCGGTCCGATCTTATTGAACAGATCCACGACTGCGCCGCTTTGCAGCTTGCGGGTCGGTTCGTCAATGTTTTCAGGTCCGGTATTCGGAGTTTGTTGTAGAAAGTACTGGTCTAGCGCGCCTGGGACATCCTTTGGAAATTGAGTATTTGGGAAGTAGCTCGGGGATTCGGGTGGTGTCCAGCCACCCAGCCTAAAGATTGAAAAGATCGCACTTTCAGCTGGCATCGCATTAGGTATCGTCGTACCTACTGTCGTCCTGCCGGCATTGCCTCGCCGGGGTTGATCGATGATGTAGACGCCGAAGCCTTTGCGCGTGAAGATCTGCTGATATCCGTCGCGGCCGTCGGGCGTGGATTCCCAAGTCTTGCTGAACTGCCCGCCACCGTGCCACATGACCATGGGTAGGTTTCTGGCGTGATACGGGATCTGGAACTCCACGTAGGCCTCATCACCGTGGAAGGTATCGCCGCTGGCAGAAGTGACGACGGTTCCCCCGGCGAAAAAACTCCCCTGCTTCTTGAGAAAGAGAGGTCGCCCTTGCCCGTCCGGGCCGACGGGTGCTTCCTTGAGACTTGTGATGGGCGCCGAAGCCTGCGTCTGAGCTAGTGCCGAGCTACCCGATCCGAGCAAAAGGACGTTTGCCAATATCGCCGCGATTACCGACGCGACGAGCCTTCCCATGCCAGCCATAAACTTTCGCCGATTGGCACGGCTTGTCTCCAGCCTTATTGTTGGGCTCATTCACTTCCCCTTACACGTGTTCGACAATGTCGAATATTGCAATCGGGTGTGTACATGAGAGGTGCGATTGCGTATATCAAAAACCTCTCCTTTCATTTTAATTTTTTTGGCTCATCGTGCTTGCTAGCCGGTGGCGGACGTAATTTGCATAGATCTGGCGGACGAAAATTGCACACTCGGGCAGTTTGGCAGCTCTATGAGGGCTCCTGGAGCTACCCGTGTACGGATGGGGCGACGAGTACTGAGTACTGCTACGTCACGATCTGGAGCAGGGACTGAGCAAGGCCGAGATCGCGCGGATGCCAGGAGTGTGCCGGCGCACGCTCGGGGGCCTCATCCGCCTCGCGCAGGATGTTCACCATCTGCTCTCATATGCACGCCTCCTCGTTCGCAACAGCGCTCGAAAATTCGCGAATAGTCGATCCAGTTCGCGAGCGCGAGTTGCTCGGAAAGTGGCTCGGTCAACGTCTGAAGCGTCCCCTGCAATGCTCGCATATCCTCAAGGCAGTCCACATCGCGCAACGGCTCCGTGTAGATGTGAGATGCCCCGCCGACAGCAAGTGCGGCGGCCAGCTCCGCGCACGTGCGAGCTTGCGAATATGTCACCGAAGCCCAAATTTCTTTCGCCACCGGTCTGCGGCCGGCAAACGCCCAGAACCCTCCATCCGCTGCCGGGCCGATCACGAACCGGCCCTCAACATGCTCGATCAGATCGAGCACCTTGCTTAACGCGTACGGAGTGATTTGAGGGGTATCCGCCCCGAGCAGAAGTGCGGCTCCGTGACGTTCTTGAAGCAGAGTGTAGATGCAGGCTAGCCGCTCGGCGAGTCCGCCCTCCCCTTGCCAAATTCCAGGGAATCCTGTCCACTTGGTCTCAACTATGGCGCTCTCTTCGGCGATTGCCCAATACGCCACCACACTCGGTCCGACCGCGCGCAAGACCTGCGCCGATGCACGGCATGCGCGCAGATGAAACTCCTCCGCGAGCTCCCGGCCAACCTCGGACGCCAGGCGCGTTTTGATCGGGGAAAGGCCCGGAGTCTTGACGAAGATTGCGGCACCAACGCTCATCGCGAAGCCTTGGGGCCGATATTGGCCGTGAGCGCGCCGCTGCAGGAGCTTCCCGCGCCTGCCGTGCAGCCGTAACAGTGATCCGCGGTCGCAATCGGCCCACTCGCCAGCTCGGCAAGACTCTCAACATCCCACAGCGTGCGTTGCCTGCCGCCGAGCGGGATTCCTAGCATCTGATTGAAGTCGCAGTCGTGGCAGACCCCGTCCCAGCTCACCGAGACGAGCTCGCGGCACATGAGCGCTGTAGTAGCGGCCGGATTGAACGCCTGGACGAGCATGTCCATGTACCGCTGCACTTGTCCATCGCGGATGAGCTGATGGAGGAATCGGCTGATCGGCATGTTGGTCAGCGTGTATAAATGATTGAAGACGATGTGGAACTCCTCGCCGAGCGCGCGGCGGTAGTCCGATTCGAGCGGTCCCTGAGGAGGAGGCAATGATGCCCCCACGGGGTTGTAAACGAGATTCAGCTCCAGTCCGGATGCTGGCACTCCGTAGCCCAGCGCATTCAAGCGGTGCAGCGCCTGGATGCTCTTCTGGAACACTCCCAGGCCTCTTTGTCGCTCGACATTCGCCTTGCTGTAGCACGGGAGTGAAGCCACCACCGTCACCGAATGCCGCGCGAGAAACTCGGCCGTGTTCTCCTGCCCTTCTTCGAGCAGCACGGTCAGATTGCATCGATCGATGACCTTTCGACCCAGCGCCCAACCCTGGCGCACGAGATGGCGGAACTGAGGGTTGAGCTCGGGGGCGCCGCCCGTAATGTCGAGGGTGTGAACGCTCGCGGCACGCCCAAGGAGCTCGAGCACACGCTCCGCAGTTTCTGCACCCATCATTTCGGTGCGGCGCGGGCCGGCTTCGACGTGGCAGTGATGACATGCCTGGTTGCAGCGCTTGCCGAGGTTGACCTGCAGAATTCCGAACTCGGCGCGACACAGGGCCGCCCCATGGGCGGCAAGCGTCTCGCCAAAGGTTGGGCTCCCGCTCCACTGCACGTTATTCATTTCGTACGTCGGTCGAATCATCTGAGGAGCAGGCGGACTTGGCATCGGCGCCGCCTAAGAAGGCTGAATCACCTCGTGATGCCGCAAGTTGCGGGCCGCAGGTCACCTCAACGCTCCGCTCGATACCAGCGCGCCAGCCGCTGCGGGGAGATGCCGCAGTGGAAAAGTAGCAGTATGAGTCCATTGAGAAGTTGCCGACGCACAGTACCTTCGCCGTTGAACCGGCGCGCGGAGGTGACTACGGAAGTCGGCAGTTTCACGAAGCTGCCGCGTTGCCGTAGATCCCGCCGCAGCTGCACATCCTCGAGGAAGGGCCAATCGGGAAATCCGCCAATGGCCTTGAATACGGCGGCCCTGACGAAGTACGCCTGATCGCCAAACGTCGTCAGCGCAGTCTCGAAGCGGCTCATCGTCCCATATAATCTCAGAAGCGCGCCGCGCGTCTCAAACGAAACTCGAAAACATCCTCCTAGGACCTCCGGGTCACGAAGCGCAAGTTCTATCAGCGCCACGGCCCCACCCGGCAGGCGCGTATCGGCGTGAACAAACAGCAGTACGGGTGTGCTCGCGTGCGCCGCACCGACGTTCATCTGTCGTCCACGTCCGCGTGCGCTTCGAATAACAACTGCTCCGGCACGCCTCGCCACCGCCGCGCTCTCATCGTTGCTTTCTCCGTCCACAACTACGATGGCGTCAAACGCCTCCTGCTTGAGCGCCTCCAGCATGGTCTGCAGGTTTGCGGCTTCGTTGAGAACCGGGATGATTGCCGTGATGGAGAAACTGCTCACGGAAGTGCTTTCCACCGGAACGGCCCGGCGCGCTCGTCCATTGATCCTGTATGTTGCCCTATGCCAAGAGCATGGCTGTTCTCGGCGTCGCCGCCCTCACGCTGATGGAACTGCGCCGCCCACTGCGCGGCCAGCGTGAGCCAAAACTTCGACGTGTGCCGCGGAACGCCAGTGTAGCCGCACTTAGCGAGCTGACTGTCTTCACCCTGGAGCAGCCGCTGATCGCGCACCTGTGCCGGACCGTCGCGCTCAAGCGCTGGGGCGTGCTGCAGCGAGTTCCGATTCCGCGAAAATTGCGGATCGCGCTCGGCGTCGTGCTGTTGGACTACACCCTCTATGTCTGGCACGTGATGACGCATAAGGTCCCGCTCCTGTGGCGCTTCCACCAGGTACACCATGCCGACCTCGATCTCGATGCGTCCACGGCGATGCGTTTCCATTTCGGGGAGATGGCCCTGTCGGTACCGTTCCGGGCGGTACAGGTTGCGCTGCTCGGAATCGATTCGCGTACGTATAGCGCGTGGCAGAGACTGCTCGTCGCTTCGGTCCTGTTCCATCACTCGAATCTACGCGTACCGCAACGGCTCGAACAGCGGCTCGCACGTGTGCTGATGACGCCCCGCCTGCACGGCATTCATCATTCGACGATGGAAACGGAAAGAAATTCCAACTGGTCAAGCGGTCTCACCTGGTGGGACACTCTCCATGGAACATTGCGGTGCGATGTGCCACAGGAGGCAATCGAGATCGGCATCGGCACCCGTCGTTCACCGAAAGAGGTCACACTCGGCAAACTGCTCGCGATGCCATTTGTCCCCGCTGACCGAAAGAGGAACGTCAGCACTTCGGATGCTTCGCAGCGCTCTACTTGGGGCGAAGAGTCGCGTCGCGATTGAGACCGTCCGCAGCCTGAACGGCGGGCCATGAGCCTCGAGCGGAGTGCCCGAGACGCATCTGTACGTCCCGTCGTCGTCAGTGACGAAGTCATGCCCGGGCTCACCGGAACGCGGCTCGCGCGCGTGGTGCACCACCAACGGCCCGACTTGCCGATCGTGCTGGTGAGCGACAATCGCGCTTCGATCCTGACGCAGGACGCGCTCGCCGCCGGCATGAGTGAACTGCTCATCACGCCGCTGCAGTCGCACGAGATCGCGAGCACCGCAGGGCCTAGAGCCGCCACACAGCGAAACTCCTGCCGGGTCCGTGACGACTCACTCTCGATAGATGTCGGGCTGGGTCAGTCTTCAGTGGGTGCGAAATTGTCTACGCGAGCGTACCAGGCTTGAATCGCATCGCTTGCATCGAGCAAGGGTGTACGGCACACCAGCCGCTGCCATTTGAGGGCACCAAAAACGATGTAATCTGCATATGCCGCGTTTTCTCCGGCCAGAAATGGCTGCGTTTTGAGGATTCGCCGCATTGGACCGAAGCTCGCCCGCAGATCGGAGATCTTCAAAAGGCTCCGATCACGCGCATCTTCGAGCGTCGTTCCCAACCGAATCTCGCGGGTCTGACGAAAGTATGCCTTCTCTGGTGCGGGCAGGCACTCCCAAATGGCGCAGGCGACAAGGGGAAAAATCTGTGGATGCAGCGTGGTGTCGACCCATGACTCAACAAAATTCGCGAACAGGCGCTGTGGGTCATGAGGAAACAGCGTCGCGGCATCTTCGTAGTGTGACTCAAGGTACTCGGCGATGCTTCGGCTTCCACCCGTCCACCGCCCGTCATCGTCGACGATCGGCAATGTTTTGAAGGACCCATCCCCGAGCGAGCGTATCTGTGAAAACGCGGTGGCTCTTGCTTCAAAGGCGAGGTTCTTGTGCTTCAAAGCGAGTTTGGCGCGCCAGCAAAAAGGACTGGGGCGCGAACCCGATTGCATAGCCAGATCGAACAGCACAATCACATTGGCCTCAAATCGTCATGCTGCAACTGAACCCGGCATCACTGAGCGCCGCCGATACGTCACGCCGCCAACGACTAGGCGCCGCGAAACATGGTAACGACGGTGGCGCCACCCAGACCCGTGTTGTGTGCGAGAGCATTTTTGACGTTCGATACCTGCCGCGGTCCGGCCGTGCCCCGCACTTGGTGAACGAGTTCGTAACACTGCGCCAAGCCCGTCGCTCCCAATGGGTGTCCCTTCGCGAGGAGCCCCCCAGATGGGTTGACGACTTGCGCGCCACCGTAGGTGTTGTCTCCATCGTCAACGTACTTCTCAATCCCGCCCTCAGGACACAATCCGAGAGATTCACTGAAGATCGCTTCAGCGCTCGTGAAGCAATCGTGTAGCTCCACGACCTGTACCTCCTGGGCGCCCGCCGAGGCTTGTTCATACACCTTCTCAGCTGCTCGCCGGGTCATGTCGGCGCCCACGATTCCAATCATGCCATCGAACGTAGCCGCGGTGTCCGTTGTCATGGCCTGGCCGGCCACTTCAACCAATCCTCGCAGAGAGTGTTTCCTCGCGTAGGATGGTGATACCACGACGGCCGCTGCCGCCCCGCAGCTCGGCGCACAAGCTTGATATCGTGTCAGCATTCCGTAGAGTGGACGCGATTCGAGCACTTCCTCCACTGAGAGCGGCGTCCGAAATAGCGCGAAGGGGTTATTAGCGGCGTGATGACGTGCCTTGACGGCAATTTTCGCAAAGGTCTCCCGAGAAGTGCCAAACTTTCGCTGGTGCTCCAATCCGGCGCCCCCGAAGTACTTTGCTGTGTCGAGTGCACCACCGGTATCCTCGCCCAGAAGCGCTCCCATGCGGGCGGTCAACCAGTCCAACGTCCGCTTCCGGTCATCAAATATCAAGCCCAGCTTTCCCGGATTCATCTGTTCGAAGCCGACCGCGAGCGCAACTTCCGCGCTGCCTGAGCTGACCGCCTGACAGGCCAGAAATAATGCGGTGGACCCGGTGGCGCAATTGTTATTTACATTGATGATCGGAATACCGCTCAATCCAAGGTGGTACAGAGCAGACTGACCCGCGGTGGAATCGGCATAAACATAGCCGACGTACGCCAATTCGAGATCTTCATACCGGATTTCGGCGTCCTGCAGCGCGAGACGTGCCGCCGCTTCGCCCATTTTGTCCCAGGGCTCGCTCTGGCCTGGCTTCATAAAGGGGAGCATGCCGACGCCTGCAATCAGCGGCTTCTGTCCACTATATGTCATGCTGCTCATTTCTGGCCTCTCAGTAGTGTTGCCATGTCAGTCCAGGATCCGACCGCCATTGGGATGGCCCAGACCTGCGGCCACAATAAGCCTTTCACAACGTTAGGATCCCCAGCCGCCATGGACTTCGCTGCGTCCAACGAATCGGCCAACACGAAGGCGACCGCGCCCCAATTCTGGCCAAGGCCCGCCCCGATCGACGCTCCGCGCATTAACCGAGCGCCGAAGAGCGTCGGCAGCTGCAACATGTAGTCGCGATGGGCGACAAATCCGTCCCGCCAACGAGTCGGTTCGGAGTCTTCGGAGAGACCCGCTAACAACGCGTACAGCCGCTTCGTCACCCGGTTTGTCTGGCTTGGAGAAATCCATTCCCCATAGGCTTCATCGACATCGAACAGGGTTATGCCTTCCCACACTCCATTCAGCCAGTAAGGATCGGCGCGCATCAGATCCGTCGCGACCGCAAGCGTACGGGTTTCGAGCGCGAACACACTGGCTACGAGATTGTCGTCGCCGTGAACGGCAGCGCCATCGGCGATCGCCAGGGGAGCAGCAATCCGGATGCAGTCCATTACATTGCGGAGGTGCCCAATGTGCGGATCAAACCATCTGTGGCGCTCAATGCGAGCATTCATCGAGTCTCGGCAGTATGCGAGTGTCAGCATAGACTGTGGATCAACTATGGGCTGCCTTTTTGCAGCAGCTCACGTAATAGGCGCACCGCCGTGGGCAGCATGTCCGGTCCAGGAAAGTGGTGCACCATTCCAGGGATGCGCGCACTCAGCACCCGGACCCCCGCGGCCGCCAGTTTGGCTGCATACTGCTCTCCTTCGTCGCGCACGGGGTCATATTCGAGAGTCACGATTACGGCCGGCGGGAGGCCGTGCAAATCCCCTGCGCAGAGCGGTGAGATGAGTGGTTGATCCAACGGTATTCCAGGCGCGTACTGTTGATAAGCCCAGACCAGCTGGCGCTTGGTAAGAAGATATCCTTCGGAAAGTTCATTGATAGACTGTGTAGCGCAGCGTGCATCCAACAGCGGCTCGAGCAACAGCTGAAAACTCAGGTGCGGCCGCCCTTTATCCCGCGCCAATATGGCTGCTGCGGCCGCGATGTTGCTGCCACTGCTTTCTCCGGCCACGCCAATCAGCGAGGGATTTCCCCCGAACTCCGCAGCGTGCTCGTGTGCCCACAGCATGGCTGCGTAGACGTCGTTTAGGGGCGCCGGAAATTGCGCTTCCGGTGACAAGCGTTGTTCGACTGCGACGATGCTACAGCCGCTGGCCTTGACGAATGCGCGTCGCCCGGCATCGAACATATCCAGCGTCCCGCGCACAAACGAACCGCCATGAACCCACACCAGCACTGGAAACAGACCTCCACCTTCTGGAGCGTAGATGCGGACTTTCATCGGCTGCGAGTCGCCCCCGCAAATCACGACGTCCTCCACGCGTCCGATCTGCTGGGCCGAGCCGGTAGCAATAACCGCGGCGGCCGCACGGCGGAACTCCGCGAGCGGAATCTCGTTAGGCTGGGGCGTATTGGCCATTTTGGTCAAGAACGCCTGTGCGTCGGGGTGAAGTGCCATCTATACCTCTTGCCGTTTTCCTTTATCCGTTGGCCCGCCTGCCCTGCTAGGAGGACACCTGCAACCGTGATCGTCGGGTCTTCCACTCATGCGGTTTGACTTGCACTTCCCCGCGTGAGCGTTGACGACGCGCTTCCAGTACACGGCGACCTCTTTCAGACAAATCGGCCTCCGTCCAGATCGTGTCGCTGTTCAGTAGGACGTGAACGCCGGTGACGCCTTCAATGCTCGCGACTGTCTCTTCCACTCCCTTCATGATCCCGGCGATCATGGTGCACATCGCGGAGGTCGGCCGCATCGAGATGGTCACTACGCCTGCGGCATTCACCTTCAGCTCGGTGACCAGGCCCATATCCAAGACGCTCAACGGCGCGCCCGCCGAAATGCTGCAGGGATCGACCACATCGGCAAGCGATGCGACAACCTTGTCTCGCAGGGTGTTCATGCGGACACCGCCAGTCCGCCTTCCTTGATGTATTTGCGCCAATTGGAGTAGATCGGCTGAATGCCGGTCCGCGCTCGCTCCTTCGAGAACTCGTCGTTCGCTATACGCTTCTTGGCCGCCTCGATATCGATTCCGAGGATGCGCGCGTAGTTGCCCCCGACAATCAGAGCCATATCTTCCTTCGTGATCTGCGGAACGCCCCACCTCTCCAGGGTCGAATCCTTGAACTTGAAAGTGCGGAGCTTCTCGAGGATCGGCTGTGAATGGAACACCATGTTGCCATCGGAAAAGATCACCTTGCTCGGCCCGGCCCAATACATGAACTGCCCCATCAGCTCCTCGAACATGCCCGGCGCTTTGGTCGCGAACGCTGAGGTGATTTCCAGGTTGCCGTAAACATTCGGATACCGCGCCATCGCCATGCAAGTCTCTTCCGTAAAGGCGAAGCCGGCATGGATGATTTCGAAGGCCAGCTCGGGAAACTGATCGGCGGGGATATCAATGTCGTCCACTTTGAATGGATTCAACGGCACGGCACCAAGCGGAGCGGCCTTGTGGATCGCGACGATCTTCAACCCACGGTCGAGCGCACGCTTGAACAGCGGGAAGGCCAGCTTGGGGTCGTCCATGCGCCAGCTACGGATCGGATCGATCTGAGCCGGATAGAGCTTCAGACCCACTGCCTGCGGCATCTCTTCGAGCTGTTCATCCAGCTCCCGCAAACACACATCGAGGCCCATCGTCGGATCGACTCCGACGTAGCCAACGAACCGCTGTGGCCAGCGCCGAACGGCCTCCACCGTCTTACGGCGCGCGCACAAGCCGTCCTTGAAGTACGAGTCCAGCCTGAGCGTATGCGTAGCCGCCATGTCGCAGTCGCTTTCGAGGAACAGTGTCCGCGCGAGGATTTCAATTGGCCAATCGGAGGTCTGCTCCATCGCGCTCAGTCCAATCCCAGGCTGCCAATCCCGGTGCAGAATCAGGAGCAGATCACGCAAAGATTGCGCGTGCCGCGTGTTGTGCGTGTTCTCATCCGTCAGGTTGTATGCATGGGACACCGCATTAAATACAAACATGCCGTCGAGCATTTCTGGATCTCCTGGTGGTAGGTTGGTTACTCAGGGAGCTATTTTTGAGCGCATGCTTCGCAGCTCCATCGAGAGCGCGGCAGCCTCCGCCTTCAAGGCCGCCGCCAGTTTGGGTTGACGATCCGCCTTGAGCCGGCTCGCCACCGCGCCAATACTCAGCGCGCCGATCGGTCGATCGCGCTCGTCGAGAATCGCTACGGCCAGACCATACGATTCGGGATGCACCAGTCCCGGATTGACAGAGTAGCCCTTGATTCGCGCGGCCTTCACCAGTTGCCGCACTCGTTCCACAGAGTATTGCCCGTAGCTTTGGATAGCCTGGCGGTTTTCCGCAAGGATCCGTTCCACCTCGGCATCCTCCATAGCCGCCAGCAACACGGGCCCGAACGACCCGATGCCCAGTGGATACCTGACGCCCACCTGCAGCACGTGCGAGCGAATTGGGTGGGACCCCTCCTCTCGATGTACGCAGACCGCATCGTTGCCACTCAGGAGGCAGAGAAATGCGCTGTCCTCGGAAAGAGCTGCCAGCCGTCTCAAGCCAGGCAATGCCAGCTGATGCAAGCCAAATCTCGGCGCCGCCAGGATTCCCAGTGCATACAGCTGTTCGCCGAGATAGTAGGACTTCGAATCATCGCTGCGGTCGACCAGCCCTTCCTGGGTCAATACCGTCAGCAATCTGTGCACTGTGGCCTTGTTCAGGCGACTCGCTGCGACGACCTGTGACAGCGTCACCCCTGCACCTGTGGCCGCGGCCACTGCTCTCAAGACGGTCATTGCACGCTCGATGCTCTGAGCCCCGTTTACCTTCTTGGCCTTGCCTGGCGACATGCCTTCACCGTTGTTCCACGATGTGCAACATGAACATATACCCTAACGCCCGCGCATTGCAATGAAGTGTTATAGCCGCCACTTTTCTTTTCTCATACATTCCACAATATGGACTCTCTATTGACGCGTGAATGCACATCGTGATCGGATCGATCCAATAACAAGTCTCGATTGGAGTGATTCGGTCGGCTGAGAGAGCGGTACGCGCTGCATCGATAGAGGGGGAGACGATGTCACGGCTACGCGACCTGTTGAGATTCCGGTCCCGCAGAGGTTCCAGTCAACTGCTGCGCTCATCGGGCCTGATACTGAGTGCCTTGCTCATGCAGACGGTGCACGCACAGGAGGCGGCTCAACTCGAGCAGGTCACGGTGACCGCCCAGAAGCGCACCGAGCGGCTCCAGGATGTTCCGATCGCCGACAGCGCGATCAGCGCCGCGGATGCGCTGAACCGCGGGGTTACGGACACCACTGCCTTGCAGATGGCAGTTCCCGGGCTGGTGATCAATCACACAGCAAATGAAGGCAATATCTTCATCCGCGGGGTTGGAACGAACCTGTTCGGGCCATCCAGTGAACAGACGGTGGCTGTCTACGTGGATGGCGTCTATATGCCCTCCCCGGAGGCGAACTTATTTTCCTTCAACAATATCGATCGCGTGGAGGTGTTAAAGGGACCTCAGGGGACTTTGTTCGGCCGCAATACGACCGGCGGCGTGGTGCAGATTATTACGCGCGATCCGTCGCAGAGCGTCAGCGGCGATGTGAGCCTCGGATATGCGAACTTCGATACGGTGAGTGCGCAAGGCTATGTGACGGGCGGCTTGACCGAGAACCTGGCTGCCGATCTGGCGGTGATGTACGACAACCAGGGCAAAGGCTGGGGCAGCAATTTCACCACCGGCCGTCAGAACGGCATCATGGCCAAGGATAATTACGCACTGCGGTCGAAGTGGAAATTCAGCCCTTCCGAGTCAACGATCATCCGCGTACTGGTCGATTATTCCCGCCAATACTCCAAGTTTGACTACCAGCTCGTGCCCGGCATTGTGAGTCCCGTGGATGGAAAATCGCGCTACCCGGGGCCGTACAATGCCCTGGGTGACCTGAATGATTTCGAATTGGTCAAGGAGAAAGGGGCCTCCCTGCAAATCGAGCAGGATGCGCAGGTGGTGCGGATCGTCAATATCCTTGCCTACCGGCATACCAGGGTAGGCTATGTGCTGGATCAGGACGACACGCCGGTGGTCGCCGCCGATCTGTCCCTGCCGTCACTGGCGCACAACTGGTCGGAGGAACTGCAGGTCTACAGCCCAGACTCATCGCGCATCAAATGGATGCTGGGCGGGTTTTACTTCGACGCTTTTGCCGCTTACACGCCGGTGAATATCGACGATGGGTTCGTGGTAATCGACGATCGCCAGATTACGCGCTCGAAGGCCGGATTCGGTCAGGCGACCTTTCCTATCCTCGACGGCACTAACCTGACACTCGGCGCGCGCTACACTTCTGAAGACCAGGACTTCTCGGGCAGCACGTTTCTCAACGGGACGGATCTCGGGACGTTCACCTCCTCACAAAGTTTCTCGAAGACGACCTGGAGAGCCGCTCTCGATCATCATTTCAGTCAGGACATCATGGGCTACATCTCCGCGAACCGCGGTTTCAAGAGCGGCGGTTACAACATGATCACGGTAGCCGGCACGAACTCGTTTCTGCCGGAAGTGCTGGATGCGTATGAAGTCGGGGTGAAGAGCGAATGGCTGGACCATCGCATACGCGTGAACGCGGCTGCGTTCCTGTACAACTACAAGGATATCCAGATCGAGGTGCCGATTCAGGGTGGCACCACGACGGTGAACGGTCCCAAGGCCCGCATCAAGGGCATCGAGGCTGAAATCCAGGCAAAGCCGCTCGAGCAGCTGACGCTCACCGGTGGAATCACGTATTTGGATGGGAAGTACACTGACTATCCTGATGCCCTTGCGATCGGGCCCTTGGGCCAGTCCGGATCAGTTAATGCCACCGGAAACCACACCGTCGCCTCGCCCAAGGTCACCGCTAATGCCGCCGCAGCCTATCTGTTTACCCTGCCGGCGGGAAAGATAGAGCCCACAGTGAATATCAGCTACGACGATGGATTCTTCTTTTACGCAGATAACCGCTTAGCGCAGCCGTCCTACTGGCTGCTCAATACCTCGCTGACATGGTACTCCACCGATGACAAATGGAGTGTCCGGGCCTGGGGTAAAAATCTCAACAATGCGGTCTACTACGCAGGCCGGTCCGAACAGGGCGGACTCGGAGACGCGCAGCGGCAAGCGCCTCCGCGCACGTATGGCGTCACGTTTCGAGTAAAATTCTGATCGGCGCGACCGGAACTTCCAGACGAATGCCCGCCCGAACTGCCAAACAACTGCCGTCTCTTCATGTCTTCAGCGGCTGCGATGTCCCATGGTTGCTCGAGCAGCAGGCTAGAGCTCGACCTTCCAAGACGTTTCTGGTATGGGAGCCGTTCGAGGGAGAGCGCCGGACGTGGACCTTCTCTCAGTTCTGCGAGGAGACTCGGGCTTACGCGGCCGGATTGGCTGGTCGCGGAGTCACGGAAGGTGACTTCGTCGCCCTCCACATGGATAACTGCCCAGAGTTTCTCTTCGCTTGGTTCGCTTGTGCCCGCCTCGGCGCGGTGGCTGTCACAACGAACACCGGTTCGTCCGCAGAAGAGCTGGAATTTTTCGTCTCGGACAGCGGTTCGACCTTTGCTCTGACTCAACCGAAATATCTCGAAACGATCCGTGGTTTCGCCCATAGGCTGCGATGGATCGCATGCTCCGCTACAAACGCCGGAAGCACTGCGGAGCATCCCCGACCGTCCGACGTGGTGCCGTTCGAAGAGCTGTCAGCAGACCCAGGCAAGGCGCCCCCTCGCAAGGCGGTGCCGACGCAGCTGAGTCACGTGCAATACACTTCCGGAACCACATCAAGGCCAAAGGGGGTCGCCTGGACGCACGCCAATGCGCTCTGGGCCGCGAAGGTTACGACCAGTCACGCCCAACTTGTCGACAGCGATGCGGTACCGGTCTTCTTCCCTCTGTTCCATGCGAATGCTCTGGCCTACACGGTGCTGCCCACGCTGTGGTCAGGAGGAACCGCAGTACTGATGCCGAAATTCTCGGCGAGTCGCTTCTGGGACATTGTGGTGCGGAACCGCTGCACGTGGGCAAACATGGTTTTGTTCACTATTCGCGCTCTGGAGGCTTTTCCCGATCCACCTGAGCATCAGTTCCGGTTCTGGGCCCTCTTGGCTCAACTGCCGATCGTCCGTCACAGATGGGGGATCCCCTTCATCAGTTGGTACGGGATGACCGAGACCGTGACGCAAAACATTCATTCCTTTTTGGATTTCGAGACGCCGCCCGGGGTGATTGGGCATCCCGCTCATGAATATGAAGTCGCCGTGCGCCGCACGGACAAGAGCGACGCACAGCCAGGAGAGACCGGCCGCCTCTGGATACGGGGTGTTCCTGGGCTGTCCCTGTTCCTGGAATATTTGAACAACCCCGAGGCGACGAACGATGCGTTCGATGCGGACGGTTGGTTCGACACGGGCGACGAGGTGAGTCTGGATGAAAACGGCCACATTCGTTTCGTGAGCCGAGCAAAAGACATGCTGCGGGTGGGGGAGGAAAATGTCGCAGCTTTGGAGATTGAGACAGTCATAAATCGAGTCGAAGGCGTCATCGAATGCGCAGTCGTGGGCAGGCCCGACGACATGCTCGAAGAAGTACCTGTCGCTTTCGTCGTCGCACGCCAGCCATGCGCCGAACTGGAGGCCGATATCATGGCTCGGTGCACCGCGGCGCTGGCGCGATTTAAACGTCCCCGCGAGATTGTTTTTGTCGACGAGTTACCCAAGGGACTTCTCGACAAGACGCTCAAAAGGCACCTCAGGTCGCGATTCCAGAGTTGACGAGAGGAGAACCTTTCCAGCAGTCTGCCTAAATGTGAACTGTCGGGCTAATCCCGGCACGTCCTCCCCGTAACTGCCACCGCTGCCTGTTGTTGATAATAGAACGCGCTCGATTGTGGTGAGTACATGGGACAAGCCTCCCGACTTGCGACGAGCTACAGGTAAGCGCATTCAATCAGTCGCGCCCGGTTCCCATTTATCGAGTATGACTGCAACGAACGACTGTTCACACTCGGACTCGACGGTGTACTACGGAGTGCGCGCCGTCGCAGCTCCCATGCTGGAATGAAGACTGTCGGCCAACTTCTTGTGCTCCTGTAGTGTCGGCAGGGTCTTTTTCGCGAAACCCGCCAGCTCCGGATCATTCGAGGTTGCCTCCGCTTGGAACAGTGCAACGGCCTTGCTGTGATCCATTGCCATATGTTCTGCGTAGGCAGAATCGAACGCAGCACCGGATTTGGAACTCAGGGTCGTCACCATGCCCTGGTGCTGCGCGTCCAACCGCACCGGCACTTCCAGGCCCTTTGCTTTGGCGATTCCAGCCAGTTCCTGGTTGGCCGTGCCGTGGTCCTGTACCATTTTCTGTGCGAACTGCTTCACTTGGCTGTTGCTTGATTTGGTCAGCGCGAGCTTGCCGAGCTCGACTTCTGTCATGCCGTCCTGAGCTGCTTTCTTGACGAACGAGGCAGGCGACTCCTTGCCCTGTATGGCCGCCTCGTCCTGACCCTTCACTGCTCCAGCCACCACCTCGCGTTGATGCGGGCTCGAAGCCGCGCCGGGCGCCGCGCTGCTCGTGGCCGGTGACTCGCCCGTGGCGCTATCGGTGGCTTGGCGTTGATGGGGACTCGAAGCCCCGCTCGGGTCAGCCGTCGATGATGCGGGCGGCGCCTGTGTGTATGCGAAGGTCGCCGTCGCGGTAGCCAACAGCACGACGGTCGCCGCTTTCTGAACTGCAGTCATCACAATCTCCCTTACACACTGGTCAAGTTAAGCAACATTGAGCGCATCAGGTCGAGTCGCGCAATGACCGTCGGTCGCAAACGGCTGTCGGAATTCGCCGACAGTGTCATGTTCAGGACTCCTGGGTCCCATCAATCCACATGTTAGGCGGAGCCCCGGCTCCTGCGCCTTCTGCCCCCCCGCGCGCGCGGAACGTATCGATAGCCTTCGGCGCGACAAACTAGCTCGAAACGGCGTGCTCGAGCCCCGAGATCGCCGCGCATGAGTCCGGTGCCCGCCATCCAGCTGTATGTTTCGGCAACCGCGGTCGACGGTGAGCATCCTGCATTCACAGCCGCACGATAGACCTCTACTAACATAGGTTAGTCCAGGACACCTGCGCGGTTGCAACGGTCTGGCCACTAGATCCCTATTTCAACTGGGCGACCGCTAACACGAGGCGCAAGACCTGCGCATGCCGGCATTAAACTTGCGATGGAACACGGCCCTGCTTGTTTTTTGGAGATCACATGCCGGCACAGGCCGGGCCCTTACAGGCGCCGCGAGCAGGGTGGAGGGGAAATGGCATGTTCGAGCTGAAGCTGATGGGACGATTGTTTATCGTGCTTGGACTCGCGGCCGGCGCGCTTTTCGCTTGCGCCTCATCGCACGTGATGATAGGCAAGGCGCGATCGCCGATCTCACCCGACCTGGTGCAGATCTACACTCAACCGCCTGAGGCAAAATATGTGGAAATCGCGACTCTTGACGCGTCAAGCCAATGGTCGTTGTCATTCACCGCGCAGGGAAAGACGGACCGGGTCATCAACAGGCTCAGGCAAGAAGCTGCAAAGCTCGGCGCCAATGGGGTTGTGCTCCAGGGGGTGGGTGACCGGGTGTCGGGAGCCATCGGAACGGGCCTCGGACAGGGCTCCTATTCCGGTAACACGGCTGTGAGCGGCGGTATTGGAATATCTGCCGGACTACATCAGAAGATCGCCAGCGGCATTGCCATCTACGTGGAACCGAATTGATGAACTATCGAATAAAAGCTCGCGCGAATGTCGGATGGAAGCCACTTTAGAAGGCATGCAGTGCCAGTGCTAGAAGAACGAAATCCTCAATGAGGCCCACAGACGGAATCGCAACATTGAGTGGTTCCACGGCGTACAAACCGAGCAACACTGTTGCTACGAAGGCCAGCACGCAGGGCGGCCGTCTTGCGGCGTGCGCTGAAGCTCAGCTTGCCCGGGCGCGTCAGCCCACAGCATCAATGCCCTAGCTTGTCTTCTTCATCGCTGAGCCGCGCGCTTCGAATGCATTTAGTCCGTGTCAGCACTTCGCCCCCGTGTGTCTACCCTGCCCTCAGGTAACTATCACCTCACCAGTAAGCCAACGTCGGCTGCACAAAGATCGATTTGCCGACAATGAATTCTTTTCAATCCTACAGCAGTGCTTTCGCCATTCAGGTTCAATGCTTTGCTGAAGGACGCAGGCGAATGCGTCGCAAGGCGTAGTGGCTAAACAATCACTGGGGCACTTATGGCTGGAAAAAATACTGCAGTTTTCGGAATCTATCCCTCGGGCGAAAATGCCGAGCGCGCAGTGGACTCGCTGCTGCAGGCTGGATTTAGCAATTCAGACATTTCGGTACTACTTCCCGATACGCGCAGCACCAAGGAGTTCGCGCACGCAAAGCAGACCAAGGCGCCGGAAGGAGCGACCACAGGTGTAACCGCGGGAGGCGCAATCGGGGGAACGCTTGGAGTTCTGGCCGGTGTCGGAGCTTTAGCGATACCGGGACTTGGGCCCTTTATTGCAGCGGGTCCAATCATGGCCGGATTAGCCGGTCTCGGCGTCGGCGGCGCGGTAGGCGGGCTGGTGGGCGCGCTGATCGGCATGGGTATTCCCGAATATGAAGCCAAACGCTACGAAGGGCGCGTAAAAGACGGCGGAACATTGCTTTCAGTTCACTGCGACACGTCCGCGGAGGTTGATCGCGCGAAGGAAGTCATGAGGGCGAGCGGCGCGGAAGATATTGCCTCAACCAGCGAAAGCGCTGCTGCGAGTTCTGCGGACTCCAAAGCCGCCTCCCGATGATTCGCAGCCGAGCCGCAGCGGCATGTGAGGGGCGCGAGGGGCCAATAAAGAGCTCCTCGCGTTGTCCCCGATGAACAAACGTTCCGTTCAACGATTATTGGTGAAAGTATGAAAAATCCAAGCATACTGGTTGTCTCGACGCTTTCCGCCCTGACGTTGACAGTACAAGCAGCAAGTGCGCAAACCGCGGCGACTTCGCCGCCGACTACGCGAAATTCTCAAACTGCGCCAGACAACACGAAGAGTAATAAGGAGGATCCGTCGAATACGAACCAGACGGCCGACCAACAGCCGAACAATTCGACTGACCTTGATATTGCGAAGCGCGTCCGGCGCAGTGTTATGGACGATAAGACCCTTTCGACGTACGGACACAACGTAAAGATCGTCGCGGCAAGCGGAACTGTCACCCTTAACGGTGTGGTGCGCAACGATGACGAAAAAGCGGCAATCGCAGCGAAGGCGGCTTCAGTCGTTGGGAAAGATCACGTCGTAAATGATCTCAAGGTCGCGGCGTCGAAGTAAACATGCCGGGAGAAACTCGCTGTCGCTCTTCGAAGCGTGCGGGGCGGCTCTGTGTTGGTTTGGCTGCATCGACAAAGGCGGACGCAAAGGCATCGGCGTCGAAGCTGTGCCTCACGTCCGCTGGTTGCCGCATGACGCTGCAACAAGACGCAGGCGTCGAAGTGATCCAAACTGTCTGCGCGCCCATGCTCAGGGGCGCCAACCCGGTCTCGGGGATGTCGCTTCGCAGCCCATCTTTTTGGTCGGTACCATTGGGGGTACGGAGGAAACTGCCTCGATGCCGTTTCGTCATTGAGAGCGCGCTAGTTCGTGATCCCTCATAGGGATGTCAGCCATCTTGGCCAGATTTTCCATGGATGGTAAATCTCGGGTGATGGGCGGCCGAGCTCAGGGCGCGATGGTTGGGAGCTCCGATCTGGGAACGCGTGGGACAGTGAGCGCCATCGCGAGCCGAACTTGCGGCATTGCAGCACTAACTCGACGGCCGGCAAGTCCCGGCAAGCGTGACCACGCCGTCGGTGAACAGAAAGGGGTACGGACTGCCGGCGTTTGTCGCAACGAAAATGACTTGCAGTCGCGCCGCGTCGATTCGCAGCAACTTCGCCCCGTCGGCGCCAGTCCCTGGGTACGCCACGGTATACGTTCCAAGCGGCACGACTTGATCGCCTTGCACGACCCCGGTGGACGTATCGATCGTAAAGACCGTCTGATTGCCCTTCAGGTGTCCTTCTTTGACCCTCAATTTCCCATCCGGCTCGGATGAGTAGGCGACAGCGGCCGTGCATACAAATTGCTTGGCCTGAGCGATCCCCGATATGAAGCTCGCTGCAAGCAGCAGTCCAAGGTGAGTCGCGAGAGCCTTTCTTTTCATGATTCCTCCCAGCCTTAGTCGATGCGCCATGTGGGCCAGAAGCTGGCTAAATACGTTGCAGCTTACCGGGTAATTCACGGCAACGACTCGCTCTCGCAAGGAGCTGGCCCGACCGCGCGATGGCACTTGAGGAAGCTACTGGAGCGTGAGCGAGGCGACTATCAGGTGCCGCGGGGTGGGCGGTACCGATCCCCAGATCCAAGTCACGAAGCCGTCGGGGCCGCAGTCGATCGCAAGAGCCTGCGGGAGCGCTCTTCGGCAGGGACTTACCACCGCCCGCATCTCGAAAGTGGTGCACTAGAGCCCGTCCTCGAACCGTGGTGGTAGCGCTTCTCGGGGCCTTTTTTTCTCTACTATCCCGGCCGGCGCCTCCTGCCCGCACCGCTGCGCGCGTTCGTCGATTTCATCAAGTCGTCGGCTGACCACTCGTGACATCCGGTCCCCACCCCACCGCATGTGGATCAACCGGTCCTAACTCTTCCTGAGGTGACCCCCTGTTGTAGATCCGCTACGGTGAGCGCGCGGCTGTCACTCGACCTCGGCGCATACCGCGTTACTTCCTGCATTTGCGGCCCGGAACCCAACACGCATGATCCCGCGTATCTCACTGAGTTCGAGCAGGGATGGGTCCAGATCGACAATCCGCGTCCCGGACTGGCAGTGAGATCCGATGGTCTTTCGCTGGCTCATCAAATGGCGTCCGCTCGGAGGAGCCCACACCGCACCGCTCGTGGGTGTTTACGGGCGGACTGGCATCCATCCCAGCCGGCTGCTCTTGTGTCAATGCGCGCCGACATAGGAGGTGGCGATCACAAATGGAAGACTCATTCGTTCGAGCGATTTGCTTTCGTGGCGCACGATGTGTAGCAATGTGTCGGCCAGCGCCCAATCCCAATCAGTCCGCGGCGGAGCATCGGCGAGTTCACTCCGGCGCCGGGCCGAATGCGTTGCGCCCGCTGCGGAGTGGTTCGTTCAAAAACACCAGGGGCTTACATGAAAATCATGCGTCTTGATCATCTTTGCGCTTCACTGTTTGTGGCTTTCATTGGCTGTCTAGCGCAACCGGCGCGCGCCGACGGGGTTCGGGACGGTATCGAGGCGGCCAATGCACAGTTTTCCGCGGCTGCTGCCAAGGGTGATAGTGCTCAGCTGGCGGCGTTGTACGCGGCGGATGGGCAACTGCTGCCGGCCGCGAGCGACGTCATTCGAGGCACGGACGCGATTCAGAAATTTTGGCAAGGAGCACTTGATTCAGGGATTGCCGGCGTCGGGCTCAAAACACTCGAGATTTTCGCCGACGGTTCGACAGCCACAGAGGTCGGGCAGTACGAGTTGAGCGACAAGGCAGGCAAGGTAGTCGACCACGGGAAGTACATCGTCGTCTGGCGCCACGAGGGCGGCAAGTGGAAGCTTCTTCGCGACATGTTTTCAACGAACGTACCGGCCCCCAAAAAGTAGTTCATGGCGGGCAATCGAGCACATCGGCCGGAGCGACAGAGCCAAGCCTGCCGCAAAGGCGGCGCTCGCCACGGACGGTGGTGCGCACAGCATTGGTCGCAATCCTTTGCAGCGTTCCCGAAAAGTCCAGGCGCGGGGCACGCACGCTGGAGCCGGCATTACTGATCTTTGAGATCAAACTTGATGCGAAACACGTAGCAAGACCTCACGGGCAGGCCATCTTCTGTCGTAGGGCGATAGTGTCCGGAGCCGGCCTTTGCGAGCCTCAGGCCACCCTCATCGAGGTTCGCGCTGCCGGAGGACTGGGCGAGCGTCGGGTCTGCGGTGAGCCGGCCCTTGTCATCCACACATACCCGCACAGCGGCGATCCCCGTTTCCCCCATGCGTCTGGCGGCAGACGGGTAATAGGCATCCGTGTTCGGGAATCCCTTGCCCGGACCTCCTAAGAGCCGATTCATCACCTTTGGGGCCGTTGGTGGCGGCAGAAGGGGTTCTTGCGGCTGAGCCGCCACCTCGCGAATGGCGTCCGGGTCGGGCGGCACATCAAACGGAATTTCCGGCTTGGGAACTTCGTCGACGCGCGGGGGGGAGAACTTCGGCTGGGGCTGCAGGCGCGGCGGCTCGTTATGTGTTCGCGGCTGCTGCAGAAATACGGCATGAATCGGTTGTGGAATCGCCTCGATCATCCTGTGCGCAAGGCCGGTCGTGAGGGCGTAAATCAGGGCTCCGTGCAGACCGACGATGAGGAGGAAGGCAGTCGCACCGCGCGAGAAGAACGAGGAATCATGTTGCGGGTAGGTGGCGATCACTTTATGCCCTGTTGCAGAAGCAGTCGCCGGCACCTTTGGCGCGCAGTGTTCGTTCGTGATGACTCTCGTAGCCCAGCAGCATCCGAGTCCAAAGCGCAAGCGTGCCATTCGCCCACGCTGCGCTTCCAGGTCCGCCAGCCACTCCTCTTCCAGCCGTTCTGACAGCAATGGGGGAGCACTGCGTGCAGCGTGCTGGATCAGCCAACAAGCAAACCCGTCAATCCATTCCAACAAGTTCATGCTAGAACTCCTCGGCCGAAGCTTGCGAAGACTTCGCTTGCACGTGTGAGTCCACTCGGTGTCAGGCGATAGAGCCGACGGCGCGGACGGCCGGCGCTCGAAGGGTCGATGACCTCCCATCGACTGACGAACCACCCTGCCGATTCGAGTCGAAGGAGAATGGGATACAACGTACCGGATGCAAGGCCGCCCCGCTTCTGCACGTCTGCACCGGACAGCTCTTCGGTCGGATTCTCAAGAAACGCCTCCAGCACCCGTAGCGTCTGGAGGGACATCCGCACATGACGATGATCCTGCTCACCCATAGTCGTAAGTCTACATAGGGTCCCGTTCGCATGCAAGCTCCCTGATTCTTGAGGACAACGCCTCAACCGGGCTCGCGCAGCGGCTCGCCAGCAACACGAGCCCGCGAGCAATCGGGAGCCACGCGACGTTCCAGCGCTTGAGCTCGTAATCCGGGACGGGCACCGTCCGGGCGCTATAGACCGGTACCAGATCAGTGATGAGATAACCGCAGTCGATACGTCCAGCCACCTGGGTTAGCAGCGCGGCATGTGAGCGGATGCCTGCAGCACCGGGATGGCGTGCTCACGTACCGGTAGAGATCTATGGGAGCGCGACGTTGTGATCACCTCTCTGTGATACCGGCACAAGGGCATCGATCTCGTAATAATCGCCTGCCTCGCTCACGAAGATATGTGCCGCAATTTTGAGCCCTTGCGGCCCGTCCAGCGAGCCGGCCGCGATTGAGACCCGCTCCCCGCCCTCTTCTTCGAAGAACAAACTTGACCCGCACTCGTTGCAGAAGCCGCGCCGAAATCCTGACACGGCGACATACCACTTGAGTGTCTCATCCTTCACAAGGTTGAACGCTCGCCGCCGGCATGCAGTGGCGGCAACGAAGTGACCGCTCGTTCGTCGGCACTGGACACAATGGCAAGCGATGACTTCGCGAAGCTTGCCTCGTACTTCATAGCGCACCCCGCCGCATTGACAGCCGCCGGTGATTACTTGACTCATTGCCTGTGCCTCGATGCCGCCCCCACATGTTCCACAAACGTAGCCTACTACGGCCGCTGAGCGACCCGTGAGTCCGTCTCCGCCCACCCGCCGCCCAGGGCTTTGTACAAGCTGACCAGATTCTCCAATCGGGTCAGTTCCACACTGACCAAGCCCTGCTGCGCACTGTACAACGTCCGCTGCGAGTCCAGCACGGTGAGATACGCGTCCACCCCGCTGTGGAAGCGCATTTGCGACAGCTTGTAGCTTGCGCCGGCAGAAGTCACCAGCGCCCGCTGCGCCTCGAGCTGCTGTAGCAAAGTCCCGCGTGCGGCCAGCGCATCGGCCACTTCACGGAATGCGGTCTGGATGGCCTTTTCGTACTGCGCAACCTGCAGGCTCTTCTGCACCTTCGCCAGATCCAGGTTAGCCACGTTGGCGCCGGCTGCGAAGATCGGCAGGCTGAGCTGAGGATTGAAGGTCCAGTACCTGGATCCGCTGGCAAACAGCCCGGAAAGGTCCATGCTGCTCGTCCCGAACAGACCGGTCAGACTCACGCTTGGGAAGAACGCGGCGCGCGCAGCACCGATGTTGGCGTTGGCGGCACGCAGATTGTGTTCCGCGGATAGAATGTCGGGACGGCGTTCCAGCAGATCCGACGGCACCCCTGCTGGCAACTCAGCCAAGAAGGACTGCGCCTCGAGCGGCGGCCCGTCGCTCAGATCTTCGGGCAGCGGTGCACCGAGCAACAGCTGCAGCGCGTTGCGGTCCTGCGCCACCTGCCGTGTATACTGCGCCAGATTGGCGCGCGCAGTGTCGACCGCGCTCTCGGCCTGCCGCAGGTCGAGTTCGGTGTCCTGACCAGACTCCAACATTCGCTGCGTGAGGTCATAGGAATCGGTATCGCTCCTGAGCGTGTCCTGAGTGATTCGCAGCAGCTCCTGGTCACTCAGCAGAGTCAGATAGTCGTCCGCCACTTCGGCGACCAGACTGATCTGCGTGCTGCGACGCGTCTCCTCATAACCGAAATACTGCTCCAGTTGCTGATGGGTGAGGCTGCGAATCCGACCGAACACGTCCAATTCGTAGGAGGTGAAACCAACGCCCACCGTATACTGCCGAATCACAGAGGGAATCGGCAGGCCTGCGCTGTTCAGGTAGGGCGGCACGCTTTGCGCCGACTCGGTGGCAGTGGCGCTGATCGTGGGCAATAGGTCGGAGCGTTGGATGCGATACTGCGCACGTTGAGCCTCGACATTGAGAGCGGCAACGCGCAGATCACGGTTATTGGCCAGAGTGAGCTCGATCAGCCGCTGCAAGCGCGCGTCGGTGAAAAACTCGCGCCAGCCGATGTCGGCGGCCGCTTTCCCGGCCGTCGGCACGACAGCGCCCGCACGATAGGCCTCCCCTTGCGGAAAGCTGCCCGGCACCGGTGCGGCCGGCCGGTCGTACTTCGGCTCCAAAGTGCATCCGGTGGCCAGCAACGCTGTCATTAACGAAACAGTCAGCTTGCGCACCTCACAATCCTCCCTGCGGTAGAGGAAGGCTTGCGGCGGGCGCCTCGTCAGCAGATCGGGACCGGATGCGAAGCCAGCGCAGCACCGACACGAAGAACATGGGCACGTAGAACACCGCCAACACCGTGGCGGAGAGCATCCCGCCGATGACCCCAGTACCGATGGCGTTCTGGCCGCCGGAGCCCGCTCCACTTGAGAGCGCCAGCGGCAGGACACCCAGGATAAAGGCGAATGAGGTCATGAGAATGGGCCGCAATCTTTGCCGCGCAGCGTGTAGCGTGGCCTCCACCAAGCCTGCACCGCGGTCGTAGTTTTCCTTCGCGAACTCGACGATGAGGATTGCATTCTTGGCCGACAGTCCGACGGTCGTCAGGAGTCCGACTTGGAAGAACACATCGTTATCTAGCCCGCGCAACTTCGTGGCCACAACGGCGCCGACGACTCCGAGCGGCACTACCAGCATCACCACTACCGGAATCGCCCAGCTTTCGTACAGCGCCGCCAGGCAGAGGAATACCACGATCAGCGAGAGAGCATAGAGTGCCGGCGCCTGCCCACCGGACAACTGCTCCTCATACGACAAGCCGGTCCATTCGTAGCCGATGCCCGCGGGCAGCCGCTTGGCGAGCTGCTCCATCGCCTGCATCGCAGTGCCGGTACTCCTGCCAGGCGGAGGCTGCCCCAGGATCTCGAAGGAAGGCAGGCCGTTGTAACGCTCGAGCTTGGGAGAGCCGTAGGTCCAGGTAGGAGCTATGAAGGCCGAAAAGGGCACCATGGTACCGCTGGCATTGCGCACGTACCATTGGTCCAGATCCTGCGGCGACATCCGCGAGGACGGGTCCCCCTGAATAAACACTTTTTTCACGCGGCCGCGGTCAACAAACTGATTGACGTAGGCCGACCCCCACGCACCCGTCAGACTGTTATTGATGTCGCTCACCGACACACCGAGCGCGTTGGCTTTCTCCCAGTCGACGTCGAGCTTGTACTCCGGCTCGTCGTCCAGTCCGTTCGGCCTCACGGCCATCAGGTTCGGGTCGTGCCCCGCCAACCCCAGCAGTTGATTGCGGGCCTGCATCAACGCCTCGTGGCCGACGCCGGCGCGGTCCACGAGCTCGAAGTCAAAACCCGTCGCATTGCCGAGCTCGATGACTGCAGGCGGGGCAAATGCGACCACTATCGCGTCCCGGATCCCCGCGAAGCGGGCCATCGCCCGCCCGGAAATGGCCTGCACGCGATTGCCGCGGCCGGTTCGCTCCTTCCAGTCCTTGAGCGCGACGAACACGAGCCCAGCGCTCTGGCCACGGCCGCCGAAGCTGAAGCCCGATACGGTGAACACAGACTTCACATTCGTCTTTTCCTGCGTCAGGAAATAGTTTCTCACCTGGCTCAGCACTGCCTCGGTGCGCTCCCGGGTGGCACCAGCCGGGGCGCTGACCTGGACGAACAGCATGCCCTGATCCTCGTCCGGCAAAAACGCGCTCGGCAGCCGCAGCAGCAGGAAGCCAAGGGTCACGACAATCGCCCCATAGATCAGCAGATAGCGGCCCGTACGGGCGCTGACGTGCTGCACACCGGTCAGGTAGGCCCGGTTGCCCCGATCGAACACACGATTGAACCAGCCAAAGAAGCCATGTTGCGCCGCTTGATGACCCTTGACCCTGGGTTTGAGGAGGGTGGCGCACAGCGCGGGCGTGAAGATCAAAGCCACCAACACTGACAGCGTCATGGCTGAAACCATGGTGATGGAGAATTGCCGATAGATCACGCCGGTGGACCCGCCAAAAAACGCCATCGGCAGGAACACAGCGGACAGGACCAGGGCGATACCCACCAGCGCGCCGGTGATTTGCTGCATCGATTTGCGCGTTGCCTCCTTGGGCGAGAGGCCCTCCTCCGCCATGACGCGCTCGACATTTTCCACGACGACGATCGCATCATCTACCAGCAAGCCGATCGCCAGCACCATGCCGAACATGGTCAGCACGTTGATCGAGTAGCCTACCGCGGCCAGCACCCCGAAAGTTCCTGCCAACACCACGGGCACGGCGATCGTGGGAATGAGCGTGGCGCGCAAGTTCTGCAGGAACAGGTACATCACCAGAAACACCAGCGCGATCGCCTCGGCCAGCGTCTTGACCACCTCCTCGATCGAGATTTTGACGAACGGCGTGGTATCGTACGGATAGACCGCCTGCATACCGTGCGGGAAGTATGGTTGCAGCCGCGCAAGCGTCGCTCGCACCGCGTCAGCGGTATCGAGCGCATTGGCTCCGGCTGACAGCTTGATGCCCAGCGCGGAAGCCGGCTTGCCGTTATACTCACCGTTCACGGCAAAGTTCTCGCCCCCCAGAGCCACCCGGGCCACATCGCGCAGACGTACTTGCGCGCCGTTGGAATTGACCCGGAGCAGGATTGCGCCGAACTGCTCCGGCGTGTTCAGCAGTGTTGGACCGATGACAGTGGCATCGAGCTCCTGGCCGCGCACGGCAGGCAGACCACCCACCTCACCGCTCGTTACCTGTACGTTCTGGGCGGTGATGGCATTGCTGACGTCGACCGGTGTCAGGCCGAAGCTATTGAGCTTGGCTGGGTCGAGCCAGACGCGCATGGCGTACTGCGCGCCAAACAATTGAAAATCACCGACGCCGGGCGTGCGGCTCACCGGGTCCTGCACGTGCGAGGCGACGTAGTCGGCGATATCCTGGCCGCTGAGGCTGCCATCGGTTGAAACAAACCCGACGACCATCAGGAAGTTCTTGGTCGCCTTCGTCACACTGATCCCCTGCTGCTGCACTTCGGTCGGCAACAAGGGAGTGGCGAGCGCCAGCTTGTTCTGCACTTGCACCTGCGCGATGTCGGGATCGGTACCCTGCTCGAAATTGAGCGTGATGGTCATGCTCCCGTCCTTGTCGCTCTCGGACGAGAAGTACAGCAGGTGATCGACGCCGCTCATCTGCTGCTCAATGACCTGTACCACCGTGTTCTGTACGGTCTCCGCCGATGCGCCCGGATACGTTACGGTGATGCCAATGGAGGGCGGCGCGACGCTCGGATACTGGGCCACCGGCAGTTTCCTGATCGCGAGGATCCCGGCCAGGATGATGATGATGGCAATCACCCAGGCGAAGATCGGACGGTCGATGAAGAATCTGGACATGGCGCTCCTCAACCGTTGGGTTCGTTCGGCGCCGGGATGTGAACCGCTGCGGGTTGACCGGCTTCGACCGGTGTCACCTCGTCGCCGGGGTGGGCGATCTGCACCCCCGAGACCACCACGCGGTCTCCCGCCTTGATGCCCCCGACCACCAGCCACTGACTGCCCACCACCCGATCGGTCTGCAGCGTTCGCTGCTCCACCTTGTTGCCAACCCCGACGATCAGCGCCACAGGATCACCACGCTGATCGTGCGTGACGCCGCGCTCTGGCACCAACAACGCCTGCTGCCGCACGCCCTCCTGGATACGGGCACGCACGAACATGCCGGGCAATAGCAGATGCCTCGGATTGGGAAACTCAGCCCGCAAGGTGACTGAGCCGGTGCTCTGGTCGACTGTGACTTCCGAGAACTGCAGACTGCCTTCACGGGCGTACTCGCTGCCGTCCTCCAGCGTCAAACCGACGGCGGCGGCGTTGGTACCGCGATTGACGAGTTGCCCTGCGTCCAACTCACGCTGCAGACGCAGCCACACCGTGGCTGGCTGAGTGACGTCGACATAAATCGGATCGAGCAGCGTCACGGTGACCAACACCGTAGTCTGGTTTGCCGTCACCAGCGCGCCTTCCGTGACTGAGGAGCGGCTGGTGCGACCGGAGATCGGCGCGAGAACGTTGGTATACGCTAAATTGATACGCGCGGTTTCCACGGATGCTTTGCCGGAAGCAACGTCGGCTTGGGCCTGCAGCGCTGAGGCCACTGCGTTGTCATACGTCTGTCGGCTCACCGCATTGGCTTCAACCAACGGCCTGTAGCGCTCTTCCTGCAGCTTGGCCGTGGTCAGCTCCGCCTGCGCGTGCGCCAAAGTCGCTTTGGCGCTGTCATAGCTTGCCCGAAACGGCGCCGGATCGATCTGGTATAGAGGCTGTCCCGCCTTGACCTCGGCGCCTTCAACGAACAAGCGCTTCAGCACTACGCCGCTCACCTGGGGGCGAACTTCAGCGACGCGATACGAGGACGTACGCCCGGGCAGATCGGTGGTGATCGCTACTGATTGCGGCTTGACCGTTACCACGCCTACATCGACCGCGCGCCGGGCCGGAGCCACGTCACCCCGGCCGTGGCATCCGATAAGTGCCGCGCCGGCACAGAGAATGGCGACGAACGAAAATGGAAGGCATTTCTTGAACATTGCGATGACTCTCCCGTCGGGCATGGCCTACGCCAGTGCATGTCTGGAGGTCATCATTGACGACCCGAGTTCGCCTCTCCCGTTAGAGGTCTCCAGAAGTTGTCATGGACTGCTTCCCGGCGTGATCGTCGCGCAGGAGACCGCCAGGCAGAGCTTCTCTACGAGCAGTCCCGCACCTGTATCCCGTAGCCTATCCACACGTGTTGTGCAGAGAGTTTCAGAGCGCCCGCCGAAGTATTTCGACTGAAACATTGCCGAAGCGTCGAACTGATTGCGAGGCGCAGAACGAGATGGGGCTTTTGAGGGAGCGCTGCTTCCTTTCCGCTCATCAGGCGACCGATGGTGGTGGGCGAATGAGCAGTTCTCGGCCCCCGTCGACACGGCTCGGATCTCAATCATCGGCCGCCTTCCGACAAGAATGCGGCTAGGCGCGACGCACTCGGCTATTGCGGTAACCGTAAAAGGCGTAAATCAGGAAGCCGATCACCGTCCAGACGACGAGACGAACCCAGGTATCCAGCGGCAGGACCAGAATCATCCCCGCACACGCCACAGCTCCACCAATGCACGTGAACCACGGCCACGGTACCCGGAACGGTCGTGGAGCCTCCGGACGCACCTTGCGAAGCACGAGCACCCCGACACAGACCGTGATGAAGGCGAGCAGCGTGCCGATCGAGACCAGCTCGCCCAGAATTCTCACCGGAAAGAGACCGCCGATCACCGCCGCGGCC
>JAQGOC010000353.1 GCA_028293805.1 Gammaproteobacteria bacterium
GAACCCTGTGTTCCAAGCGTCGACGGCTGAGCCAACGTTGACGGAATTTCCGGTATCACAAACGTGGCCGACGCGGATAACGACGATCCGAACGTCTGCGAAGTGGACGTTGAGGATGTCTCAGACATCGACGGTGCAGACGCCGAAGAGGGAACACTGACGCCCGAGTCCGCCTGCGAAGAAACGCGCTGAGAAGAGGTAGGGGCCGACTGCTCCCACCTGGAACCCGTTAGCGGTTTCGGCGCACCGGCCATCGTAGCGACAGCTACCGTCGCAGTACCGCCGGGGGGCTGCCCGGCAGCTTCCGCCTCCGTCTGTTCGACAGGTGCGGCGCGCGGGGTAACAGGTTGCCGACCGGCGGCAAGCGCGTGAGCGCGCGAAGCGATCGCGGCCATGTCCACACGCGGCTTACGACCCGTCTCGAGTTGCTCTATGAGCTCAGGAAGCGCGCTGACAGCCTCACGCAACACGCCGAGAATGGCAGGCGTCCGCGTGAGCGTGTTGTCGAGCACGCGATTCAACAGGTTTTCGATCGACCACGCGAACTCGCCGAGCTCGCGGGCGCCCACCATGCGGCCGCTGCCCTTGAGCGTGTGGAAGGAGCGGCGCACCGTAACGAGTGACTCGCGCTCCATGGGATTCTGATCCCACGAGGGGAAGTACCGCTGGATCTTGACCAGCTCCTCGTGAGCTTCTTCGATGAACAGCTTGACGAGCTCGGGGTCCGCGTTTTCCGCCAACGCGAGGAGTTTGGAAGTGCGCGAGGGAGAAATCGTAGGTGCGCCGGCTCCAACAAGCGTGGCACCGAGATCGCCCACATCGATGAAGGTTCCGGACGCGCTGCCGATCTGCACCGTACGTGCAAACGCGGAAGCGTCCATTGGCGCCACTGTTGGTACGGCAGGGGTCGCTTGCTGCTCGAGCGCCTGCACGCACGATTGGGCGTTGTCCAGCATGTACCAGGGATCGCTGCGGCCCGCCTGCAGCGTCTCCATGTAGTACTCGACGCTGACGATCGCGTCCGCCAGGCGATCCATGAATCCAACTGGCAACGTACGGCCGCCAGGCTGCATGACGCGCTTCAGCTGCCCGGTGATGGCTTCGATGACCTCCACCGCGCGCGCCTTGCCGAGCATCAGCAGGCCGGCCTTCATGCCCCGCATCAACTCCTGCCAGCTGTCGAGCCCCGCCGCGTCCAGCGTGCCGCCGACATTCTGGGTAATGGCTTCTTTGATGCGCGCGAGATTGAGGATGCACTCGCGCAGCACGGCCGCCTGGACCTGCTGGAACTCGACGTCCTCGCTCGGCTCCTCCAGGTCGTTGTTCTTCGGGCGGATCATGCCGACCAAGCTGTCGTCGAGCCGGTCCTCCACGCCGATGAGGGTCGCCGCGATTTCCACGAGCGTGGCCTCGTCCGGCTTCAGGGTGCCGGCGACAACTTTCTGGAGCCGCTCGGTTTCGCCCTGTACCTTGCCGCGCAGCTCGCCAAGACCCAACACGCCGAGCGTGTCGCCGATCTTGCGCAGCAGCTCCACCTGCGGGCCGAGCTCCTTCGGCTGGCCGGCGCCGCGCCGGACGAAGATGTCGAGAACGTCTTTCACTTTCGAGAGGTCTTCGCGGATGGCCGCGGCGACCGTCTGCATGAGCTTCACGCTCGGCGCGGACAGATTCTCCCGCTCCTGCTCGATGCTCTCATCGACGGGGAGGAGCTCCGAGAGGCGGAAGGACGCGCGCACGGCCGTGACCCGCGGGCCCGAGGACTCGGCGCGTCCCACGTAATAGAGGAGATTGTTCAGCAACTCCACGGCGGGCGACTGCGAGTAGCGCGCCTCGCCTTGCTCGTAGAGGCGGCGGATTTCGCGGTCGCCGAGACCCAGCAGACGCTTTACGGAGACGCCTGTCTCGATACCGTTTTCCTGCAGGGCTTCGATGATGGCGCCGATCACCCACCATAGCTGGAACAGCGGCTGGCGGGTCGCGATCTGCTCGAGTTTCTGCGCCACGGCGGCGAGGATGTCGAGGTTCTGTTCGGTGCGCTCGCCACGGATCCAGCCGATGAGGCCGACTTGGAATCGCGCGCGCAGGCGCCTTGCCCATTGCTCAACCGTGAGCGGTGGCTCGCCGGGAGCCGCGGCAATCGGTTGTGCCTGTTTGTCGGATTTGAGGTTGAGCAGCAGCAGCGTGCCTTCGGACAGCAGCGCGCTGCCACGAACCGCACGCAGATCGTTGAGCAGAGGCAGCAGCACGAGGGCGAGATCGCGGCCTCCGGCGAGCACGCGCTCCAGGTAGCTCGGCAGTTGCACCATCGCACGCATCAGCGCGTCGAGGCTCTCGGCCTGGCTCTTACGTTCGGTGGCGGTGGCGAGCAGGTAGGCGGCGACCTGCTCCATTTCCTCGGCCAGCAGCGCCGCGCCGTAGATCTCGAGGACGCGCAGCACACCCTGCACCTGATGCAGGTCCTGCGTGCAACGCTCGAGGAGCGCCACGTTGTCCGGCTGCTCAACGTAGTTTTCGAGCGCGGTACGGGCTTCGGCGAGCGTGAGGTTCAGCTCGCGACCGACGAAATCAAGCGTCTGGGAAGCGACTTCCGGCATGAAAGGCTCTTAGAAGGTGATTCAGGTGCCGCCGAGCGCGGAGATCTGCCGGACGGTCGTGGCCGCGGGGCTCTTATGGCCTTCGTCCAGCCGATTGAAGGCTCCGGTCGATCCGATCGGCTCGGTGGTCGTCCCCGGGAGGCGGAAGCCTGCAGCAGCCTTGCGCAGTCCGGCGGACAGCTCGGCCAGTTTCGCGATGGCGGCGGAGGTCGCGTTGGTCGAGTCCGCGGTCTGGACGCTGATCTCTTTGAGAACCTGCATGTTGCGTGCGATGTTTTGGGCAGCGCCGGTCTGCTGGCGCGAGCTGCCCGAGATATTCTGTACCAGGCTCGCGATCTGGTTGGACACCTGTTCGATCTCCTCCAGGGCGGCACCTGCATTTTCCGCTAGCAGCGCTCCGCCGACCACGTCGGTCGTGCTGCGCTCCATCGATACTACCGCTTCGTTCGTGTCGGTCTGAATGGTACGCACGAGCACTTCAATCTGCTTGGTCGCGTTCGCCGCGCGCTCCGCAAGGCGCTGTACCTCGTCGGC
>JAQGOC010000356.1 GCA_028293805.1 Gammaproteobacteria bacterium
TGGCCCCCATTCACATCACTGTCGTGGGTGGCAAGGACGATCCGGCTGCTCGGTCGTTACATGCCGCAGCCCTGCAGTACCCCACGGACTACCTGCAAGTGGACTGGTGGGACCGCAGGGAGGGAAAACTGCCGGATCCGACCATCACCTACCCCGATCTCAAGCGTCCCGCAGCTTTTGCTTGCACGGCGAATGCGTGCTCCACCCCTGTATACGCAGCCTCCGAGATTCAGGACCGAGTCCGCTCCGTACTCAACTGACGCCCTCCAGGTGAATTGGGAGACTTTCGCCCAGTCCGCCGTCTCAGTCTGCATACGCAACGGGATGTAGTTTCCCGAACACGGCGTGAACCCAGTGAGTGCTTCACCGCACTTACCTACGAGGTGAGATACGTCCCATGCCTGTGGATAACTTTATTCACGGCGGAAAACGGGATCGGGCACCCGGAACCTGTGCCGTTCAGTTCGTTAGGAGCGCCTTGGGACAATGCTTTCCATCCTGATCTGCCACTCCTACTTTCTCCGTTTCGATCCCAAGCAGGCGAAGCGCGGCAAGCCCTATCCGCCCCTGGCCACCTTGCACGTGGCGGCGGCCTTGCGCCAGGCGGGCCACGAGGTCACGTTCTTCGACGCCATGCTGGCCGAGGGGATCGCGGAGTACGACCGCAAGCTTCACGCCGTGAAGCCCCAGGTCGTTCTCTTGTACGAGGACAATTTCAACTTCCTGAGCAAGATGTGCCTGGGGAAGATGCGGCAAGCGGCCTGTCAAATGATTGCCAGCGCCCACGACACCGGCGCGCGCGTGATCGCGTCGGGTCCTGACGTCAGCGACGCGCCGGAGCTCTACCTGCGCGCCGGCGCGGATCTCACGCTGATGGGGGAAGGCCTGTCAGCGCTGCTCGAGCTGTTGCCACGCCTGGACTCCGAGCTGAACGCTTCGAATGGCAAGCTGATTGAAGGCCTCTCGGGCGCGGCCGTGCTCGTCAAAGACACCCTCGTGAAAGTGAATGGTGCGAAAGTGCTTCCCACGGTGTCTCGCGCCGGTGTGGGCAATACAGGCCTGTACAGTGAAATCGCGGCGTGGGACCTGGTAGACATGGACCGCTACCGGGCGATCTGGATGAAGTCCCATGGCTACTTCAGCCTGAACATGGCCGCTTCCCGCGGCTGCTCGTTCCGGTGTGCCTGGTGCGCGAAGCCGATCTGGGGAAATCAATATCTACAGCGCAACGCGGCGAGCGTGGCGGACGAGATGACCTATCTCAAGCGAAGCTTCGCTCCCGGCCACATTTGGTTTGCGGATGATATCTTCGGATTCCGCATAGATTGGGTGAACGAGTTCGCGGCAGCCGTCAAGGCGAGCGATGGTGGAATTCCGTTCACCATCCAGACACGCGCCGACCTCGTGAGCGAGCGGATGGCCGAAGCCCTCAGTGCCGCCGGGTGCACGGAAGCGTGGCTCGGCGCGGAAAGCGGCAGCCAGCGCGTGCTGGACGCCATGAATAAAGGAACGACGGTTGCAGAGATCATCACAGCGCGGGCGCGGTTGAAAGCAGTCGGTATTCGCGTCGGATTTTTCATCCAGCTCGGTTACCTCGACGAGCAGCTGTCGGACATTCTGGCCACGCGCGCCCTGATCGCAGCTACCCGCCCGGACGATATCGGGGTCAGCGTGTCATATCCGCTGCCGGGCACGAAGTTCTACGAGCTGGTCAAGAAGCAACTCGGCAACAAGACTCACTGGCAGGACAGTAATGACCTCGAGATGATGTTCCAGGGTACCTACACGTCCGACTTCTACCGCAGTATCAGAAATCTGCTGCACGACCAGGTATCCCTGTGCAACGACGTTTCACGGCCTGATGCCGACGAGCACCGCGCGCTGGAGCGCCGCTGGCACGAGCTCCTGGTGCGCGAGCGGCAATACCGCACGGGATCCGGCCCCGCGGCAACGGCAGGCCCCGCGGCAGCGGGACCCGCGTCCGCGGCCGGCTGAGTCAACGCGCGGAAGCGGCAGCAACAATGGCCCACATACTGCTCACTCACGGTTATTTCCTGGCCGAGGACGAGAAAGAGCGGCAGATCATGAAGCCGTATCCACCGCTCGGGCTGTTGTATCTGTCAGCCTACCTCAAAGCCCGGGGCCACTCGGTCGAGGTCTACGACAGCACTTTCGGTACTCGCCACGATCTGCTGCAGAAGATACGCGCCGCTCGAGGCGGTCTCATCGGAATTTACACCAACCTGATCACTCGCAGCTCGGTCCTGCAGATCATCAGCGCAGCGCGCGAGGCCGACTCGACCGTCATTCTCGGCGGACCTGAAAGCGCCAACTACAGCTCAGAGTATCTCAACGCCGGCGCTGACGTCGTCGTGATCGGAGAAGGTGAGTCGACGCTGGCTGAAGTAATTGCCACGCTCCCATCGATGGGCCCGCACGGACTGAACGCTGTGCGCGGTATTGTCTTCAAGAACGGGGCTGGCGTGCCGGTGCACACTGCGGAACGAGCCAAGATCAAGGATCTGGACACCCTGCCGCTACCCGACCGTGAAGCCATTGATCATCAGAAATATCTCGATGCCTGGCGCACGCATCACGGAGCCAGCAGCATCAACCTGATCACCGCGCGCGGCTGCCCCTATAAATGCACCTGGTGCTCGCACGCGGTGTATGGCTACTCACATCGGCGCCGCAGCCCCGCGAATGTCGCTGCTGAAGTGGCATGGATCGTCGAGCGTTACAACCCGGATCAGCTCTGGTACGCGGATGATGTATTCACGATCAGCCATCCCTGGCTGCAACAGTATTCGGAACAGCTGACGCGGCGCGGGTTACACCTGCCCTTCGAAACCATCACGCGCGCCGACCGCCTCCAGTCCGAGGCCGCCGTGATTGCGTTGCGCGAGCTGGGCTGCTACCGAATCTGGATCGGCTCCGAGAGCGGCAGCCAGAGAATCCTGGACGCGATGCAACGTGGTGTCAGCGTCGAGCAGGTCAGACGCGCGGTCAAACTCGCGCACAAGCACGGCATTCGTGTTGGCATGTTCCTGATGTGGGGCTACGAGGGCGAAGAGATCGAAGACATCGCGGCGACTGTCGAGCACGTGAAGGAGAGTAACCCTGACATCTTCTTCACCACAGTATCGTACCCCATCAAGGGCACTCCATACTTTGACACGGTCAAGGACCGGGTACTGCTGCCGACCCCATGGGCGGAAGCATCGGACCGGGACTACTTCATAACGGGTCGTTACGGACGCGACTACTACCGGCTGGCTGACGTCTGGCTACGAAACGAAGTGGAGGCGTCCCGGTTGGTCACCACCGATCCCGAGCGCGCCGCCGGGCTCATGCAGACTGCGAGGCACGCGCGGGACGAGATGAGCCGAGTCACTGCAAGAGTTGGAGCATGAGCACGGCCTCGGATCGTGACATTCCACCGGAATTTGCACCGCTGAGTGCGCTGCAAGCGACACTGCGAAGAATAACCGAAACGCTGGCAGCAGAGCTTTCGCGTCCGGGCGCCGCCGCGCCGGATTGGTCCGAGTCGGAGTGGCTCCTCGCCCGCGCCGTTGCCGCGATTCACGGGATCTCCCCTTTGTTGGCGCAGTCAGTGCGCTGGCAAGGGCCGCCCGGCTGGCGAAGATTCCTGGATGATCAGCGCATGCACACTGAGAGCCGGCATGTGCGTATTCGAGAGCTGCTGGAGCAGCTGCACCAGGCGGGGCGCAGCGCCGGAATCGCACTCGTCGCCCTCAAGGGTGCGGCCTTGCATGATCTGCAACTCTACGCGGCCGGCGAGCGTCCGATGGCGGACGTCGATCTGCTCGTACGGGAGCAGGACTCGCGGCGAGCGGGCCAGGTGCTGGAAGATCTCGGATTCCATTTGACACACACCAACTGGAAGCACCAGGTCTTCGCAACTGAGGCGCCGGCACCCGGCGGTTTCGGCGAGAATCGTGCCAACGGCATGAAGATTGAGCTGCACAGCCATATTGGGGAAGTGCTGCCGCAACGCGCGGTAGACGTCTCGGCGTGCCTGTTCTCCAACACAGCCGAGCCCGGACTGAATCGCTATCCATCGCGGGCGGCGCTGATGCTGCACTTGCTGTTGCATGCAGCCGGGGCGATGGCCTTCCGTGCCGTCCGGCTGATCAATCTGAACGACATCTCACGGCTTTCTGCCAGCATGAGCAGCCGCGACTGGGACGAGTTGCTCGCACAGGAGAGCACCCTGGATCAAACACTCTGGTGGTCATACCCTCCGCTCGCGCTGACGGCGCAGTATTACGATTCCATTCCGGAGCGTGTCGTCACTGCGGTGTCGTCTCGTTGCCATTGGTCGCTGAAACAGGTCTGCCACCGCCGCACGCTGTCGGACGTATCCCTCTCTCACCTGTGGGTCACGGCTTTCCCGGGAATCGAATGGGCACGCTCGCCTGGGGAAATGCTGGCGTATGCCATGGGGCGAATTCTACCTAACGCGCAAGTGCGCTCCTTGCGAAAAGTGCTGGCGGTCCAGGAGCCGGCGGCTGCGCAAAGCACGTGGGCGCACATGTCCCAGGGTCGGCGGCTGCTGCGCTGGCTCACCTCCCGCCCGACCCGCCCTGAGTCTCTCCACCCGATCCGAATGGCGCTGGCACAGGCGCACGCAAGCGTGTCCGACTAAATGATCGCAGTTGCGTCGATGACTATGATGCGACGCTCAACCCAATAGTTCGCGCAGCGCGTTGGCCGCCTCGAGCGGGTGATGGCCGCGGCGCAATTCGAAAGCCTCGAGGCGCGATACGCTGCGCACGAAACCGGGCCATTGGGGTTGGCTGGCCGCGTAGGCCTGCTCAGCCGTGAGCATCCCTTGCACGGTGGATCGGCGTAGTGGCACAAGCAAAGGCCCCTCACCTGCACTCTGCGGCGACAGGAATACGACGGCAGCGATCTGCAAGGGCGCCGGGGCAAGCCGGAAATCTCCGCGGCGCAGATCCACCTCGAACTTCCGCACGCCGCTGCGTCGGCGAATGATGGGGGACTTTCGAATGGCGGCCACATCCTTGGCGCGGGCCACCCAGCGCACACTGTCGGCGCGAACATGCATGAAGTTCGACAGCCCCGTCGCCAACATCGTCTCCGGCGCGACAAATACGCTGTCCTCGGCCAGGAAATCCAGTCCGTGCAACAGGCATTGCAGGGCAATCGTTGATTTCCCCGCACCACTCGGGCCCATCAGCAGGACCCCGCGGCCCCTGCGCCCAACGCATGCCGCGTGCAGAGGCACCAGTCCCTGGACTCGCGCCGCAAGAGTAAATACCGCGAATTCGAGCAACTCATAGCGGGTGTGATAGGGAAACCGGAGCATCCGTGGTGATACGACGACGAGGGTCGCCTGCTCGCGCGGCGAGACGACGACAAAGTTCGATGAATCCGTCGCGCCAGCCAGGAAGCCGGCCCCGGCAAACATCGCAGGCTGCGGCGGCTCGGAGCGCGCACGCCGCTTCCCGGCGGCTCCCAGCACGAGCCTGACTCGCATTCGGGGTGGGGCCGCCGCCAACCGATGCGCGGGCAGTCCCCCGAAAGCCGTCATCGCGAGGCGCAGCAGCGGGCGGCTGTCGCTCTCGAACTGAAACCGGCCACCCAGCAACTGCAGGGTCGCGCGCGCCAACGCTGGCACCCGCTCATTGAAGGGATCGCGGAACAGGTCGGCTACCACGGCGTCGTTCTCGTAAGGTCGTGCGAAGCCGCGCATGGTACCTCGGAACGCCCAGGGTACCGGCTCGAGGTGCATCGGACCCGTCATGTGAACCGGGATGGATTCCAGAGCCACTTACTCGAGTGATGAAAGTCTCCATCATCATCGCCGTCTACGACGAAGCGGGAACGGTAGCGACGCTTCTGGATCGCGTGTGGGCGCAGCCACTGCCGGGGGCCGGCAAAGAAATCGTCATCATCGAAAGCAACTCGACGGACGGCTCGCGCGAGATTGTCACGGAGTTTCAGGCCCGGCACGCCGGGGATGCCGCGGCCGAGATCCGTGTCATCCTGCAGGATGGGCCGAAGGGCAAGGGCAACGCGGTCAGGCAGGGCTTAGCTGCGGCGAGCGGGGAAATCGTGCTCATCCAGGACGCGGACCTGGAATACGATGTTGCCGACTACCCGGAGCTGCTCCGGCCCCTGATCGAGGGGCGCGCGGCGCTCGTGCTCGGCAGCCGCCACATGGGCCCCAATGGCTGGAAAATCAGGAAATTCGCGCAGGGCGGCCCGCGCGCCGCCCTGATGAACATCGGCGGCATGTTGTTTCACACCCTGTTCAACGCGTTGTTCGGCACGCGTCTCACCGACCCGACCACCATGTACAAGGTGTTCCGGGCGGATTGCCTCGATGGGCTGACGTTGAGCTGCGACCGCTTCGACTTCGATTTCGAGCTGTTGGGAAAACTGCTGCGCAGCGGGTTTCGCCCGCTGGAAATTCCCGTGTCCTACCAGTCCCGGGGCTTCGATGAAGGCAAGAAGATCCGCATCCTGCGGGATCCGCTCACCTGGGTCGCTGCCATCTTCGCCTGCCGGTTCGCAATCATGCCGGCCGCCCGGACGGCCCCTAGAGCGAAAAGCCCGCGCCCAGCGCATCGTCATGGAACATCCTGACGGTGTCCAGCGAGTACTGCGCCAGGTCGTAGCCGATCATCGCCAGCTTGTCCAGGATACTGCTGGTCAGCGTGATCACCGGACAGCCGATTGACTCGGCTTGAAAGATGTTGAGCAGCTCGCGCGAGCTCGCCCAGATGAGCTGCGCATTGGGATTTCCCCGCAGAATGTGCACCGCCTGTGCCATCACCGGCACCGGATCCGCACCCGTGTCGGCAATCCTTCCGGCAAACACCGACACATAACTTGCCGTAGTTGGATTCAGCGCGGCGGCGACCTGCCGCACCTGGGCCAGCGTCGTGAGCGCGGTCACGTTGACCTTCACCTTCGCGTCCGCCAGCCGCCCGACCAGCGCGCTGCTGCTCTCGCTGCGTGTGTTGGTCACCGGGATCTTGACGAAGACGTTGTCGCCCCAGGAGGCGATCTCCAGCGCCTGGCGCTCCATCACCGCGAAGTCATCGGCCAGCACCTCGAAGCACACGGGCTTGTGTTTGATCTCTGCCAGCACCTCGCGGGCGAAACTGCGGTAGTTCGCCACCCCCGCATTGCGCATCAGCGTTGGGTTGGTCGTCAGTCCCCTGATGTACGGCCTGGCGTTGAGCGCGAGCATGCTCGCCTTGTCAGCGCCGTCGGCGAAGATCTGCACCTTGAGTTGATCGAGCGGGATCATCGCGGCCCCAGCGCCAGGACCCTGCCGGCGGCTTCACTCAGGGACTCGACTCGAAAATCGGTGCAGGCGGGCACGATCTGCTCGTAGCCCCGATCGACATAGAAGGTGCGGCAGCCGGCGCGGCGGCCGGCCTCCACGTCACGCCAGCGGTCTCCCACCATGAAGCTCGAAGCCAGGTCGAGGCTCAAATCACGGGCTGCCTGCAACAGCAGACCCGGTTTGGGCTTTCGGCAGTCACAGTCATCGGAATCGTCGTGAAAGCACGTGAGGATCGCATCGAGCACCAGCCTCTCTTTGAGGCGCGCGTGTATGTCGCCGACGAGATCTCGGGAAGTCGATCCACGGGCGACATCCGGCTGGTTTGTCACTACGACCAGCGTGTACCCACCTTCCTTCAGCGCACTCAACGCTGCGGGCACCCCCGGCAGGATCTCGAGCTCATCGAGCGACGCCGGCGGACAGGGTATCCCGGCGCGAATCACTGCGCGGTTGATCACCCCGTCGCGATCCAGAAACATGGCCGGGCGCCTCATGAGTCCGCGGTCTCCCATTTGGTGGGGTTTCTCTTGAGGAGCGGGTGACTGACCAGGAGGTGCCAGATCACCGCCTGGAAGGCTTCTGCGTGCGGCGTGACCGCTGCCGGGTTGACGGTCGGAACAATCACGGCCGCATCTGCGACCTGCGCGGTATAGCCGCCATCGCGGCCGACCACACCCATGATCGTCGCACCCACGGACCTCGCGTACTTGAGGGCGGTAACCAGGTTCGGGCTGATATTCCTGCGCTCGTCGCCGCCCCCCACCGAGAGGACGAATACGCCATCCTCACGACGCAGCCGGCTGACTTTGAGCCATTCGGCGAAGGTGCTTTCCCAGCCCTCATCGTTGATGCGAGCCGTGAGCTCTGCGACGTTGTCGGTGGGCGCATAACATTCGATGCCCGCCAGCTTGCGAAAGTCGTTGACCGCGTGTGAGCAGTTGGCAGCGCTGCCGCCCACGCCCAGAAAGAATATCCGCCCGTTTGCCGCTCTCACCTGTGCCAGGCGCTGCGCGAGGGTTTCAATGGCGGCGGCGTCCAGTCTCTGCAGAATCGCCGCAGCCTCCCGCAGATGCTCTTCGGTGAAGCTCATACGGTTTCGAGCCTCCGCGTCAGAAACTCTTCCGTATCGCTGAGCCCGCAAACCGAGCCGATCTCATAGAAGCGCCCCGTGACCTCAAAGGCCGCAAGCTGACCCTTGGCTGACAGTGCGCGCCAGATGTCGGCCAGGTCCACAGTTGCGGATTCGGGGTAGTGCTGCAGAACCTGCCCGGAGAGCACCGACAGCCCAAAGTCGATGTGGCCAAAGTCGATGTGGCATGGGTCGCCGCGGCCCGGATCCTTGTTGTACTCGATCGAGCCGTCGGCCCGGAAGGCGACGTTGCTCCGGCCCCAACGGTCGTCATTGCGCAGCACGGTCATCAGCGCCGGTCGATCCGCGGCCTCGTATGCGGCCTGGATCGTGGCGAATGAGCACGGCAGGTATGAGTCTCCGTACAGCACGAAAAAATCAGCCCCCAGCAGCGGTATCGCGCGCTTCAACGCCCCGCCCGTGCCGAGCAGCCGGCTTCCATCGAACGAGTACTCGACTTCGAGCCCGAATCGGCGGCCATCCCCCACGGCCGCCTCGATCTGCTCTCCGAGGTGACCAACGCACAGCACCACGCGCCGTACACCCTGACTGTGCAACAGCTCGAGCTGATGAAATATGAACGGGCGGCCGGCAACCACCACGAGTGACTTGGGCGTGTGCCGGGTCAGCGGCTGCAACCGGCTCGCGAGGCCTCCTGCAAGTATGGCGACGGGCAGCATGGCTCAGCACATCACCACCTTGGTGCCCTCGAAGTCAAAGCGAAAACGGACCTCCTCGAGTCCCTCGGCGCACATTGCCTGGCGCAGGCGGTTGCGGTCGCCGGCATAGAACATCAGGAAGCCCCCGCCTCCCGCGCCGACCAGCTTGCCGCCAATTGCACCGCTCTTCATGGCCAGTGAGTACCATTTATCGATCTGCGGGTTGCTGATGCCGCCGGAACGGCGCTTTTTGTGCTCCCAATGCTCGTGCAGCAACTCGCCGAAGCGCACGAGATTGCCGC
>JAQGOC010000392.1 GCA_028293805.1 Gammaproteobacteria bacterium
TGCGTTCGGCCGTCTCGATCAGGCGCGGATAGACGTAAGGGTCGCTGCGGTGGCGCGACACGGTGAGCGGGCCGCTGCCACCGTGCGCATTGCTTTCGCCGCGCCAGTTGGCCTCGGACTTGCGGAACCACGGCAGCACGTCGGCATGGCTCCACCCGTGCGCGCCCATCTGCGCCCACTGGTCGTAGTCGGACGGGTGGCCGCGCGAATACATCATGCCGTTGATCGAGGAGCATCCGCCGAGGACCTTGCCGCGCGGCGCCGGGATGCGGCGGTTGTCGGCGAAGGGTTCCGGTTCGGACATGAAGCCCCAGCCGATGCTCGGGGTGAGCATCGCCTCGAACCAGCGCAAGGGCATCTCAAGCAGAGCGCCCTTGTCGGGCCCGCCTGCCTCGAGCAACAGGACCCGGTGCCTGCCGTCTTCCGATAACCGGGCGGCTAGCACGCAACCCGCAGAGCCCGCCCCGACGATGATGTAATCGAATGTCGCCATGGTGTGTGTCGTTTTACCGCTGCCGCGAGCTCAAGTCGCGGGGAGCGTACGCGGCCGAACCCGGCTCTGCCACTCGCCGTGCCTTCGAATCTGCTGTGCGAACAGCCCCAGCATCGTCCCGTGAAGCCCGGTTAGCCCGGGCTCGCGGTGGGTGTGCTGGGCAGAGAGGGCCCGTCGACTGCCGCACGCTTGTCCCTGTCGTGCGCATGGTCAGCGGCCAGGAGGATGTAGACGGCCGGCACGATAAACAGCGTGAACAAAGTGCCGATGGAGAGTCCAGTGAAGAGCACGATGCCCATTGCACGGCGGCCCGCGGCTCCGGCACCGGAGGCAATCACCAGAGGCACCACGCCCAGCACCATCGCCGCGGTCGTCATGAGAATCGGCCTGAGACGCACTGCTGCAGCCTCCTCGATCGCCTCCAGCTTCGACTTCCCCGCACGCTGCAGCTGGTTGGCGAACTGCACGATGAGAATGCCATGCTTGCTGATCAGGCCGAGCAGCGTCACCAGGCCGACCTGCGTGTAGATGTTGAGTGTCGCAAGACCGATGTTGATGAACAACAACGCACCGAACAGAGCCATCGGCACCGAGACCAGAATGACCACCGGATCGCGAAAGCTTTCGAACTGCGCCGACAGCGCGAGGTAGACGATGATGAGCGCGAAGAAGAGCGTGACGACGAAACTTCCGGAGCCGAGGACGTATTGCCGCGACTGGCCGGAGTAATCGGCTGTGTAGCCGGAAGGGGCCACCTCGTGCAATGCGTTGCGCAGGAATTTCAGCGCCTCATCCTGCGAGACACCCGGGGCACCCGCGATCGTCGCCGAGTTCAGCTGCTGAAAGTGACTGATCGCCTCCGGCACCGTGCTGCTCTGGATATCCGCCATGGTGCGCGCCGGGACCAGCGTTCCATCGCCCGCGCGCAGATAGTAGTCGAGCACCTGGTCCGGGTTGAGGCGGCTCTTCTGCAGCACTTGCGGAATCACTTTGTAGGAGCGCCCGGCAATGGAGAAATAGTTGACGTAGCCGCCGCCCAGCGCCGCACCGAGGCTCGAGCCGACGTCCTGCTGGGTGAGTCCCAGGTCGGCCACGAGATCGCGATCGATATTCAACTTCGCCTGCGGCTTGTCGAGCTTCAGATCGGAGTCGACGAACCAGAACATGCCGCTGGCCTTCGCCTTGTCGAGCACCTGCGTCGCCACCTCGTTCAGGTTCTCGACGGGCTCCGTCGTCGTGATGACGAACTGCAGCGGCAGGCCTTGCGAGCCCGGCAGGGACGGAAACTGAAACGCCGCGACCCGGGCACCGGCAATGTGGTTCCACTTGTCCTGCAGGAACTTCTGCAGCTCGTCCGCGGAGCGCTTCCGCTCGCCCCACGGCTTGAGCAAAACGCCTCCGAAGCCCTGGTTGACCGACGGCTGGCCGACGATCTGAAACATCGCGGCATATTCGGGCAACGCGCGCACGTCCTCGAACATCTGGTCGGCGTACGTCTGCATCTGGTCGATGGTAGCGTTGGGTGGACCTGTGACCTGCGCGAGCACGACTCCCTGATCTTCCTGCGGAGCGAGTTCGGATGTCGCGGTCATGAAGAGATAGACGGTGCCACACAACATCAGCGCGCCCAGGGCAACCAACACCTGCCAGGTCTCGAGCCAGCGCGCGAGACCCCGTCGGTAGGCTCCGCGCAGGCGGGAAAACTGCCGATCGACGAAGTGGGCGAAACGGCCCTCGTCCTGATCCGGCCGGAAGATCTTCGAGCACATCATCGGCGAGAGCGTGAGCGCGATGACTCCGGATATCGTGACGGCTCCGGCCAGCGTGAAGGCGAACTGCGTGAACAGGGCGCCGGTCAATCCGCCTTGAAAGCCGATCGGAACATACGCCGCGACCAGCACGACCGTCATGGCGATGATCGGCCCGCCCAACTCCCGGGCAGCCTGCAGCGAGGCCGCGAAGGGGTGCATACCTTCCTTCATGTGGCGATCGACGTTTTCGACGACGATGATGGCGTCGTCGACGACCAAGCCGATGGCCAGCACGAGGGCCAGCAGCGTCAGCAGGTTGATCGAATATCCCAGCGCGAGCATCAGGAAAAACGAGCCCACGAGGGACAGAGGCATCGCGACGACGGGCACAATTACCGCACGTGGGCTGCCGAGGAACAGGAAGATGACGACGGTGACGATGATCAGCGCCTCGACGAGCGTCTTGATGACCTCCGAGATCGCGGTGTTGATGAACTGGCTGGCATCGTAAACGACGCTTTGAGTGACACCCGTGGGCAACTGCTGCGCTATGGCGGGAAGCGCGGCCCGAACGCGCTGAACGACGTCGAGCACGTTCGCCCGGGGAGCAGTCTGGATGCCCAGGAACACCGAGCGCTTGCCGTTGAAGGCCACGCTGAAATCGTAGTTCTCCGCCCCCAGCACCACCGTCGCGACGTCCTCGAGCCGCACGATGGCACCGTTCTGATGGCGGATGACCAGGTGCTTGAACTCGTCAAGGGAATGCACGTCGGTGGAAGCGGTGAGATCGACGCTGACCGACTGACCTTTGGCAGTGCCGACGGCCGCGAGATAGTTGTTGGCTGCCAGTGCCGCAGATACGTCTGCGGCCGTGACGCTTTGCGCCGCCATGCGATCGGGGTCCAGCCACGCGCGCAAAGCGTATTGCCGCGCTCCGAGGACCTCAGCCGTCTGCACACCCTCGACGGAATCGAGTTTCGGCTTCACGACCCGGGCCAGGTAATCCGTCACGCCGTTCGCGGGCAGGGTCTGGCTGAAATACCCGATGTACATCGTATCGGTCGTCTGGCCGACCTGCACGGTGAGCACCGGCTGCTGGGCTTGCGGCGGCAGCTGGTTGCGCACGGAGTTGACCTTGGTGTTGATCTCCGTCAAGGCCCGATTCGAGTCGTAGTTCAGCCGCAGAGTCGCCGTGATGACGGAAACGCCCGTGCTGCTCGAAGAGGACAGGTAATCGATGCCCTGGGCCTGTGCGACTGCCGACTCGAGCGGCTGGGTAATGAACCCCGCGATGGTATTGGCATCCGCGCCGTAGTACGTCGTGGAGATCGTGACGGTCGCATTTTCCGTCTGCGGGTATTGACTGATCGGCAGCTGAAAGAGCGCGCGCAGACCCAGCACGAGGATCAGCAGGCTCAGAACGGCGGATAGAACGGGCCGCTCGACGAACAGATCGGTGAACTTCATCGGCCCGGCCTCAATTTTCCTGCGGACTCGGGTTGGGATCGTTCTTGGGCTGCACCTTGTTCTCCACCGCCAGCGGGGTACCGTTTTTGAGCTTGAGCCCCCCGCTCGTCACGACCGTATCACCCTCTTTGATGCCGCTCACGATCCCTGCCTGATCGCCACGCGTCGCGGCCACGGTGACGAAGATCTGCTGCGCAATCAATGAGCCGTCCGGCGCCTTCTGCGCGAGAAACACCGTTGCCCCATAAGGGTTGTACGTAATCGCGGTCTGCGGCAGGGTCAGGTAGTGTTGCACCTCGCCTGCCTGAACTGCGACCCGCCCGAACATTCCGGGCAGGAGGTGCCGCGCGGAGTTATTGACTGCTGCCTCCACCTGGACATTGCGGGTAGCGATGTCTATTCGCGGATCCATTGCGGTGATCTTGCCGTCGAAGATCTGCCCCGGAAAGGTGTCGGTCGTTACATGAAGGGCTTGCCCTACCGACACGCGCGCGAGCACCTGCTGCGGCAGCCTGAAATCGACGTAGATCGGATCGATCGACTGCAGCGTCACCACCTTGTCCCCGGGATTGAGGTATTGCCCCGGATTCACGGTGGTGATGCCGAGCCGGCCGTCAAACGGCGCGCGCAAGGTCTTCTTGGCCACGAGAGCGGCCTGCGCCTGCGCCTGAGCGCGGCGATTCTTGAGATCGGCAGCGTCGGTATCGAGCTGCGCCTGGCTGATGGCCTGAGCTTCGTACTGCACCTTGTCGCGTGCGTACGTGGTCTGCGAGAGCTCCGCGGCTGCTTCCAGCGCGTGCAACTGTGCAATGTCGGAATCCGCATTCAACTCGACCAGCACGGCGCCGCTCCTTGCGTCCGCGCCGGACTGGAACTTCAGGTTGCGCACGAGCCCCGCGATTTCCGTGGTGATATCCACACCATGCACGGCCCGCATGCTCCCTACCGAGAGGATTTCGGGTTGCCAGTCGGTAAATCCGACCCTCATGGTCGTCACCGTCTGCGGTGGTGCCGCGTTCTTCGCCATGAACTGCTTGATCATGTGCGCTTTGAAGAGATTGAAGCCGACCAGTGCGGCCAGCAGCACTCCTGCCGAGACCAACACGATGATCAGACGCCGCCGCATCACGCTGCTCACTGCTTGTTCACCTTATCTGCTTGATCCTTGCGATTCCACCAGCCGCCGCCCAGCGCCTGGAACAGCGCCGCGGTATCGGCATAACGCGCGGCCTCGGCCTGCACGCGACTCTGGCGAGCCTGCGAATACTGACGTTGCGCAATCAACAGGGCGACGTGGCTGACACCCCCTGCCGCAAACTGCTTCGTAGTGATCTCCAGTGAAGCGGAAGCAGTCGACTCCGCGGCGGCCTGCGCACGCAGATTCCGGGCATCAGCCTCCAATGCCCGCAGCGTGTCCGCCACGTCCTGCATTGCCGTCAACACGACTTGCCGGTATTGCGCGGCGGCGTTGTCCAGATCCGCCAGGGCCGCACGCCGCTTTGCCCGCAGCTCGCCGCCATGAAATAGCGGCTGCAGCAGCGAGGCGCCGGCGGACCAGGTCTGCGTGCCGGAGCCGAACAAGGTGCCTGCTGAAAGGGCATCCGAGCCGATCGATCCGGACAGGTTCAACTGTGGAAATAGATTGGCCGTGGCCACTCCCACCTGTGCACTCGCCTGGTGCAAGAGCGCCTCGGCTGCCTGCACGTCCGGCCGTTGCCGCAGCAGCTTCGCCGGAACACTGAGCGGCAGCTCGCTCGGTAACGTGAAGCGCTCCAGCTCGAACGTCGGGATTTCTGCGTCCGGTGTCCTTCCGGAGAGCACCGCGAGCCGGTGTTGAGCCTGCGCGAACGCCTTTTCGAGGGCGGGCAAAGTCGCCTGCGTCTGCGCCAGCTGAGAGGTCTGCGCGAGAACGTCGGCGCGCGAAGCGCCGCCGGCATTGAATTGCCGCTGCACGATATTCAGCTGGTCCTGCTGGCTCCCCACGATGGTGGTCACGGCGGCGATCTGGGCACGTAGAGAGGCGACGTTGATCGCGGTCGTCACAACGTTGCCGGTCAGCGACAGGTTGGCGGCTTCGAGCTCCCACCGTTCATACGACGTCTGGGCGCGCAACCCTTCGAGTTGCCGGCGCGAGGCGCCGAATAAATCGAGTCGATAGGAGACGGTCACGGACGCGCTGTACAGCGTGAATACGCTCGACCCGAACGACGGTGCGCCGAAGGCGGCGCCCGAAACCTTCTCGCGGGTGGCGGATAGATTGCCGTCCAACGCGGGCATGAGCAGGGCGCCGCGCTGCGCTTCGTAAGTGGCTTGCGCGGAGCGCAGCACCGCTTTGGCGGAATCGACAGTGGGGCTGTCTCGCAACGATGCCCGGACCAGTCCATCCAGGGCCTCGGACTCAAACAACGTCCACCAGTCCGCCGGAATGTCGCGGTCCGAGACGAACGTCTGCGCGTTGCCGGCGGGTCCGGGAGCATCCGCCGTCACTGCAGGCGGCTCGCCGGGAGTGTAATGCGTCGTCGCGGGCGGAGCGGGCGCATGAAAATTCGGGCCGACGGCACAGGCCGTTAGCGCTACCGAAATCCCTACGCAAAACAGTCTGTTGCGCGCCCCAGGGGCGCGCGTCGGATCGCTACATGGCATGATGAGACCGTCAACCGCGGGCGCAGCCGCCGCGCTGCCCGAAACGTCAGCGCAAAAAGCACCGCCGAGGACAGTGGGCCCGCAAGGCGCGAGACTTTAACAGAGTCCGCGCTCATTTCAGCCCTTCGGGCCGCGCTTTTCTGTGTAATTTCGTCGTGCGACAGTCCGAAATCCGCACCGGCCGCGGCTGCGATTCACGCCGGCGGCGGCCAGCGCCCCCAACATTGTGCTCGCAGGTTACGCCCGCTTGTGCGCGCGGAGCTCACCGCCCACACTCGCAAGCTTAGAAGTCGCCGCAAGAAGGTGCATCATGGCTGCGTCCGATATCCGTACCCGCGCCACCGCCATTGCCGTGAAAGCCACAGCGGTCACCCCCGAGCCCGGCAGTGGGCTGGCAACCGCCGTCGTTCAGCACTGGATCGGCGGAGAGCTGACGCGTGGCCACGGCAAATCACTGGACGTGTTCAACCCCGCCTCGGGCGAGGTGACCCGCCAAGTCATCCTGGCGACCACGGAGGATGTTGGCGCGGCAGTGGCAAGCGCAGCGGCCGCATTTCCTGCCTGGTCCGACATGCCACCGGTCCGTCGCGCACGCATATTGGTCAGGTACCTCAATCTGCTGAACGAGCACCGCGACGCTCTTGCGGCGATCATTACCAACGAGCACGGCAAGGTGTTCTCCGACGCGCAAGGCGAGGTCACGCGCGGCATCGAGATCGTCGAATTCGCCTGTGGGATTGCGCAACTGCTGAAAGGAGACTTCACGGATCAGGTCTCGACAGGCATCGATAACTGGACCCTGCGCCAGCCGTTAGGCGTGGTCGCCGGCATCACGCCTTTCAACTTTCCGTGCATGGTGCCGTCCTGGATGTTCCCCGTTGCCATCGCCGCCGGCAACACCTTCGTGTTGAAACCCAGCGAGCGGGACCCCTCAGCCGCCCTTTTCATGGCCCATCTGCTGCAACAGGCCGGCTTGCCGGCTGGCGTCTTCAACGTCGTGCAGGGCGACAAGGTGGCGGTCGATGCGCTGCTCGAGCATCCCGACGTCAAGGCGCTGAGCTTCGTCGGGTCCACGCCGATCGCGCAGTACATATATCAACGGGGCGCGCAACTCGGTAAACGGGTGCAAGCCCTCGGAGGCGCGAAGAACCACATGGTCGTGATGCCCGACGCCGCCCTCGACCAGGCCGTCGATGCCCTGATCGGTGCCGCGTACGGTTCGGCCGGCGAGCGCTGCATGGCTATCTCGGTCGCGGTGCTCGTGGGCGATGTGGCTGACAAGATCATGCCGCAACTTGCCGAGCGCACCCGGCAGTTGAAGATCGGAAACGGCATGGAAGCCGACGCCGAAATGGGTCCTATCGTGACCCGGCAGGCGCTGGAAAAGATCCGCGGGTACATCGAGGACGGCGTGGCGAGCGGTGCCCGGCTCGTAGTGGATGGCCGAGTCGATGGCAGAACCGGGCGCCCCTTCAGTGTTGCCGGCCACGAGAACGGCTTCTGGCTCGGCGGAAGTCTGTTCGATCATGTCACGGCACAGATGCGCATCTACAGGGAAGAAATTTTCGGCCCGGTGTTGGTATGCGTGCGGGTGAAGGATTTCGCCGCAGCCGTGGACCTCGTGAACTCACACGAGTTCGGCAATGGAGTCGCCTGTTACACGCGCGACGGCAACGTAGCGCGCGAGTTCGGCCGGCGTATCCAGGTAGGCATGGTCGGCATCAACGTCCCTATTCCCGTGCCGATGGCCTGGCACGGCTTCGGCGGTTGGAAGAAAAGCCTGTTCGGCGACATGCACGCCTACGGCGAGGAAGGCGTGCGCTTCTACACCCGGCAGAAATCCATCATGCAGCGCTGGCCGGAGAGCACCACGAAGGGCGCGGAGTTCGCCCTGCCTACGGCGAAGTGACCCCGCAATGCGCACAGGCGCATAGGCGCGACTAGCGCAAGGCGTGATGAAGTACCCTACCGGGACAGTCACCGGCGGACCACTCATGAAGATCTCAGAGCTGTTCAACGTCACCGGCTACGGAGCCATCGTAACGGGCGGCGCAAGCGGAATCGGCTTGGGCCTCACCGAGGCGCTTGCAGGCAACGGCGCGCGGGTGACGATGCTCGACATTCATTCGCAGCGCATTGCGGACGAAACGAAGCGGCTGCGGGACGCGGGCTTCGACGTCCGTGGTGAAACTCTCGATGTCACCGATCACAAGGCACTGGATGCCGCTTTCGAGGAAGCCGTCCGAGCATACGGCCGCCTCGATGTCGTCTGCGCGAATGCGGGGATCGATCCGGGCGTGGGATTCGTGGGCTCCTGGGTGGGAACGCAGCGGCCTCGGGTTCCCGAAGGTGCTCTGGAGAACTACACCGACGAGCGCTGGAACCGGGTGATCGACATCAATCTGAATGGCGTATTCGCCACGGTTCGGGCCGCCGCGCGTCACATGAAGCCCCGCGGATCGGGGCGCATCATCATCACGACCTCCATGGCCGCTACGCATGTCGAGCCCGCGATCGGCGCGGCCTATATGACTGCCAAGGCGGGAGCGGCGCACTTCATGAGAAGCGTCGCCCTGGAGCTCGCCGCCTACAACATCACGGTCAACGCAATTGCACCGGGCTTCTTCGTAACGAACATCGGAGGCGGGCACGCGCAGGACCCGGCCAAGCAAAAAGCCGTTGCCAAGGCGATCCCCATGCACCGCGTGGGATTCCCGGAGGACATCCAGGGCCTGGCGTTGTTTCTCGCTTCACCGGCATCCGGCTACGTGACCGGGCGGGAAATCATCATCGATGGCGGCTTGAGCCTGGGCACGGCCGACTGAGCCATCGACCCGGCTCGCAGGCTCTCAGCCCGAGCCCCAGACCTCGCCCGCCACCTCCACCACCAACGCGAGTTTGCGCCACTGGTCGTCTTCCGAGAGCGCGTTTCCGTGATGCGTGCTCGCGAAGCCGCACTGAGGCGACAGACACAGGTTTTCCAGCGGGACATGCTTCGCGGCCAGATCGATGCTCCGCCTGAGGGCATCCTTGCTTTCGATCTGTCCCACCTTGGTCGTCACGAGCCCCAACACCACCTTCTTGTTCTTGGGAAGGCGGCGCAGGGGCTCGAAGCTGCCCGAGCGCTCGGAATCGAACTCCATGAAAAATCCGTCGACATCGCAGGAGAACAGGGCTTCCGCAACCTCTTCATAGCCCCCCTGGGTGGCCGATGAGCTCTTGAAATTGCCATGACACGTGTGAATCGTGACCGCGAGATCCGCCGGCCGATTCCTCAACACCGCGTTGATGGTGTCGGCATAGCGGCGCGGCAGAGTCTTCGGATCATCGCCGTTGGCGCGACAGCTGTCCCGGAACTTCTCGTCCCCGAGATAGGCAAAAGCAACGTCATCGAGCTGCAGATATTTGCAGCCGGCGCCACTGAAGGACGCCAGCGCCTTGCGATAGGTCGCAACGGCGTCCGACCAGAACACGTCGATATCGGGATACACCTCTTTGGAGATCCCTTTACGCCCCGCCCGCATGTGCAGCATCGAAGGCGACGGGATGGTCTGCTTGGGAGCGCGCTTCGTCTGTGATTTGAGGAAGGTGAAGTCGTCCACCATGACCGGCTTCGTATAATCCAGCTTGCCGACGATGGTTGCGATCGGCGGCTGCTCTTCGGTGCCCGTGAATTTCGGGCCCGCGATCTGCGCGATTTCCACGCCTTGCAACTGGCGAACGAAGTCGATGTGCCAATAGTCACGCCGGAATTCACCGTCCGTCACCCCCTGCAGGCCCACGGATTCCTGCCGCGCGACGGCGTCGCGAATGGCGTCATCCTCACGCTTCCGCAGCTGCTCGAGGGTGATTTCCTTGGCTTTGAAGCGGCCTCGCGCAGTGGCGAGCGCGGCTGGCCGCAACAGGCTGCCAACCTGGTCGGCGCGAAAGGGGGGACGCATTTCTGATGTTCTCCTCATGTCTCGTGCGGTGCTCTTTTTCCCGTGTGAGCGGCTACAGGTTCATGACGGCGACGGTGCAACCGACCGCGAAGATCGGAATCGGCGCGTAGAACCACAATTCACCCGTATGGCCTTGCGCGGCACCGGCTACCGCAATGAAGGTTCGTATTTCCAAACCGCCCTGCCCTGCCTCGCGCCAGGTCTCATCATCCTGGTAGGCCAGCAGCTCCTCCCGCCGGTTGCCGAGCAACCTGTCGAGGAATTCCCGATCCCAGGGCTCGTTGATCCGGCCCGAGTCCGGCGTGGCGGGCCAATGCGAAATACCGCCCGTCCCGATCACCGCGATACGCTCGGGCCGGGCATCGCACGCGCGCTTGAGCGCGCGGCCGAACTCATAACAGCGCTTCAGCGGGATCAGCGGCGGTCCCTGGCAGTTGATGTTGACGGGAATGATCGGCAGGTCGGCGCGCGGGGTCAGGAAATGCAGGGGCACCATGATGCCGTGATCGAATTTCCACTCCTGCGCGTATGCCAGGTCGACGTCGTTCATCATGTCCTGGATGAGCTGCATCGACAGGACGGGGGCTCCCGGGAAGCGGGCCCGCCGGATCCCGAGCCATTCCTCATCCTCGATCGGGCCCTCGTAATGATCGCCCATGCCGACACACAGAGCCGGCATGTTGTTCATGAAGAAATTGGCGAAGTGCTCCGCGCCAATGACGACCAGCGCATCCGGCCGCGCCGCCTCGAGTGCCTGGCGCATGCGATCGTAAGCCGCGTAGAACGCATCGAGGACGACCGGATCGGCACGGTCCTTCCGTCCGGTAATTCCCGGAGCGTGACTGCAAACACCCGCGAAGACGAGACTCATGACTTCAGACCCCCTGCGCAGGACACGCCGTGCGCGCCGTCATCGTCCTTTCGCCCGCGTGTACAAACCTGTTCTGACCGGACCATATTTGCGCTCTCCTGCGCGCATTGCCTCCATATAGGCGTCCCATTCAAAGCCGCGCAGCGCGGCGTAGTGCATGAGGATCTGCCCGTTGACCCCCATGACATAGAGCAATCCGATGTCCGGATCACGAAGCGCCCGCTGCTCCTCCTCGGTAAGCTCGTAGTCGCCGAGCAGCGTCTCCAGCTCGGTGTCGAAACGACGGCGCACGGCCGGATCGCGATTCAGCTGAAAGAGCAGTTTCTGTACGTAATAGAGACTCATGGCGTCGTTCGAAGCCGGTTCGTTAGCGGGCGCTGCCGGGGCGCTTGCGCGCGCGCACGGGAGGCTTGCGGGTCATTCGTTGTGCGGACGGCGCACGCAGGCGGGAGATTTCGCCCAGTGAGTCTTGCAACTCGTGCAGCAGCGTGAACAATTGCGTCACGCGCTCCACGCCGAACCTTTTGGCAATTTCCGCATAGATCTGCTCGGAGTCCGGTGCATGCAACGCGATCAGCCGCAGCCCTTTTGGCTCGAGGCTGACCACGCTGCGGCGCAGGTCCGAATCCACCTGCCGCCGGCTCACGAGCTGCCGCTTTTCCATGTCGGGCAGAATGCGAGACAGGCTCGGACCCAGAAGAAAGGTGGCCTCCGCCAACGCGGTAACCTCCATGGATCCCGAGTGAGCGAGCGCGCGCAGAATGCGCCATTGCTGCTCCGTAACTCCGCGCCCGCGCAGGCCGGGACGGAACAGGCACATGACGGCCTCCCGGGTGCGCAGCAGCGCCATCGGCAGCGACTCGGAGAAGTCGCGCATGGGCAAGGCCTTGCGAGCCAGTTTCGCTTCCGGATCTTCAGCCGACATCGTCTACCACCGTGTTGCGTAGAACGCCCACTCGCGACACCTCGACCTCGACGACATCACCGGCCACAAGGTAGCGAGGTGGATCGAGGCGCGCGCCGGCGCCGCTGGGCGTGCCGCTCAAAATCACATCGCCCGGCTCCAGCGAGCAGAACGTGGACAGGTAGCTGATCAGGTAGGGAATTCCGAACAGCATGCGATCGCTGGTATCGTTCTGCCGCTCCTCGCCATTGACGCGCGTAATCACTCGCAGCGGGTCCGGACCTGTTTCATCGGCGGTGACGAGATAAGGACCGATGGCCCCGGAGCGGTCGAAGTTCTTGCCCTGCGTCACATTGAATTTCGAGTGCCGCAGCCAATCGCGCACCGAGCCTTCATTGGCGCACGTGTATCCAAACACATGCGACAGCGCGGCCTCCTGTTTGATCCGGCGGCCGCCGGTGCCGATCACGACTACGATCTCGCCTTCGTAGTCGAGCTGTTCCGATTCGCGTGGACGCAGGATCGGCTCGCCATGTGCCGAAAAGGAAGTATGCGAGCGCATGAACAGGCTCGGATATTTCGGGCGCTCCGCGCCGTCCTTGTACTCTTCGTTGCGCTCCGGGTAGTTGACGCCGATGCAGAAGTAACGCGTATCGCGCCCCATCGGCTTCAGGATCTGCACGTCTTCAAGCGCATAGTCGCTCTGATTCAGCGCTGCAACTGTGCGCGCAGGCGCCGTAAGACCCGCTCGGACGAGGGTCAGCGCATCCTCGACATCGTGTCCCAACCGCGCGCCGAGGTCGACGATTCCATGCGAGCCCAGTGCCCCTACGGACTCACGGCCTTGCGCACGAAAATTGACCAGCTTCAAGCGGCTCGCTCCCCCAGCAGCCCCACGCGCTCGAGCACCGCGTCGAGTCGCCGCTCGAGCTCGGGAGTGGCGGGCACCATCGGCAAGCGATGCTCGTTGGCAGGAAGCAGCCCCAGCCGCTTCATCATGTATTTCATCGGAATCGGATTGGTGTCGAAGAACACGGCCTGATTGATTTCGAACAGCTGGTGGTGAAGCGCCTGCGCCAACGCCAGGTCGTTGCGCCACACCGCATCACAGAGATCGGCAAGGATCTTGGGCCGCAGGTTACCCACGGCATTCATCAACCCGCAGGCGCCCACCGCCATCATAGGAAAGCTCAGCTCCTCGAGCCCGACGAACACCTTGAATTCGGGCCCGAGCGCGGCATGACATTCGCAGACGAACGCCAGGTCGTTCACGGCATGTTTCATGCCGACAAAGTTCGGCGACCGCGCCCGCAGCTCCTTCAGGGTATCGATGGTCACGTTCACCGCCGCTCGTCCGGGGATGTGATAAACCATCCACGGAAGATCGGTCATTGCGGCGAGCTCGAGGTAATAGGCAATGAGCCCCCGCTGTGGCGGGCGAATGTAGTACGGCGTGACGATGAGCAACGAGTCGGCGCCGGCTCTTGCCGCGTACTGCGTGAGCTCGCGGGTTTCGCGCAGGGACTGCGACCCTGTGGCGGCGACTACCGGTACTTTTCCGGCCGCGACCTGTACCGCGATGTCGACGAGTCGGTTACGTTCTTCGACGGTCAGTGTGGAAGGCTCGGCGGTCGTTCCGTTTACCAGGATGCCGTGCGAGCCGTTCTTGATCTGGAACGCAACGAGCCGGCCGTAGGCGTCGTAATCCACCTCGCCCTTGTGAAACGGTGTCACGAGAGGCGGGATGGATCCTTTCAGTCTGTCGAGCTGAGCGCTCACGGGTGGTCTCCTGTCAGGCGTTCGAGGAACTTGCGGACTTCAACGGGCGGATCTCAACGTCAGGCGCCGAGCTTCGGCACTTTGTGCGTGCCGTAAGCCATGCAGATGTTCTTCGTCTCCATATAGAAGTCGAAGCTGTAGTCGCCGCCGTCACGCCCGATGCCGCTCGCCTTCATGCCGCCGAAGGGCGTGGGCAGATGCCGGTTGTTCTCGGAGTTGACCCAGACCATGCCGGCGTCGACCTTATGCGCCATGCGCAATGCCCGACCGGAGTCGGCGGTCCAGATGTAAGCGGTGAGGCCGTAGGGCGTGTCGTTGGCGATGCGGGCGGCCTCAGCCTCGTCCGCGAACGCAATCGCCGTCAACACCGGCCCGAAAACCTCCTCGCGCGCGATTCGCATGGTGCTCTTCGCGTTCGCGAACAGCGTCGGCTGCACGTAAAAACCGGGCTTCAGTGCCTCTGCGCGTGCGCCGCCGACTCTGATCTGCGCACCCTCGTCCCGGGCGATTTCGAAATAACTCAGAACCTTGTCGAGATGCCGCTGGTGGATGAGCGGCCCGATCTCGGTCGCCGGATCGAGCGGATGCCCGACCTTGAGGCGCGCGACCCGTTCGGCGACACGCTCGACGAAGCGGTCGTACAGTGAGCTCTGCACGAGCAGCCGGCTCGAGGAAGTGCAGCGCTCGCCATTCAGACTGTAGATCATGAATACGACGGCATCCACGGCACGTTCGATATCCGCGTCCTCGAATACGATCACCGGATTCTTGCCCCCGAGCTCGAGGTGCACGCGTTTGAGGGTCGGGGCACCCTGACTCATGATGAGACTGCCGGTTCTGGACTCGCCGATGAAGGCAGTAGCCCGGATCGCCGGGTGCTCGGTCAGGAGCTTGCCGGTACGCTCCCCGATGCCGTTCACGAGATTGACGACACCCGCAGGCACGCCCGCTTCGGTCATGATCTGCGCAAGCAACGTCGCCGTCAGGGGACTCCATTCGGCCGGCTTGTGTACGACGGTGCAGCCGGCAGCCAATGCGGGAGCAATTTTCCATGTCGACAGCATGAACGGCGTGTTCCAGGGCGTAATGATCGCCACGGGCCCGATGGGCTGCCGGGTCGTGTAGTTCATGTGCTCGGCAGCGGGGAGAGACAAGCCGTCCGCGGCTCCCGGCGCACGATCGGCGAAGAAGCGAAAATTCTCTGCCGCTCGCAAAGCCGCGCCGCTCATGAACCGCAACGCTTGTCCGGTATCCATGCACTCGACGAGCGCGATCTCCTCGCGGCGCGCTTCGATGGCGTTGGCAACACGGTGAAGGATGGCACGTCGCTCATCGCCCGTCTTGGCGCGCCAGGCGGGGAAAGCCGCTTCGGCTGCCGTGGCGGCCGCGTGCACATCCTGCTCGTCGCCGCAGATCACCTGGTTGATCACGCGCGCGTCCACCGGAGATGCGTTGTCAAATAGGTCACGACTGGCGCCACTCACAGCTTTTCCGCCAATGAAGTGTCCCAGCGGCGCGCCGCGGAAGCGCTCGAGAAAGCCGTTGGCCTTGGCGAGATGGGATTCGAGATTCCCACCCGGAGCACTCATCGGCTCACCGGTTGCCTGGCCGTACGCTGCTTTACATGGTCATGCAGATTGTTTTTCTTGAACGTGAGCACCGGATCGATCTCCTGCATCTCCAGCGCGATCCCGAGAGGCAGCTGCTCGTACAGATCCGCAAGCTGGTGGCAGGCGACCGCGAAAATGGCTTCGCAGGCGCGTTTGCGCGTCTCGGCGTCCCGTCCGTGGCCAACTCGCAGGCTGATGTGCACAAACGCGTTATCCGGATGCCCATCGGCGACGACGTAATGCTCCGCCTCGTACGCCCGGGTACGGATCCCTCCCACGGGAAAAACGCCGGTCGCCAGGGCTGCGCCGTGGACCGCCTGCAGAAATCCTGGCAGGTCGAGCCGCTCCCGCAGGTTCGCGGAGTATTCGATTACGATATGCGCCATCGCGCCCCCTCGAAACAGCCTGCTACGACGCCCAAGCGCGTCTCGGGCGCCATCAGCCCTGGTGGCCCTAGATACTTAACATCATAATCATCTGCGTCGCGCAGCGTGTCAAGTCGCTCAGGAGCTTCAGATTCGCAGATCGGCGACGCGGACGATGTCCGACAGAGGCGTCATTTCCCGGTGCGCGCCCCAGCATCAGTCCCCGCGCCGCGTCAAGTTGACGATCGCGTTGGCTAGCGCATCCGGGCTGATCGGCTTCGGCAGGTGCGCCTGGTAGCCACTCGAGCGTGCTCGTGCAGCATCTTCGAGGCCGGCAAACGCGGTGAGGGCCAGCGCCGCGATCGTGCCGCCGCGCTCGGGCGGACGGGCGCGCAGCAGTCTGATGAATTCGTGACCGTCCATCCCCGGCATGCCGATATCCGACACCACGACGTCCGGCAGCCAGATCTCCAGCAGCTCGAGTGCCTTCACAGCACCGCTGACAACATGGACTTCGAAGCCCGCTTTGGTCAGGCCGGCGGCAGTCACTTCTCGCGCATCCGGGTCATCCTCGACGAGCAGCACCTTGATCACCGGGCGCGGCAGCGACGCGCCGCCCGCGGCAGGAACGACGCTCACTTGTTTCAGCGCCGCCTGCGCCTGCACCCGGGGCAGCATGACTGTGAATGTGGCTCCACGTTCCTCGCCGGCGCTGTCAGCATGTACGGAGCCGCCATGGAGATCGATGACGTGACGCACGATCGCAAGCCCCAGACCCATGCCGGAATGCTGGCGCGTGCTCGTACTGTCCGCCTGTCTGAACCGTTCGAACACAAACGGCAGGAACTCGGGTTGGATGCCCACTCCCGTGTCGGTTACCGATATGCTGACATTCTCCTCGACCGTCCGCATCCGAACGTCGACGCGCCCGCCCGCGGCAGTGAACTTCACGGCGTTGGAAAGCAGGTTCCAGAAAACCTGCTGCAAGCGATCCGGGTCGCCGCTGACCCGCGCATCCCCGCCCTCCTGTTCCAGGGTGATCGCAAGCTGCTTGCTTTGGGCAACGGGCCGCAGGCTGTCGATGGCAATCTGGAGAATTCTGCCGATCTCCACGTCCTGCAGCACCAGGCGGAACTTCCCTGTCACGATGCGCGAGACATCGAGCAGATCTTCGATGAGCTGAGCCTGCGAGCGCGCGGCCCGCTCGATCGCCTCGGTGGCACGCTGCTTTTGCGGTTCGTCCAGCGGGCCCGTGCGCAGCAGATGCGCCCAGCCGATGATGATGTTCATCGGCGTGCGCAGTTCATGCGACAGGGTCGCGAGAAACTCATCCTTGAGCTGTGTTGCCTCCTCCGCCTGGGCCCGCGCGGCACGCTCGCGCGCCAGGGCTTCCCGCAAGCCCGCTTCCGTACGCGCAAGACGCAACAACACGCTGACGACGGTCTCGAGCTCCTTCGGCTCGAGAGGCTCGGTGAGATAGATGTCCGCGCCGTGCTTCAGGCCTTCCTTCTGATGATCCTTCGTGACGAAGGTCGCCGAGATCTGAATGACGGGAATGGTGCCGGTCACCGCGTCTTGCTTGATGCGGCGGCAGACATCCAGCCCGCTCATGTCGGGCAGGCGTACATCGCACAGCACCAGATCGGGCATCAGCTCCCGGACTTTCCGCAACGCTTCCGCACCCGTTCCGCACTCGACAACTTCATAACCCGCGGCCCGCAGCACGCGCGTCTTCCCGTAACGCATCTCGACGGTGTCGTCGCAGTTGAGAATCAAAACCCGGCTGGCGGTCATCGTCTAAACGCCGTTGGACGCGAGAATGGCGCGCGTGCGTTCCACGCTGAGATCGCTTTTTTGCACTACAGCCTGCGCGCGCCGTCCCAGGCGCGCCCGATCATCGCTCGTGAGCACACTTGCAGTGACGATCGCGACGGGTACATCCTGCAGATCCACATCGCGTTTCAGCGCTTCCAGAACTTCTTCGCCGCTGAAGTCCGGAAGGGCGAGGTCCAGAAAGATCATCGAGGGCCGCGAGCGGCGGGCGGCGATGAGGCCGCTTCTGCCGTCGGCCGCCTCGAGCACGCAGGTATGCGCGTCGGCCAGGAGTTTCTGCATGAGATAGCGCGCGGCGGGATCGTCGTCGATCACCAGAATACGCCGGCCAGTCAGTGCGTCCAGCTTCTGCAACAGAGCGGCGCGCTCCAGCGGTTTGAGGCAGTAGGCGTCGGCACCCAGTGCCAGTCCTTTGCGCTCGTCGTCGACGCTCGTGACGATGAGAATCGGGATGGCGGAGGTCGCGGGATCGCTTTTCAGCTCGGTCAGCCACCGCCACGTGTCCTCACCGCGCAGTATGATGTCGAGCAGGATCGCTTGAGGGCGAATCTGCCGCAGGAGCTCGCGCGCCTCGCGCAGATTACGGGCGTTCAGGGGCTGGTAGCGCGAATCGCGCAGATGCTTTTCGAAAATGAGGCGTGCTTCGGGATCGTCGTCCAGGACCAGCACGGGCGAGCGGCCGAGCTCGAGAGTTGAATCCACCGCGGCAGCGACGCTCTGTTCCTCGAAGTGTGCGGACACCGTGGCCGTGAATACCGAGCCCACGCCGTACTCGCTTTGCACGCTCACGTTGCCGCCCAACAGCTGCGCGAGTCTGCGGCACAAAGGCAGTCCGAGACCCGTGCCTTTGACGCGCCCTTGTATCGGACTCGGCAACTGCGTGAACTCGTCGAAGATGCGCGCCTGGTCTTCGGCGGCGATGCCGATACCTGAATCGGCGACGCTGAAGCGTACTGTCCGGCCGTCCTCACTCGACTGCGCGGCAATCCTGACCTCGCCGGCTTCGGTGAATTTGATGGCGTTGGAGATGAAATTGCGCAGGATCTGCGAAACCTTGCCCTCGTCGTTGAACAGGGTCAGGCCGGGCTGCGGCTCATCGAAAACCAGCTTCACCGCTTCCCCGGCCAACAGGGGCCGCAGCATGCCGCGCAGGGCGCTGAAGAGATTCGCTACCGAAAATTCGATGGGACGCACTTCGATCTTGCCGGCCTCGATCTTGGCCAGGTCGAGCAGATCGTCGACCAGGACCGTGAGATCCTCCGAAGCCTTGGAAATGAAGCCGACCTGCTTCGCCTGCTCTGCGTTCAGCTCGCCGTCGATCCGGTCGAGCAGCAGCCGGCTCAGGGCGCGGATCGAATTC
>JAQGOC010000013.1 GCA_028293805.1 Gammaproteobacteria bacterium
ATCCGCTCTTCATGCGGGTCACCCTGGACTATCTGTGTGAGCGCGGCAATGTCTCGCGTGCCGCGCACGGTTGGCGCCTTCTTATATTAGTCAACAGGTTGGCCCCCGAGACGCCCCCCACTCTCGCTCGCGCGATCGAAATCAGGATCGAAGGGATGACCGATGAGCAGCGGCGGGTGCTCGTGGTTGCAAGCGTGGCAGGCGAGCATTTCGATCCGATCACTTTGGCCAGCGTTGCAGAGATGGACGAGGAGTCCTTCGAAGCCATCTGCGAAAGCCTCACCCCATCTATAATTCGCCGGGGCGAGCTACTAATCCTTCCAAGCAACCAACTGGTTCGCACCTATACCTTCACGCACGCCCTCTATCGACGCGCCCTGTACGATGGGATCGGGCCGGTGCATCGGGCGCATCTGCACCGCAAGATTGGCGAGCGACTGGAGGAGATTTATCCGCCAGATCAGCGCAGCGATCTGGCTGTCCGGCTTGCACAACATTTCGCGTCCGCCCGTGAATGGCCGCGAGCGCTGGTTTATCTCCGCTCCGCTTTGCGTGTCGCCGCCATACGTTATGCACGGCGTGACGCTTTGGTTATTCTCGATCTCGCTTGCGAATTAGCCGCGAAACTCTCTGGCAACCATCGAATTTCAGCGGAAATTGAATTTCTGGAACGGCGCGCCGCTATTCTGGTGGCAACAAATGACGTCGCCGCACGGGAAATCTATGCACAACTCGCGACAAGGGCTGCTCAACTGGGCGACATCGATACGCAGTGCCGGGCGCTCGTCGGCTTAGCTTATACCGCCGGATGGCACGATCTCGCCTACAGTGTTCAGATTCTCGATCAGGTATTGGTGCTCTGCGACAAACAAACCAATCCGATCCAACGCGACGTCACTCGGATGACTGCCTATGTAGGTAGGTTGTCGCAGGCTGGTTGGAACAGGAGCGATGCCCGCAAATGTGAAGAAGTCCTTGCTCGGCTGGAAGCCAGCGGCGACGTCCTGGCGATCGCACGTGCGCAGGCCCATTTCAGCCTGCTATGCTTGCTTTCAACGCGGTATCGAGAAGTCGTTGATCTCGTGGCGAGCAGCCATCATCTGCTGCTCGCGGATCCTCAACATCCAGTTGAAGCCGAGCTGGCCCGCACAATGTGGATGAGAGATATTGGTGTTCCCTGGTGCTTGTTCTCGCTCGGGGAATTCGGCGCTGGGCTAAGTGATTTAGATGCCAGTATAGCCGTCTTCGAGAAAAATAGTGACCTCGCTTCAGCCAACTATCTTCGAGTATTTCGAGGCGCGCTATTGCTTCACGTCCTCAACTTTGAAGAGGTCTTGCGGGGCTGCGGACCGGTTGCGGCCAATCCATTCGAGCAGGATGCGGAATCCATCATCTTGCCCGTCGAGCGCAGAATGGCACTGATATTCTGCGGCTTGGCCGAGGCGGCGCTCGAAAACCACCTGGGGGCGCTCGACTACTTGCGCACGGCAGAACGCGAGATGGAGGAGCAGCCGGCGTTTTTGGATTGGTATTGGCGGCTCCATTTGGAGTGGGGAATGGTCAATGCTCTCATTGCGAAGGGCGACCACCCCGCGGCTCTCACGCGCGCCGAAAGTCTCTGCGAGTTGACTGCGCAAACCGATGAGCGAGCCTGGCAGGCTCTCGCGTGGGAGGCCCGTGCGCGGGCTGCCTTATCCTGCGGCGAATCTTCGAAAGCAGCCGACAATGTGGCGAACGCCCTGGCTGCATGCGAAGGCGTGTCGGTCCCGATTGCTGAATGGCGGGTCCATGCGACCAGCGCAATCATTTATAAGGCCGTCGGCGATCATCGCCGGGCAAAAAGACACACCCAAATGGGTGCCGCCGTTAGAAGGAGACTAGCCGAGAGCCTCCCGGACGGTGATCCGGTTCGACTGAACTTCGAACGCCGCAGCGTGTCAATATCCGCGGCCTGAAAGCGTCCACCACTCCCCCGATCAGTGCCGAGTGTCCCGACATCCGGGAGATATTTCTCGTCCGACAGCGGACGGCCCGTTCGAGCCGAACCGGCAAACATGAACGTATGGCCGCTTTCGGGCGATGGAGCGGAGCGCCCAAACGGCGCAGCTGGGTCGACACCCGCCCAACGGCTGGGGTGGATTCCGGTCCGTCCGCTTTGGGACTGGCAAAAAAGAAGCGGACGTTCGCGTTATGACCAGGGCTGCTCGGAGAACCTATCACTTGACCGTCAGGTTCACCTTGAACGTACGGTCCAGGCCGTTGACGAAAATCACTTCGAACGAGAGATAATCTCCGCCTTTGTAGCCAGGATTTGGCGGACCTTATCCGCTTAGGCCGGCCTGGTACGCAGCCGGCCCTCGTAATCGCGCTTGCCGAGCGGCACGCCCCGCGTGCGCAGGATGTCATAGGCGGTGACGGCGTGGAAATGGAAGTTGGGCAGCGAAAACGAGAGGATGAAGGTCTCCGACGTGAAGGCTAGCCTCCGCGGGCCGATCTGGAAGTCTACGTCCTTGGCCGCCCAACCGTTGACCTCATCGGGGGTGAATGCCTCTAGCGCCGTTTCCGCCTGGGCGATCATGGTCTGCAGGTCGGTGAAAGGGATCGGTCCGACCAGGGCGGGCGGGGCGAACACGCCGTTCTTCACGGCCTCCAGTCCCCACACGGAATGGTGCGCCAAGGCTTCGATCTGGAAATGGAAAGGCGCCATGTCGTCAATGAGGCGGGCGTGCACAAAGTCGTCCGGATCGGCACCGGTCTCGGAGCAGTGCCTGGCAGTGCGGTCGAGGAAGGCCGAGACGGCGCTCACGGTCTGCAGAAAGGTCGGCACGCTGAGGTCGTAGAGTGATGTCGCCATCGGCTTCCCTTGCTTAAATCGGCACCCGTTAGTGCAACGTGGACCCCGCCCTGTCG
>JAQGOC010000067.1 GCA_028293805.1 Gammaproteobacteria bacterium
TGCCGCGCAGCTCTTCCGGGTCTGCGGTCCTGGGCATCGGTGGTCCGCCGGCGTCGACACGCCTGGACCAGATCTCCGTGGCTACGGTCCTCGAGGCCTGGCGCGCGTTGCTCGAACGGATGAATTCCTAGCTCAACGCAAGCAAGGCACGCCATTGCTCCGCAACGGCCTTGAGACGGAAGCGCGGGTCCGGTGCCGTATGCGGCCGTGACCCTGATCGCCACGCGCGGATGCGCTCGATATGGGGATCGAACAGCCCGAAAGACGCCGCGACGCGTGCCGGACCACCCCGCCAGTACGGCGACATCGGACCGAGAACGGCCTCGTAAGCGCGCTGAGCCATGGTGACCGGGAGCATCTGGTTTGCGTCGGCGATCACTTCGGCCGCCGCGCCGCAATCGTGCGTCAACACCGGCGTGCCCACGGCATTCGACTCCGCGAAAACCAGTCCGAAGGTTTCCGGGATCACGAAGTTCGGAAAGAAGGTGCACAGCGCCGTGCGCACTTCCGCGAGGATGCGCTCCTGCGGCTGCGGCCCCAGGTATTCGACGCCCTCGATGACCGCGGACTTGCGGATCTTATAGCCTGGGTTGCCGACGACGAGCCGCAGATCCGGCATCTGGCGTCGCAACGCGCGAAAGGCATCGAGCGTGAACTTCAGCCCCTTGTTGGGTGAAGAGAAAAACACGAGCTTGTCTTCATCGACGGGCGAGTCGTCCGGGGCGAGCGCATCGTCGATCGGGTTGTAGATGGTGTGGGCACGCACCAGGTCGCCCGCACGCATGCCGCGCAGCGTGGCTTCCACTCTTCGCCGCTGTGAATCCGACACGCACACCACCGTCACCTGGTGCTTGCGCAGCAGCTCGGCGGTCGATGCGAGCCAGCCGGCGCGTTTCGAGCCCGGATTGACTTGATCGTGCAGCCAGAGGAACACGCGTGCGTTCGGATAGAGGTCAAGCACGGTGGGCAGGGCGCGCGAATCGCGGTTGATCACGACCTTCTCGACGCTGGCATTGCGTGCCGGGGGAAGATAGCGGCCGTAGACTTCGGTGCGATTGTGCTGGACCACGAACGCCTCGAGTGCATCGGCTATGCGGATAACGCTCGCCTCCGTTCCGCCCATCGCCTGCTGTCGCAACGTCCTGGTGTCGTAGGGCTGCCGGCACGCCGGATCGAAGAACAGTGTGGAGCTCATTGGGGGTATTCTAAGGCTCCTGGATAACGAAACGGGCAGGTGCGTGTGGCGAGTCGGAGCGGCCTGTCGGCATGCATCATTACTTTCAATGAAGCCGATCGAATCGAAGCCTGCCTGCGCTCCGTGACCTTCTGTGACGAGATCATCGTCGTGGATTCGCACTCGACGGATGCCACGCGCCAGCTCGCGGAAACCCTCGGTGCGCGCGTCATCGAGCGCGACTGGCCCGGATACCGTTCACAGAAGCAGTTTGCCGTGGAGAGCGCCGGCCACGATTGGGTATTGTGCCTCGACGCCGACGAGCGCGTGAGCGAGCCCTTGAGGGCCGAAATCGAGGCACGCCGCGAGAGCGGCTTCGAAGGCTTTGCCGGGTGGTCGGTCCCGCGCATCACGGACTACTTCGGCCGCTTCCTCCGACACGGGAATGCCTATCCCGACCGGCTCGTACGTCTTTTCGACCGGCGCCGCGGAGGCTGGACGGGCGACGAGATTCACGAGAACACGCGCGTGAGCGGCCGCGTCGGCAAGCTGCATGGGCACCTCGAGCATTATTCCTACCGCAACCTCACCGACCACCTGGTTCGGATGCAGCGCTATGCCGATCTCATGGCCCAGGCGCTTTACGGCAGAGGCAAGCGCTGCGGCCTCGGGAAAATCCTGATCAATCCGCAATGGCGCTTCGTGCGCGGCTACGTCCTGCGGCTCGGCTTTCTTGATGGCTGGCGTGGGCTCGTGTTCGCCCTCATCGAAGCCAACTACGTGCGTCGCAAGTATCTGCAGCTCTACATGCGAAGCAAGGGCCTCCCTACCTGAGGGGCAAGCCGCCCTAGGCCCCCCACACGTCGTTCGCGAACCGCAGGAAGTTGCGTCCCAGGATCTTCTCGATCCGGCCGGTCGTGTAACCGCGTTTCTGCAGCCGTCCGGCAAGCTCGCGAAACTGATTGACGCCACGCAGGTCGACCACGAACGGAAAGGTGTCAGGGCGTTCACCCACGGCGCTGATGCCCGCAGCACGTCTCGCCGCGATCTCCTTCGCAAGGTGCGACTTGTAGGCTTCCAGATCATCGATGGAAGTCACGGAGCCGTCCGTACCGATACCGACGTGATCCTCGCCGCACACATTCACCGCGTGATCGATGTGGGCGACCACATCTTCGGCCGTAGCGTGACCGGATGCTGTCAGGAACGGCATGAAATAGATGCCGACAAAGCCGCCGTTGGCAGACACGAGTCGTAATTCCTCGTCAGTCTTGTTGCGCGGTACATCATTGAGGGCACGGCAGCCAGTGTGATTGATCGAGATCGGCTGCTTCGAGCTGCGCGCCGCGTCCAGGCACGTCCGCTCACCACTGTGGGAAAGGTCGACCATGAGCCTGTTGGCGTTGAGGCGCTCCACGACCGCACGGCCCAACGCGGTGAGCCCGCGATTTTCGGGCGCCATCGAGCCGTCGCCGAGGGCATTCGCCGGATTGTAGGTGAGCTGGATGACGCGCACGCCGAGATCGGAAAAGAGGTCGACCCGTTCGGGCCTGGTTCCGACCATGGCCGCGTTCTGAAACCCGTAGATCACGCCGATCCGGCCTTCCGCCTTGGCCCGGAGAATATCGGCGGCGGTATAGACCTTCAGCAGGTCTTTGGGATTCGCGCGGAGCAGTGCCTCCCACTGGCCGATCTCGGCCACCGTGTATTCGAACGGGTCCATGTTGCCGGCCACATAACCCATCGTGACATTGACCGCGGTGAGCCCGGACGCGTGCGCTTCGTACACGGTCCGCTCATCGAGCGACAGAGCTTCAAACCCCTGCACGGGCTGGTTTTGCGCGGCGCTGTCGCCCGGTCCGGCGGAGTTGGGGTTCGGATTTTCAAGGCCGCCGAGCGCATTGACGATGATCGCGTCGCTCCAGGCGGCGGCGGCGGCTGGCCGGGGCGCGCCACGCCCCGGCATAGAAGGTTGCGTGGCAAGCGCCGCCGGCATGGCGACAGCGCCGGCCGCGAGTGAGATGAAATCACGGCGATCGATGAGTCCGCGGCGCCGGATCGCTTCGCTCCAGAGCATCGACTCTCCCTTTCAGTCCGCTATGCGCCGCACGAGCGGGCTCAACTTCGCCAGCCGGACCAGCGGATCGTCCAGCGCCAGAAGTCCGAGCCTGTCGGACAGGCTGAGCGGCAGGATCTCGGCCAGCCGGCAGCTCACCCATGACGCGTCGGAGAAATCCCCCGTCATGTTGGCGTACAAGTCACCCAGCTCCGGCAATATCTTGCGCAGCAGCTCCCCGAGGTGCCGGTACTCGCCGGGCAGCTCGTTGGAGCCTTCGCACGGTAGATACTCGAAATTCGCGAGGTTGAGTCCGTCGCTCTGCTGCCAGCGTTTGATGACGCGGAACTTGCGGTCGCCGGTGCACGTGATGCCCAGCAGGCCATCCGGCATTGCGTTGAAATCCACTATACGCGCGGTTGTGCCGAGATCGGCGATATCGACAATCGGGCCGACCTCCGCGCCAGAGCGGATCAACACCACCCCGAACGGACTGGCATCCCGCATACAGCGGCGCACCATGTCGACATACCGCGTCTCGAAGATCCGCAACGGCAGCGCGCCGCCAGGAAACAACACCGTGTTCAATGGAAAAAGCGGCAACGCATCCGCCTCCGCCGCTCCCGCGCTTGTGAGTCCCGAGGTGTCTGCGTGACTCATAAGCGCCGACTCATGCGTCCCGGTTCGTCTCGTCCCGAGTCGCCCGCTCGAGCTCCGCGAGCAGCTTCCCGTGCAAGCCGCCAAATCCGCCATTGCTCATGATCAGCACGTGATCACCGCAACGAGCCGTCTTCGCAAGATCGGCGGCGAGAGCGTCTACGTCATGACTCGCGTGGCCGCGAGCGCCGAGAGAGGCGACAACAGCGCTGGCGTTCCAACCGATGTCCGCGGGAGTATAGAGCCATACCTCATCCGCGCCCGCGAGCGAAGCCGCCAACGTATCCTGGTGGACACCCATACGCATTGTGTTTGAGCGAGGCTCCAGCACGGCAATGATCCGGGCACGCCCAACTCGTCGGCGCAGGCCATCCACAGTCGTGGCGATGGCAGTGGGATGGTGCGCGAAGTCGTCATAGACGCGGACACCGTTGACCTCGCCTCGCACCTGCATGCGGCGCGCAATCCCCTGGAATGACTGCAGCGCGTCGATCGCATGCTCGACGGTGACTCCAGCGTGACGCGCAGCGGCGATCGCTGCCAGCGCATTCTCCATATTGTGAGCACCGATCAGCGCCCACTGCACGGTACCGCGCGGTCGCCCCGCTTCGAGTACTTCGAACTGCGAGTAGTCGTCCACGGCACCGACCGGCCTCGCCGTCCAGAGCGCATCCATTCCACCCGCGCGCGCGAATCCCTCTCTCGGCGTCCAGCAGCCCATGGCAAGCGTTTCCTGAAGCCGCGCGTCGCCCGCGTTCCAGATGATGCGGCCGCCGCCCGGTACGATGCGGACGAGATGGTGAAACTGCCGCTGGATCGAGGCGACGTCCGGATAGATATCCGCGTGATCGTACTCGAGATTGTTGAGGATCACCGTACGCGGCCGGTAGTGGACGAACTTAGCCCGCTTGTCGAAGAACGCCGTGTCGTACTCGTCGGCTTCGATCACGAAGAAGGGGTCGCGCCCGAGCCGCGCGCTCGTGTCGAAGTTCGCCGGCACGCCGCCGATCAGAAACCCCGGCGCGAGGCCCGCGTGTTCGAGGATCCACGCCAACAATGACGAGGTGGTCGTCTTGCCGTGTGTGCCGGCAACCGCGAGTACCCAGCGATCTTTCAGCACTTCTCGCGAGAGCCACTCGGGACCCGAGGTGTAGGGCAGCCCGCGCTCGAGAAGGGCTTCGACGACCGGCTGCCCCCGGGTCATGACGTTGCCGACGACCACGATGTCGGGCGCAGGATCGAGTTGCCCGGCCTCGAAACCCTGAATCACGTCGATCCCGAGCGACTCGAGCTGCGTGCTCATGGGCGGGTAGACATTGCGGTCCGAGCCGGTTACGCGATGGCCGGCTGCCCGCGCGATGGCGGCGATGCCGCCCATGAAAGTGCCGCTGATTCCTAGAATATGAACGTGCATCGGAAGAGCTTCAGGTGCTGGCGGGGAAAAGGGCGAACAGCAGTATCTGTCCGGCGAGAATCTGCAGGATCACGAGCGCAACGCTCGCGGGGCTCGACCACTCGAGAGCGGCCTTCACCACGTGGCTGTTGGCGGCGATGACCCAGATGACGAGCACGAGGCCCATGAGGGTCACCGGAAACTGCCATGTCGTGTCCTGTGCGAAGCGGCGCATGAGCCATTCGGAGATGACCAACAGGGGGGAAAGGACCGCCTGGAAGCCGAACACCGCGGTGGTCGTCTGCAGCGTACGCTCGGACTTGCCCGTGAGGCGCAGCAGCAGCGCGTACCATGCGAGCTGGAAGGCCACGTCCACCGCGAGGTGCGCCGGCCAGCCCGTCACGGGGGGCATGAGCATGCTGACCAGGAAATTCACGGCGAAATAGCCGAAGACGGTCACAGCCAGCAGCAGCGGCGAGGCTGGCAGGTCCTGGGGCCCTCTGCGGAGCAGCGTGATTTGCGTAAAGAGCTGAATGAGCTCCTTCATGGCTTTCGGTACTGTCGCTCGACTCGCATAATGTGCCCGCCCGATTGTACAGGTCATCATCAAACCCGTTGCAGCCCATAGTCACGACATCCGAAGCTCTTGCCGAGCTTGGCCAGCGTCTCGATACGCTCGCGGGCATAGGCCTGGACACCGAGTTTCTGCGGGAGCGCACCTATCGCGCCGAGCTTTGCCTCGTGCAAGTGTCGTCTTCGAGCGACGCCACATGCGTCGACCCCATCGCCCTTGCGGATCTCACGCCGATCGCTCGCGCGCTCACGGCGCCCGGCATCATCAAGGTGATGCACGCCTCTCGCCAGGATATCGAGGTGCTGCTTCCTGTTGCCGGCCTCGTGCGCCCGGTGTTTGATACCCAGATCGCCGCCGCCCTGACCGGCCTTCCCGCGCAGGTCGGCTACGCCGAGCTGGTCCGCCGCTTGATCGGACATGAGCTGGCCAAAACCCACACACGCACGGACTGGTCGCGCCGGCCGCTGTCGCCGGAGCAGATTGAGTACGCATTGGATGACGTGCGCTATCTGTTACCCCTCAAGTCGCTCCTCGAGGAGCAGCTGGAAAAGCTAGGTCGGCTCGCGTGGCTCGCCGAAGAGCTCGCCGCGCTAGACGACGCACGCAGCTTCACCACGGAGCCGGAGCAGGCGTGGCTGCGCGTGAAAGGACTACGCGGGCTTGATGACGCCCGCATCCGCCTTGCGCGTGAACTTGCGGCCTGGCGCGAGCGCCGCGCCATCGACCGTAACCGCCCGCGAGGATGGATCCTTGACGACACCGCATTACGCGAGATCGTGCTGCAGGTGCCCCGCTCCGTCGAGGCGCTGGCCGCCATTGCGGAAGTGCCGGCCGGCGTGGTGAAACATTGCAGTGAAGAGCTGCTGGCCTGTGTTCGCGCCGCGGAAATCGCGGATCCGGCGCCGGCCATTCAGGGGCGGCAGCGACCCGATCCGCTGAAGGCCGCCCTGGTGAAGAAACTCGCCGTGCTCAACCAGTCGGTCGCCGCGGATCTGAATTTGAGCCCCGAGATCCTGGCGACCCGGCGCGATCTCGAGCAACTCGCGGATGGCCGCCAGGACGTTGCGGTGCTCCGGGGCTGGCGTCGCGGCGTCATCGGCGAGCGGATGTTGGCCGCGCTATGAAACTCACGCGCGGGCCGGGTCCCGTCACTGATCCCTGTCCTTCCGCCGGATAACGCCGCGGGTCCGAAGGGGGGGCGGGGGCGAACTATTTTCGGCCCGGAGGTGCCTGAGTCGGGTTTTGCGGGTATCCGGGGGCCACCGTGCTTGCTATGGTTCGGCGTTATGGACGAACCTCTACAGCAGCTGCGTGCATTGCTCGACAGCGAGCGCACCGCACGTATCGAAGCCGAGCGCAGCGGAAGGCTGAAGGATGAGTTCCTCGAAGCCCTGGGACACGAGCTGCGGGCACCCCTCAATGCGATTCTGGGCTGGTCACGGCTGATGGAGCTCGGCCGCCTGAGCATGGAAGAGACGCAATCGGGCGGCCAGACGATCGCGCGCAATGCACGGTTGCTGGCTCACATCGTGGATGATCTGCTCGACCTGAGCGCCGTCTCGACCGGCAAGATCCGCGTGGATCCCGAAGAGACGGACATCTGCGAAATCGTCGAAGCGGCGCTCGACATCCTGCAGCCATCGGCCGGCAGCAAGGGCGTGATCCTCGAGAAACACCTCGCGACCCCCGAATGCCTCGTATTCGGGGATCCGCAGCGACTTCAGCAGGTTGTCTGGCATTTGCTCAGCAACGCGATCAAGTTCACGCCGCGCGGCGGGCGTGCGAAGGTCACCGTACGAACTGTCGGGGGCCAGTGCCAAATCGCCGTCAGTGACACCGGCGCCGGGATCGCGAATGAGCTCCTCCCCTATGTATTCGACCGCTTCTGGCGCGCCGAAGCACCGGACGAGCATCGCTATTCGGGGCTTGGACTGGGGCTGTCGCTCGCGAAGCGGCTCGTGGAACTGCACGGCGGGACTGTCGCGGCTACCAGTGCCGGCTTGAATCGCGGAGCTACTTTCACCGTCGTTCTGCCACGAGTCGCCCCGTGGGACGGGCAGGACAGTGGAGTCCCCACAGAGGACGGAACGCAGGAACATGGCGCAACAGCGGACCTGCACGGGTACCAGGTCAACTTGACCGGTCTACGCGTGCTGGTCGTGGACGACGAACCGGACACTCTGGATCTGCTGCGGCGGGTACTCCGCGACAGCCAGGCACAGGTCGCGGTGGCGCCATCGGTGGAAGCGGCCCTTGCGACCCTCGGCGCCTTCAATCCCCATGTGCTGATCTCCGACGTGAGCATGCCCGGCCGCGACGGCTACGAGCTCATCCGTGCGGTGCGCTCGACCACCAGCCCCGAAGACCTGCCGGCCGCCGCGCTGACCGCGTACTCGCGACCCGAAGACGCTGCACGCGCTCACGAAGCCGGATTCCAGATGCACCTGTCCAAGCCGGTCGAGCCCGACGAGCTGGTGAAGGTAGTCGCACGCCTGGCCGGCCGCGAAATGACGCTTTCTGTCCCGGAGCCCGTGCTCACCTAGGCGCCGCTTGGTCGATTCGGCGTCGTCGGCGCGCTTTGCCGAGAGTAGACGCTCTTCCCGGAGTTCTACTCTACCGATGCGCTGGCTAGCGCTTCCCGGCCCGCTTTGTTCGGCCCGCCGCTCTTTTGCCGGAAACTCTGTTCCCCGCACCTTTCTTCGCCGGGGCCTTCGTCGCCGGGGCCTTCTTCGCCGGGGACTTTTTACCGGCTCTGCCGCGCGCGGACCCTGCCTGGCGGAGTGCGGATTTCTTCGCGGCGCGGGTCTTCACGGGCGCCCGCTTTGAAGTTCCGGCCCGCTTCGCCGCGACGGATTTTGGCTTTGCTGCGCGTCGGGTTTTCGCGGCGCGCTTGCCCTTCGCGTTGCCCTGGCCTCGTGCCGTGCGCCTACCTTTTGCCTTAGTCGCCCCTGTCCGCCCGGGCTTGCGCGTGGACTTGCGCGCTGGTGCCTTCGTGACCGCGGTTGCCACCTTGGAAGACGGGGGCGCCCTGAGCGCCTGTTCAAGCCGCTGGGTCACGTCGTCGAGCTCGCCCTCGGCGTCGATCGAGCGCAGGACGCCCTGCGTTCGGTAAAATTCGACGAGCGGCTTCGTTTTCTCGTCATACACCTTGAGCCGCTGCGCCACGGTCGCCTCGTTGTCGTCCGGGCGCTGGAAAAGGCGATGCGGGCCACCGGTCTTCGGGCACGTCTCTTTGTCGGCTTGGCCTGGTGGGCAGGTGAGGAGATTGAACACACGGCCGCAATCCGCGCACGTGCGCCTTCCGGATATGCGGCGCAGGAGCTCACCGTAGTCCACATCCATCTGCACCACGGCGTCCAGCGGCTGTCCCAGTTCGCTAAGAAGGACATCCAGCGCCTGCGCCTGGGCAAGGTTGCGCGGAAAGCCGTCCAGGATGAAGCCGCGCTGTGCGTCAGGCTCGCTCAGGCGCTCGCGAATCATCCCGAGCACGATGTCGTCCTCGACCAGGCGGCCCGAATCCATGGCTTCCTTGGCCTTGAGGCCGAGATCGGTGCCGTTGGCAACCGCCGCGCGTAGCAGATCTCCCGTAGATATCTGGGGGATACCGTGCCGCTGGACGAGACGCTGAGACTGGGTGCCCTTGCCGGAGCCGGGCGCGCCCAATAAAACGATGCGCATGTTTAAAGAGACTGATCCCGTGACCGCGAAAGGCCCGCCACGTTACCGGCCGCCCCATAAGAGGTCAAACGGCATAGACGTTGCCCGCGCCTGCGGTACCGTCGTCAGGCGGCCGCAGCGGGCGCCCGCCCCACCCTAGGCACAATGCGCGCCGGGTGCGCTATTCTTGCGCGCCACAATTCGCGCCGGCCGCCAACACCATGAAGAAGACCGTCAAGAAGAACGCGTTCTACGCTCAGTCGGGCGGCGTATCCGCCGTCATCAACGCTTCGGCGTGCGGGGTCATTGAGACCGCGATGAAGCAGTCGAAGTACATCGGGAAGGTCTACGCTGGACGCCACGGCATCATCGGGGCCCTCACGGAGGACCTCATAGACGTGAGCCGCGAGAGCCCCGCAACCATCCGCGGCCTCCGGCACACTCCGGCCGGCGCTTTCGGCTCGGCGCGTTTCAAGCTCAAAGGCCTGGATCAGAACCGGGCCGAGTACGAGCGTCTGATCGAAGTATTCCGCGCGCACGACATCGGCTACTTTTTCTATAACGGCGGCAACGATTCGATGGACACGGCGCTGAAGGTCTCGCAAATCGGCGAGTCCCTGGGCTATCCCATCACTTGCGTGGGTGTGCCGAAAACGGTCGACAACGATCTGCCGCACACCGACTGCTGCCCCGGTTTCGGTTCCGTGGCGAAGTATGTCGCGGTATCCACGCGCGAAGCGGCGCTCGATGTCGCATCGATGGCGCGCACGTCGACGAAGGTCTTCGTATTTGAAGTGATGGGACGGCATGCGGGCTGGATTGCCGCCGCGGGCGGGCTGGCCGGCGCCAAGCCGGACGAGGCGCCGCACGTCATCCTGTTCCCGGAAATTCCCTTCGAGCAGCAGAAATTTCTCGACAAGGTAAAGCAGTCCGTGACGGACTGCGGTTACTGCGTCATCGTGGTGTCCGAAGGCGCGGCCACCGCGGACGGTAAATTTCTGGCGGACGCCGGTACGAAGGACGCTTTCGGACATACGCAGCTCGGCGGAGTCGCCCCTGTGGTCGCCAACATGATCAGGCAGGCGCACGGCTACAAGTATCACTGGGCGGTTGCGGATTACCTGCAGCGCTCCGCCCGTCACATCGCATCGAAAGTCGACTCGGACCAGGCATATGCGGTAGGCAAGGCGGCCGTCGAGCTGGCCGTGAAAGGCGTGAACGCCGTGATGCCCACCATCGTGCGCAAGGCTTCAAAACCATACAAGTGGGTGATCGGCCATGTACCGCTCGCCGCGGTCGCGAACCAGGAAAAGAAAGTCCCGCGGGAATACATCACCGCCGACGGTTTCGGCATCACGCCCGCGTGCCGCCGTTACCTGCAGCCGTTGATCGCCGGCGAAGCGTATCCGCCGTATCGGGACGGACTGCCGGATTACGTGCGGATCAAAGGCGTGCCGGTGCGCAAAAAAGTGAAGACCGATTTCAAGATCTAGCGGCTCATGCGCGGCGCCAGGCAATCCGGACAACGCCACCGACCACCGCCCGCGGCGGTTTTCGGGGCATCGTCGGGTGCGTTCCTTGTCTGTTATAGTGCAGCGCTATTTAGCGGCCGGACGAGTTTGATGTCCGTCGTTCGAGCCCGCCGACGAATTACAATTTTTTAACTCAGGCTGGTTAGGGGAGGTTCGCTGATGGATCCCACCACGTGGCTGTGGCTTGCAATCGCTGCCGGCATTCTCGCCGTCATCTACGGCATCCTGTCGATGATGTCGATCCTGCGTCTGCCCGCGGGCAATGCCCGGATGCAGGAGATCGCGGCGGCCATTCAGGCCGGCGCGCAGGCTTATCTCAATCGCCAGTATTCTACGATCCTGATCGTCGGCATCGTGTTGTTTGCCGCGCTCGGTTTCTCTCCCATTGGATGGCCGACCGCTGTCGGCTTCGCCATCGGAGCCATCCTGTCGGGCCTCACCGGTTACATCGGGATGAACATTTCCGTGCGCGCGAATGTGCGCACTGCCGAAGCGGCAACCCACGGTTTGAACGCCGCGCTCCAGGTTGCATTCCGCGGTGGAGCGATCACCGGAATGCTCGTGGTCGGGCTCGGCCTCATCGGTGTCGCGGGCTACTTCGCGGTACTGCGGCAGTTCCCGTCCATCGGTGAAGAAGGCGCACTCCATGCGCTTGTCGGGCTTGCGTTCGGTGGCTCGCTCATCTCGATTTTCGCGCGCCTCGGCGGCGGCATTTTCACCAAGGGTGCCGATGTTGGCGCGGACCTCGTCGGCAAGGTCGAAGCAGGAATTCCGGAAGACGATCCGCGTAACCCGGCGGTGATCGCGGACAACGTGGGCGACAACGTCGGTGACTGCGCGGGCATGGCGGCAGATCTCTTCGAAACCTACGCCGTGACCCTCGTGGCAACCATGGTGCTCGGCGGGCTGCTGTTTGCGAATGCAGGAGAGGCCGCGGCGCTCAACGCCGTGATCTATCCGCTTGCACTGGGCGCGGCATCCATCGTCTCCTCGATCATCGGCACGTTCTTCGTGAAAGCCAGCGAAGGCGGCAAGATCATGAACGCGCTCTACAAGGGAGTCATCGTGTCGGGGATCGTGTCGGCCGTTGCCTTCTACTTCATCACCCACCAGCTCATGCCGACTCAGGCGAACGCTCTGTACGGCTGTACGCTCGTGGGCCTGGGGCTTACGGCGGCGATGATTCTCATCACCGAATACTACACGGCGACCGAGTACGGCCCGGTACGCAGGATCGCCGCCGCATCGCAGACCGGGCATGCGACGAACATGATCGCCGGCCTGGGCGTGTCGATGAAGTCCACGGCGTTGCCGGTACTCGCAGTCTGTATTGCAATCTGGGGCGCCTTCGAGCTCGGGCAGATACACGGCATCGGCTTGTACGGCATTGCGACGGCCGCAACGGCGATGCTGTCGATGACGGGCATGATCGTGGCATTGGATGCATACGGCCCGATTACGGATAACGCGGGCGGCATCGCCGAAATGGCCGGCCTCCCGAAAAACGTCCGCGACGTCACGGATCCACTCGACGCTGTCGGCAATACGACCAAGGCCGTCACGAAGGGCTACGCGATCGGCTCCGCCGGGCTCGCCGCGCTCGTGCTGTTTGCCGACTACACCCACAACCTGGAGGCAGTTGGCAAGCTCGTGGAGTTCTCGCTGTCCGATCCGGCCGTGATCATCGGCCTGTTCATCGGCGGTCTCGTGCCCTACCTCTTCGGTGCCATGGCCATGGAGGCTGTCGGCCGCGCCGCGGGCTCCGTGGTGGTCGAGGTGCGCCGCCAGTTCCGCGAGATCAAAGGAATCATGGAAGGCACGGCGAAGCCTGACTATTCCCGCGCGGTGGACCTGCTCACGAAGGCCGCGATTCGCGAGATGATCGTGCCGTCGCTGCTGCCTATCCTCGTACCGATCGTCCTCGTGTTCGCACTCAACATCGCCATGGGGCCGGGTTCGGGCATCAAGGCGCTCGGCGGCCTGCTGATCGGCACCATCGTGACGGGACTGTTCGTCGCGATCTCGATGACCACTGGCGGGGGTGCGTGGGATAACGCCAAGAAGTACATCGAAGAAGGCAACTTCGGCGGCAAGGGCTCGGACGCGCACAAGGCGGCCGTAACCGGCGACACCGTGGGCGATCCCTACAAGGACACCGCGGGTCCGGCCATCAACCCGCTCATCAAGATCATCAACATCGTGGCACTGCTGCTGGTGCCGCTGCTTTAGATCGACGAATGCGCGCCTGCCGGCGTGTGGAGGGGGCCGGAATGCCGGCCCCTTTTTTTATGCGGCCGTTGTTTTTCTTCTTTGCCGACCCTCCTCGCGCCCGCTGCTGCTTACCGCTAACCCGGATGGATGGCGCTCAGCAGCCGATGCAATACGGTCGGGGAGGCGGGCTTTACCAAGTGGTGATCGATACTGGCTTCGCGTGAGCGGCGGCGGTCCGCTTCGTGCCCAAGCCCGGTCAGCGCAATGATCGTGGTGGAGGTGCCTTCGGGCATCGACCGAATTCGCGCCGCCGCCTCGAGCCCACTGAGCTCAGGCATGCTGATGTCCATGAACACCACTGTGGGTCGCACGAGCCGAAACTTATCCAAGGCTTCACGCGGGCCGTACGCCGTATGGACGTCATGTCCCATCAGCGACAGCATGAACGCGACCGCGTCGGCCGAATCCGCTTGGTCGTCTACGACCAGTACCTTGAGCGGAATCTCGGCGTGAGGCACGTCTTCCATCATGATCTCCCTTACTTCCGACACGGGCCTAGCTAAAGCCTGGAGCCAACCTCCCAGCAAGATCCGTGCGGGCATCGGAACCCAGGTGGGCGAGCGGCCGACGGATGATGGCGGCCGGACGGCCCTCCCGCCACCGCGTCATATTATGTTAAGTGAATTGCCGGGCCAGGAAGACGGCCGGCGGTGATCAGGCGCGACCCGCCCGTGATTCGGTGAGAACGGCGCTGACGAGACGATTGAGACGGGCGCAGTAGATCGCGACCGGTTCATTGGCCTCGGCCTGCTTATCGATCAGGGCGGTGCAGATATGGGTGAGGCGGCGCTCAATGCGCTCATCCACGGTCATCGAGCTACACAGCAGCGCGCTGACGCATGCGTTGATCTCGGCGTCCAGCGTACGCGCATCGCTGCCGGCGATCTCGACGCCGGTGAGCTCGCGAGGACAACCTGCGGCTAGATGCTCACGCCATATACTGCCAAGCTGCATACGCTAGGTGCGCCCCTGCTACTCGTTAGGGTGCTTGAACCCGGCGCTCTTCTTATCACGCCTGTGACTCCGTTGCACTGCCCGGCGCGGCGGCGGCGGCTGTTGGTTGTCGGAGCAGGCATGCGGTCACTCGCGGAAAGCCTGAGATCTTGGAGGAACCCATTGATACATAAGGGAATTCCGGCAACACCCGAGCGTTGCGCCGCCAGTTCCGCCCAAGTAAGCAATTGGGAGGGGAACGGGATTCCATCCCCGCCAGGGGGCCTCGGGGACCGCTAGCGGTACGGCTTGTACGACTTCTCTTCCACGAGCCGTGAGCCGAGCTGCAGGTTGACACGCTTCTTGATGGCGGCGCGTTCGTCGTTGGAGACGTAAACGGAGCGGGCGAGCTCGATGAACTCGCGGTCGAACGTCTGCTTCGCTTCCTTGTCGCGGATCAGGTCCTCGATATCCCACAGGCGCTCATTCACGTCCTGAAGAGCACGTTCGTCCCGTGCGACGTCAAAGGTCGCGCAACCGGAATCGCGCCAGGTTTTCTCGAGCAGATCGAGCTCGAGCCGCACGTTGGCCATCTTGCCCGCATCCGTGATGCGGTCGGCCTTGATGCGCAGGATCGTGATTTTGTCCAGCAATTCGCCGGGCGACAGGGGTACCAGAATGTCTTTCATGGAGCTCATCGTAACAACTCGTCGAGCTTCGCGACGACCCGCTCAGTGCTGATGAGGTCCATGACACCACGCTCCTCGATCTTTTCGGTCCAAGGCAACTTCTCGGGCGGGCGTCTGCGAAAGCGGCGGGCCGCTTCGGGATAGGCGTCGACGCACCACAGACGCGACAGATACGGCCCGCTGCGCGCGGGATTGGTGGCCGCGTAAAGCCCCAACACAGGAGTGCCGACCATGGTCGCCATATGCGCGGGTCCGGAATCGGGAGCCAGAAGCACGGAGGCGCGCGCGAGAAGCGCCAGCAATTCCGGCAGGGTGTCGCGGCCGATCTGGTTGATGACCTGGGTTGCCGCGGCCTTTTCGATCGCCGCGCCCGTTTCCCGCTCGAGTTTGCTCGGTCCGCCGCACAGGATGACGCGCATTCCATGGCGGCGCGACGCGTGGTCGGCGATTGCGGCATACCGCTCCGCGCGCCAGTTGCGCAGCGCATGGCTCGAGCAGGGGCTGATGACCAGAGTGGGCCGTGCATCCGGAATCAGTGCTTCGGCATACGCGCGGGCACTCTCCGGAAGCGGTATATCCCAGCGCACCAGCCTGTCCTTGATACCCAGTGCCGCCGAAAAGCCGAAAAAACTGTCGAGCACGTGCTCGCGCGCGCGCGGGGCGATGCGCGCATTCGTAAACATCCATTGCAGGTCGCGCGCCCGCGCGCGATCGAAACCCAGTTTTATCGTGGCCGGCACATTGCGCGCGACGAGACTGGCCCGCAGAGCGAGTTGCATATGAAGCAGCACGTCGAAGCGGCGACCGCGAAGCTGCTCCCTCAGATCGTGACGTGCCGCGAAGCCGGCGCGCTTGTCCACGGTGATAAACTCGACGCCGTCGACGAGCTTCATGAGGCGCGCTTCGGCCTTACCTATGATCCACGTAAGCTGCGTCGCCGGCCATGCATGCTGTAACGTGCGCACGATCGGAACGACGTGACAGGTATCGCCAAGCGCAGACAGTCTCAGGATGCAGACGCTGCGCGGCGGTTCGGCGAGAGGCAGCATAGAAGCGAGCGTCTTGGAGATAGGTAGTGACTCACTCTTCGTGTAATGCTCAATCTTCCGGAGTGACTCTGGACTTGTGTCAATGAGCGGGCGTTGGCCGCTCGGCTCTGAAGTGAAGCACAGTGCCCTAGCGGGCGGGGCCATGCTATACGATGCCTCGCGGGCGAACAATTTGGCCCCGGCCTGGTTCGATCCGGGCTATTGGAAATCCCGCGGCGAGCTCGAGGGCACGGCGCAGGGTCGCGGTACCACTCATTACTTCAAGACCGCTGGCAAGAGCCTGGTATTGCGCCATTATCGGCGGGGCGGCCTGATCGCGCACGTGTCCGGCGATCGTTACATCTGGCGCGGGGAAGACAGCACACGGCCCTTCGCGGAATGGCAGCTCACTTATCGCTTGCACCGCGCGGGTCTTCCCGTCCCTGCGCCGATTGCGGCGCGCTACGTGCACGAGGGCCTCACCTACACCGGGGACCTCATTACAGAGCGGCTTCCGACAGTGGGGTCTCTCGCCGAATGCCTGCGCAAGGGCGCACTGTCCGTCCTCACGTGGATTTCGATTGGGCGCTGCATTCGCAGATTTCACGATCTCGGTGTGTGCCACGCGGATCTGAATGCGCACAATGTGCTGTTGAGCGAGGAAGCCGTCTATCTAATCGACTTCGACCGCTGCGAGTTGCGCAAAGGGGGCTTCTGGCGCGACAGCAACCTTGTACGCCTGCGCCGGTCGCTCGAAAAAATCACCTACGCGCTGCCGCGCGACCGGTTCACGGAGTCGGACTGGCACGGCCTGCTCGATGGCTACCGCCAGTCTTCCGGCGAACAGCCGTTACGCCAGGCGGGCTAGCAGGATCCATTTGCGATTCATTTACAGCCTCCTGGCTTATCTCGCCGCGCCGCTGATCTCCGTGGCCCTGTTGTGCCGGGGGCTGCGCGATCGCAGCTACTGGCGCCACTTCGGCGAGCGCTTCGGCTTTGGGCCGACGCTGGAAACGCCCTGCATCTGGGTACATGGCGTGTCTATGGGAGAGGTGCAGGCAGCTGCCGCGTTGGTGAGCACTCTGCGACAGCGGTATCCCGAAGTGCCCATCGTCGTCACAACGTTCACGCCCACCGGCGCAAATCGGGCGCGCCTGCTGTTCAAGGACCTGGCGCAGGTCCGTTATCTGCCGTATGACTTGCCGGGCTCCGTGCGGCGGTTCTTCAAACGAGTTCGTCCACGACTCGCCGTGATTTTCGAGACCGAGCTGTGGCCGAACCTGTATCGCGAATGCGGCCGCCGCCGTGTGCCCCTGATACTGGCGAGCGCGCGACTCTCTCCGCGTTCCGTCGGACGCTATCGACGGCTTGGCGCTCTTTTCAGGGAAACTCTGTCGCACGGCGTCGTGGTTGCCGCGCAGGGCAAGGTCGATGCGGATCGCTTTCGCGCGCTGGGTGCCGATCCCGGCAGCACGCATGTCACCGGCAATCTGAAGTTCGATTTCGCTGTACCGGCGGACATTGCCGCTCGTGGTCACCGGTTGCGGGCGCGGTACGCTCCAGGACGCCCTGTGTGGACTGCCGGCAGTACGCATGGGGGCGGCGAGGAAGAGGCGTTAATCGAGGCGCATAAACGGGTGCGCGAGCTTCATTCCGGGGCCTTGCTCGTCATGGCGCCACGCCATCCCAATCGCTTCGGTGAAGTGGCCTCGACGCTCGAGAGACAGAGCGTACGGTTCATCCGCCGCTCGCAGGAAACGTCCGCGGCCGCGATCGAAGGGGCGGAGGTCTTGCTGCTCGACACGCTGGGCGAGCTGCTCGACTTCTACGCGGCCGCCGATGTTGCCTTCGTCGGCGGCAGTCTCGTACCGATCGGCGGGCACAACCTGCTGGAACCCGCGGCACTCGGGCTACCGATACTGACGGGTCCCAATAACTTCAACAGCGAGGACGTCGCGCGCCTCCTCATCGCGCGCGGCGCCGCCGAAGTCGTGACCGGCCCGCAGGAGCTCGGCGACCGAGTAGCCGCGCTTCTGTCGGATCCTGCCGCACGTGTCCGCATCGGCGCGGAGGGGCGCGCCTTTGTGGATGCCAACCGGGGCGCGCTCGTGAAACTGATGGGGCTCATCGTTCCACTGCTGGAGCAGTAAGGGCCACCCCCTTTCTAGGCAGCCCCTGCTCTGTCGTGCTCATTCCGAGGCTGTCAGGGAGTGCGAGGTTGCCTGCCTGGCGGTTGCGGCGCCCCTGGCGGCGGTAGCGCAGACGACGGATCCGTCGGAACCGTCAGCGGCTGCGATGACGTTGGTGGCACGGTCGGCGTAAGACTTTCCGGCGTCTCCACGCGGGGTGAGGTAGGAGCAGACACAGCCAGCCAACCATTGATCTGGGCTAGTTGCGCACGATCGAGGTTCCCAGCCGCGAGTCGCAGCTGAACGACGCTCACGATGTAGTCGTAGCGGCTCCCTGAGTAGTCCGTTTCTGCCTGCACGAGTATGCGGCGAGCGTTAAGGACGTCCACCGCTGTGCGCGTTCCGACTTCATAGCCCGCCTCGGTGGCTCTCAGCGCCGTCCGGCTCGACTCGACCGCCTGCCGCAGAGCTTGCACGCGGGCAATTCCGCTGATCACGCCTAGATAGGCATCACGGGCCTGGCGCTCCGTGGCGCGCGAGGTCTGCGTGACCTGTTCCTTGGCGGCGATCCAGAGATATTGACTCTGGCGCACTCGGGACTGGGTCAGGCCGCCGCTGAAAATCGGCACGGTAACCTGCAGGGAATACTGCCTGTCGTTGGTGCGGCCACCGAAGTCATTGAACGGAACGCCGCCCAGCCTCTCGTTGGCGTTCGAATTGAGGTACGAACGGCTCGCCAGCAGATCCAGGGTCGGCAGATGGTCCCCAAAGGCCACTCGCACATTGTCTCGCGCGATCTCGGCCGACAGGCGGCTCGAGATCAGCGAGAGATTCTGGTCCAGCGAGATCTCGACCCACCGGTTCTCATCCGAGGGCTCGGGCATGTTGAGCGGCATGTCTGTGCCAGGCTTCGACAGCGCATCGTACTTTTGACCCGTTATCTCCTGAAGCTGATCTTCCGCGGTGGCCAGCCTGCGCTTGGCGGCTATGACCGCGGCCGCGGCGGTATCGCGTGCCGCTTTGGCCTCCTGCACGTCGGTGATGGCAATGAGACCGACGTCGAAGCGCTTGTTCGCCTGGTCGAGCTGGCGGGAGATCGCCTCGAGCGAGGCCTGCTGCGCTTCGAGTCCGTCCTGGGCCGCCAATACGTTGAAATAGGCTTGGGAGACCCGGAGCATCAGATCCTGCTCGGCCGCCTGGTAAGTGGCCTCGGCTTGCGCCACCTGGCTGTTGGCAGCCTTCAGTGCCTGCCAGTTCGCCCACGAGAACAGATTCTCCCGGAGATTCAGGCTCCACTGCTTCTGCGTGCGGTCGATCATGGTCTGCAGGGGAATGATGACCGGAGCCCCGGTGGCTGTATCGACCTGGAGCTGATCCTGAGGTCCGGAAGCCTTATCTCTCGTGTACGCGGCGGTGCCTGCGACCTGGGGCAGTAGCGCGGCCAGCGCCTGCGGACGGCCTTCACGCGAGGCCAGGCGGTTAGCGTCGGCTCCACGCAGTTGTGGATCGTTCCGCAGAGCGTCTCCGTAGACATCCAGCAGATCTTTCGCGGCAGCCGTGCTCGCCAACGCGAGCAGCGCAATCATCAAGGTCAAGCCCCTCGGGACCTTGAGCTGCGGCCCGCGCGGTGAGCGCACCCCAGGCTTCAAGATGCTCGACCCCGTCACGGCCTGTTTGGCACGATGCATAGTATTCCCTTAATATTCAAGACGATACGCTCTGATGGAGGTGTTATATTCGACTATATCACCTCGGCTCGGCGGCGCAAGCCGTGAACTTGGACGCCGTGCCCGCCCCGGGCGTTTAGAACCTGAACTCCGGCAAGCGGCGCGCATTCACGAGCGGATCGATGACCGTTTCGAACAGACTCTCGGACGACCAGGTCTCTTCGCCGGTACGCCGGATGAGACGCGCTTCCATGACCGGCGCGTCGCCCACGACCACGAAAAGGCGGCCGCCGATCTCGAGCTGCTTCTGAAACCGCTCGTCGTACACCGGCAGCGAGGCGGTAACGGCGATGGCGCCATAGCGTTTGCCGGTGTCGAATTGCATGGCGTCCGCGGCCACGACGTCGACGTCGCGCAGATTCGCTGCCGACAGATTGCGGCGAGCCAGCTCGGCCAGCTCCGGGAAGATTTCCAGCGAGCGCACCTTCGCCGCCATCGTGCGCAGACATGCCGTGATGAATCCCGTGCCCGTGCCGATTTCGAGCACGTGCTCGCTGCCGGTGAGCTCGAGCGCTTGCAGCAGTCGGCCGGCGACACTCGGACGCAACATGTGCTGAGCGTGCGGCAGGGGCACTTCGGCATCGGCATACGCGCGGAAGCGCTGCTGCTCCGGGACGAAGTGCTCGCGCGGCACCAGCCGGAATATCTGCAGCACACGCGCGTCCAGCACGTCCCAGGCGCGCACCTGCTGTTCGATCATCTGTTCGCGGGCATCGGCCGTCAGTATCGTCATGGCACTCCGATTGAACTTATTGCGTATCGTTGGGAACGCCTGAGAAGTTAAGGGTTTTCCGCCGGCCTGCCAAGCACACTTGCGATGAGATATGGTCAAATACCGCCGGAGCGACGGCCCGCCTAAGTTATGCTGTCAGTGACCGCAGTCCGAGACACCAAAAAATGAATTAGAGTGTCCTCGGAAGCTCGCCCACAAGCTGAAGGCTTAAGAATTTAGATGTCGATCGTCGGGCTGTTGTGCCTCCTGTTTGCGCTCATTGCCACGCTACTCTTCGTGCTGTACTGGTTGCAGCGGCGTGAGTTGGATAGCGTTGGCGAACTGTCGCAGCAATTGCAACGCATCGCCATCGGCGGCCGCCTGGAGGGGCGCGTGGACCTGCGCACCGGCAAGGCGGAACTCTCGGCGCTCGTCACGGCCATCAATCACCTGTTGACGCGAGCATCGTCCGCCGGCGAGCGCGAGGGCGCGCGCGCATCGCCAAAAATGTTTGCCGATCTCGGCGATCGCATCCACGAGGCCGTGCTCGTCCACCGCGACGTGATTCTGTACGCCAACCGCCAGTTCGCGAGCTTCGTTGGCGTCGACCGCGTCGAGCTGGTCGGCCGGCGCCTCGGCGATCTCGTCCCGCCCGAGTACTCGGAGCTCGTGAACGAGAACATCCGGCGGCGCCTCGCGGGTGAGGAAACCGCGGAACGTTACGAGATCGAGATGGTCGGCCTGCAGGGACAGGTGAGCCGGCTGGAGATCGCTTCCGCGGTGGTCGAATACGAAAACGCCAACGCACTGCTCATCACGGGCGTGGAGATCATCCCGACGCAGACGGACCGGGCCTTGCGCCTGGAGAGCGCCGGTGAGCCGTCGCCCCATCTGCTCGCGCTCAACTCGCTCGCCGAAGCCATCATTGCGACGAACGCAGACGGCCATATCACCTATATGAATCCGGCTGCGGAGCAGCTGTCGGGGAGTGTTGCCCAACAGGTGCTCGGCAAGACTCTCGAGGAGGTGGTGAGTCTCGTGGACGAAACCGATCGGCGGCTGCTGTCCGATCCGGTACGGCAGGCGCTCACGAGCGGCGCTCCAGTGAACCTGAGCCGGCGCGCGCTGCTGGTGTCGCGTGCGAATGGGAACGAGCGTTCGATCGAGTTGTCGGCGTCACCGATTCGGGACGAGGCGAAGGAGGTCATCGGCGCGGTGATACTGCTGCACGATGTGACGGAGCTGCGTGGCCTGGCTCGGCAGATGTCGTATCAGGCGACGCACGATGCGCTGACCGGTCTCGTCAACCGCCGCGAGTTCGAGCGGCGACTCGAAGAGGCTACCGAGAGCGGGCATCGTGGCGATGGACAACACGTCCTGTGTTATCTGGATCTCGACCGCTTCAAGGTCGTGAACGACACCAGCGGCCACCTTGCGGGTGACAGCATGCTGCGCGAGGTCGCCAAGCTCCTGCGCGATGCCGTGCGCGACAGCGACATGGTCGCACGCCTCGGCGGCGATGAATTTGGCATGCTGCTCATCGGCTGCCCGCTCGAGAAGGCCCGCCAGATAGCGGACGACGTCTGCCGCGCGGTCGGCGATTACCGTTTCGTCTGGAAGGACAAGATTTTCAACATCGGGGTGTCGGTCGGCCTCGTGGAGATCTCGCGCGAGAGCGGTGGCCTGGAAGAGCTCCTCGCAGCCGCCGACTCGGCCTGTTATGTCGCGAAAAAGCAGGGATCGGGCCGTGTGGTCGTGTATTCCGCGCGTGACGAGGCACTTGCCCGCCACACGGGCGAGATCCAGTGGCTGCAGAGGCTGCAGGGCGCACTCAAGGAAAACCGATTCCAGCTCTATCATCAGCCAATCGTCCCCGCCTACGGCCAGGACGGCGGCGGCCCGGCCATGGAGGTGCTCGTCCGCCTGCAGGACGAAGGCGGCCACGAAGTGCCTCCGGCGGAATTCGTGCGCGCCGCGGAACGCTATCGCCTCATGGGGCTGGTCGACCGTTGGGTAGTGCAAACCACGCTGGCCGCACTGGGACGCGGAGCGATCCCCGTCCCCTCGAATCGCAGCGTGGCCATCAACGTGTCCGGCCAGACGCTGGCGGATGTGCAGTTCCTTGAATTCGTCGTGGAGTGTCTGGATAGCACGGGCGTCAACCCCGCGCAGGTGTGTTTCGAGATCACCGAGACCGCCGTGGTGGCCAACCTCGATCACGCGCGCCGTTTTGTCGGCGTTCTGCATGGCATGGGTTGCCAGTTCGCGCTCGATGACTTCGGCTCCGGCGTGGGCTCCTTCTCGAATCTGAAGAACCTGCCGATGGATTACCTGAAGATCGACGGCTCGTTCATGCGCAATCTCGATCGGGATTCCGTCAATCAGGCGATGGTCACCGCGATGATCAAGCTCGCGCGCACGCTCAACTTCAAGGTCATCGCGGAACAGGTCGAGGATGACGCCACTCTCGACACCGCGCGCCGCATGGGTGTCGATTACGTCCAGGGCTTCGCCGTCGGCAAGCCGCAGCTACTGTCGTTGGCCGCGTAGACGGCAGCTGCCCGCTGAGCGGTCGCTGCGCAACACTGCACGCGTCAGCCAGCGCGGGAGGCTGACTCCACGCGGGCCACTCAGCCTTTCAGCGTGTACTCCGCTCCGCAGTAAGGGCATTTCGCCCAGCCGGTTGCCTCGACCGGCAGGTAGACCCGTGGATGGGAATTCCACAGGTACATCTCCGGCATCGGACAGGAAAGCGGCAGGTCCTCGGCCGTGACGTCGTATTGGTTCTGCGCGTTCGGTTGGATGAGCGGCTTGGTCGTCGCGGCCATGGGAAGACTTTCGAGACAGTAAGCGTTGGCGGGATTATACCCGTGAGCCGCGACTCACGATCCCTTCGATGGGCTGTCGGCCATCGTCTCATTCCAGATGCGTGACACGGCGGCGCGTTCTGCGACGAATTCGGTCGCCGCGACGAGAGGTGCGGCTCCGGCGAGGGAGAGATGATGCGACCGCCCGCGGAACGCCCGATAGGCCGCGGTCAGGGCGTCGACCGTCGCCTGTGGCACGAGGTCGGCCGAAGCAACCGACTCCAGCTGGCGGATGGTGTCGGAGAACAGGGCGACCGGGGGGTAGTCCTTGGCCCAGCGCAGCGCCCAATACTGCGCGAGGAACTCAATGTCGGCGATTCCGCCGGCGTCCTGCTTGATGTCGAACACACTGGAGCTCCCCTTCGAGAGCTCCTTGCGCATCCGCTCGCGCATGTCGCGGACTTCGGTGCAGAGGCTTTCGCGTCGCACGTGATTGGCAAGCACCTCGAGGCGAATGCTCTCGAACTCCGAACGCAGCGCCACAGAACCCGCCACTGCGCGGGCATGCAGGAGTGCCTGGTGCTCCCAGGTCCACGCCTCCTGCCGCTGGTACTCCGCGAATGCACGAATGCTGGTTACGAGCAGACCGCCCTTGCCGCTCGGGCGCAAGCGCACATCGACCTCGTATAGCCTTCCGGCTGCGGAATGCATCGTCAGTAGATGCACGATCCGCTGCGCGAGCCGGACAAAGAAAATCTGGTTATCGATGGGTGCGGCACCGCCGGTCTCCTGCTGCTCTCCGTAGGAGTCGTGGAGAAAGACGAGATCGAGATCGGACGCATAGCCGAGCTCCATCCCGCCGAGCTTGCCGTAACCGACCGCGCAGATGCTCACCGGCCTTCGCTCGGCGCCCTCACCGCACAGGGGGACCCCGAACTGCGCGGTGATCTGCCGCCATCCGAGCTCGATTGCCTGCTCAACGATGAGCTCCGCGATTTCGGTGAGACGATCACTCACCCGCATGACTGGAATCCTGCCCGTCAGGTCGGCCACGGCGACGCGAAAGATCGCGGCACGCTGAAAATGCCGGAGCGCTTCGACCTGGTGCTCGGGATCATCCTCGTTCACCTGTTCCAGCCGCGACACGAGCTCGCGTGCGAGGCTCGCGCGGTCAGGCAGCTCCGCCAGCAGACGTTCATCGATGAGCTCGTCGAGCAGCATTGGATGCGACGCAATCTGGGTGGCGAGAAAATCACCGTGGCCGCATAGCTCGACAAGTCGCGAACGGGCCGCCCCATTCTCATGCAGTAGCGCGAAATACGCCGATCGCTGCCCGATGGCTTCAATGATCCGTAACACCCGGCGCAGCACCGGCAATTGGGCATCCTTGTCGTCGTGGCCGGCAACCACAACGTCCGCAAGGAGCGGCGGCAGCAGCGCCTGCAGCCGCTTGCGTCCGGGCTCATCGAGCTTGCGAACCAGGGAAGACGAGCGCAGCTCGAGCAGCAGGCGTGCCACCTCGTCTGTGTCCGCGAAACCGGCACGGTGCAGCGATTCCGCGAGGACGGCCGTCTCCGCCTGGGAATCCCAGAACCGTCCCAGATCGATCTTCACGGCACCTGTGTCCTTTCCGGACCCCCCGAACACCACGAGCCTGAAATGCCGGCTCACCCGCTCACGATGCTCATTCAGCTCGAGCATGAAAGCAGCCCAATCCGGCGCGCCCATGGCCAGCGCGATGCGTTCGCGCGTCAGCGCATCTTCGGGCAGCCGGTGGACCTGCGAATCCGCGAGCATCTGCAGCCGATTCTCCAGGCGGCGCAGATAGACATACGCGGCGCGCAACTCGCCAACCACTCCCGCCGGCAGCAGCTTCCAGTTTCCAAGCAGCGCCAGGGCATTCAACAGCGAGGGTGTCTGCAGGCGCCGATCCTGCCCGCCGCGGATCAGCTGCAGAGCCTGCACCATGAATTCGATCTCGCGAATCCCCCCGGGGCCGAGCTTGATGTGATCGGCGAGCTCGCGGCGCTCCACCTCGCGCTCGATCAGCGCTTTCATCTCTCGAAGACTCTCGAACACACCGTAGTCGAGATACCTTCGATAGACGAACGGCCGCACGGCGGACGCATGGACCTCGGCGTACCGCTCCGGTGCCGTGATCGCCCGGGCCTTCACGTAAGCGTAACGCTCCCAGTCGCGCCCGTGGCGCGGCAGGTAATCCTCGAAGGAAGCAAAGCTCGACACCAGCGGACCGCTGTCCCCGAAGGGGCGCAGCCGCATGTCGACCCGCAACACCAGGCCATCGTGCGTCGGCGCTTCCAACAAGCGGATGAGTCCCTGGCCGAGGCGGGTGAAAAACTCCTCGTTTGCGATCGGCCGCGCGCCATCCGTTTCGCCGTGCTCGGGAAACAACAGCACCAGGTCGACGTCGGAAGAGAAATTCAGCTCACCGCCGCCCAGCTTGCCCATGCCGATGACGATGAGAGGCTGCACGGTGCCATCAGCTGAACGCGGTTCCCCATAACGGGCCACGAGTGCACGCCTTGCATATCGCACGGCCAGGTCGATGGCCGCGTCCGCAAACGCGGACAGGTCGCCCAGTGTTTCCGCGAGATCCGCCCAACCTGCCAGATCACGCCAGGCGATTCGCACGATCTCGTAACGCCGCCAGCGGCGCAGTTGCGTCAACAATTCACTTTCGGGAGGGCCGCCTGTCGCTGTGTCCACCACATCCGGCGGCAGTGCCGGAGCACGGGCGGCGAAATCACTCGCGGAGAGTTTCCGTTGGAGATCGTGCCGCGCGAGCAGATCCCGCAGTAATTCCTCGTCGCGTGCGCAGGACTGCGCAACGAAATCGCTCCCCGCCAGCACGAGCGGCAGCGAATCGCGGATTTCGGCGGGAGCGGATGCGAGAGCCGCGGCCGCCGGCGCGTTCGCCTGAATTGCTTCGAGCGCCCGCTGCAGCGTCGCGGCAAGCTCATCGCTCACCGTGTCGGCCCAGAGGTCAGTTCCAGACATTGCCACCGAGGTCATGAAACGACGAGTTGTCGAGGCGGCGGCTCATGCCCTTGAACTTCGACGAGGAGGCGTACACCTGGGCGCCTTCGGCAGCGTCGATCGAAGCCGCATCGCCTTCAATCTGGCTGTTTTCAATGTGCACGTTCGCGTGACGGGCGGATATGCCCACGCCCTTCGCGCTTATGTGGCTGTTCGTGATGTGAATCTCGCAGCCGTCCTCGGCCGTGACGGCATCGCCATCGAATTCCAGATTGCGATTGTCGATCTGCAAGAGGCGCTCGCCCTGGCAGATGATCGGGTCGTGACGCCGCTCGATCGCAGCGCTCGTCGTGGACGACTTCTCACGCTCCGCGCGCGCGCTGGCAGGAGCGCTTTTCGATGCCGCCTTGATGGCATACCCGGGACCCGATTCGAGCACTCGCCCTCCGGGCATGGCGGCAGCCACATCGCCATTGGCCGAGCGCTCCATGTCCGCCGAGGTGGTAGCCGATTTCAGCTCCTTCGGCAGGGCATTCGCGGGCGGAGTGCTTGCCGGCTCGTCCCGGGCCGGGAGCGTATTGTTGCTCGGCGAAGTGGCTAAACCCGCCGGAGAATTCGTCTCAGGAGAGGACTCTGCAGTTGGCGATAACGAGGGCGCCGTGACAGCAGGCGAGCCGGCGCTCCCGGACGCCTGCGTGGCTCGCGGCATCCCCGGCGGCCCACCCACAACCTGGTCGACGCGAATCATGCGCAACTCGCCCGAGTCTTTGAGACGGACAGTGAATGTGCTGGCCTGCTGATCCGCCGCGACGATTTCGATCCGATCATTGCGCTCGAGCGCCGCCCGAGCCCAGGCCATCTCGTCCTGCCCCCCGAGGCCAAGCTTGCTGCAACCGGCGATTGCGAGCAGCGCGCAGCCCAACCCGACCAGCCCGCGCGGGATGTGTCGTTGCATAGGTGGTTGCACACGCCGCTGCGCACGCTCGTATATGACATAAGTAGCCATGATGAGGTCTCCTTCGACTCGGCGTCCCTGCGGACGTCCCGCACGTAACCACAACATAAACCTCACCGGGGTCGGAAGAGAAGCGACTTCTGCTGGACCGCTAGACGGTTGGCGCCGCACGGTCCTGCCGCTCGCCTGTGTCCGCTCCCGACGACGAAAGCCGACAGGCGCAAGCCGCACATGGGACAGTTACTGAGGAGTATGGCCAGCCGCTTCGCCTTGAACAGGTTCAGCACAATGCCGTACCGACCTTGGTTGTCCGGCGTTGACGCTCATGCGCCGTGTTCATCTACACCGGCAGCGCCGCACAACATCCAACGGCTTGCGAAAATCTGCTGACGCTTTGCGGTTCGCGGCCCGCACGCCGCGACCTAACCGGCGTTCGGCGCAATCTGTGGGAAGGCGCAACCGAAGATTTCGGGAACGCGCAAATTCGGCCAAGCCGGATTATTTCGCCGCAAAAAATAGCCCCGCACGAAGCGGGGCCTGAGGTGTTGCGCGGAATAGGGGGTCTTGTTCCGCGTCTTTCGAAGTTCGCGCCATGCAGGGCGCATGGCACGAGCTCCTAAACCAGCCACGAAAGGGTATCGATTGTTTATGACAGAATCGATACCTCTTTCGAGAGGTTCTTACATGTCCATTCCGCCCATGCCGCCCGGCGGCATGCCGCCGTGGCTGTGCTCTTCGTCCTTCGGAGCCTCGGCAATCATCACCTCTGTTGTCAGCAGCAGACCGGCCACGGATGCCGCGTTCTGCAAAGCAAGGCGCGTGACCTTGGTCGGGTCCAGGATGCCCTGGTCGATCAGGTCGCCGAACTCGCCCGTCGCGGCGTTGTAGCCGAACGAGCCCTTGCCTTCCTTCACACGATTCAGAATGACGGCCGCATCTTCGCCGGCGTTCTCGACGATCTGACGCAGCGGCTCTTCGATCGAGCGCGCCAGGATCTTCACGCCACCCGCCTGGTCCTCGTTCTTCGTCTCGAGCTTATCGAGCACTTTCAATACACGGACCAGAGCGACGCCGCCGCCCGGCACCACGCCTTCTTCAACGGCCGCACGGGTTGCGTGCAGCGCGTCTTCGACGCGGGCCTTCTTCTCTTTCATCTCCATCTCGGTGGCCGCACCGACCTTGATCACGGCGACGCCGCCGGAGAGCTTCGCAACGCGCTCCTGCAGTTTCTCCTTGTCGTAGTCGGAGGTGGCGTCCTCCGCCTGCTGGCGGATGGACTCGATGCGCGCCTTGATGTCGGCGGGCTTGCCGGCGCCGTCGATGATGGTCGTGTTCTCTTTCTCCACGACGATCTTCTTCGCTTCGCCCAGATCGTTCAACGTCGCCTTCTCGAGCGACAGGCCGACTTCATCGGAGATGACCGTGCCGCCGGTGAGGACGGAGATGTCCTGCAGCATGGCCTTGCGGCGGTCGCCAAAGCCCGGGGCCTTGACTGCAGCCACTTTCAAAATCCCGCGGATGTTGTTGACGACGAGAGTCGCCAGCGCCTCACCCTCGAGATCCTCGGCAATGACCAGCAGCGGACGGCCGGCCTTCGCCACGCCCTCGAGCAGGGGCAGCATCTCGCGGATGTTGGAGATCTTCTTGTCGCACAGGAGGATCAGCGGCTTTTCGAGCTCCGCCGTCTGATTCTGCTGGTTGTTGATGAAGTAAGGCGAGAGATAGCCGCGGTCGAACTGCATGCCCTCGACGACTTCGAGCTCGTTGTCCAGACCCGAGCCTTCCTCAACGGTGATCACGCCTTCCTTGCCGACCTTCTCCATCGCATCGGCGATCGTCTTGCCGATCGACTCGTCGGAGTTCGCGGAGATCGTGCCGACCTGCGCGATGGCCTTGGAAT
>JAQGOC010000070.1 GCA_028293805.1 Gammaproteobacteria bacterium
GACTTGCTTTACACGGCAAAGTAACGATGACGAACAATTCCGTGCAAAAGTCCCTGGATTTCCGTTCTTTTGGCACATCACTTTGTATCACAAAGTAACTGAATGTATGGACAGTTCAACCTGTCCGTGGCGCGCTTCGTGTGCGGAGTGATCTGTTGGTGAAACCGCTCGTGCGCCTGTTGGGTATCGCTCTGGCTGTCGCCGCCCTCGGCAGCGCGCAGGCGGCGGATCTGGATCTGAGCGCCTACCGGGGCAAGGTCGTGTACCTGGACTTCTGGGCTTCCTGGTGCACCCCGTGCCGCGAGTCATTTCCCTGGCTGTCCAAGCTGGTGAGCCAGTACGGGGCAAAGAATCTGGTTGTGATCGGCGTGAACGTCGATCAGAACCACGAGCTCGCGGAAGAATTCCTGAGGTCGAACCTGGCGAATTTTCCCATCATCTATGACCCGCACGGCGATATCGCCACGACGTTCAAGATCGTGGGTATGCCCAGCGCCGTGCTGATCGACCGATCCGGGCAGGTTCGATTTCAGCACATCGGCTTTTCGGAAAAGAGGAGGGCGGCGTATGAGGAGCATCTGCAGAGCCTGGTCAGCGAACCGGCGAAGTGAATTGATTCTGCTTCTGTGTGGCGCTGCCGCGGCGTGCCTGGGCGGCTGCGCCTCTGTCGGAGCGAAGCCCTGGGAGCATGATCTGCTCGCCGAACGGGCCATGCGGGTCGACTCGTACCCGTTGCAGTCAGCGATGGATGATCACATCTACTTCAGCAAGGAAGCCTCGACGGGCGGGCGAAGCTACGCGGGCGGCGGCTGCGGATGCAATTGAAGCCAAAGCCAACTTCGGGCGCGCCGACTCTGCGGCGCATGCTCGCCACTGCGGCCACGGGGCTGCTCGCAAGCGCACACGCAGGTGCGCAGGACGAACCCCCCGACGTGCCAACGACCAACGTCGATACCGGCGTGCTCTATTACCATGAAAATGGTCGGGTTCAGGCTATTGAGCCGGACCTGGATGTGTCTTACCAGGTCAACGAGGACAGTCTCTTTTCCTTTGGGATCGCTGCGGACACGCTCACCGGGGCAACGCCGTTGGGTGCAGTGCCCTCGTCCTTGCCCCAGACGTTCGTGCGACCGTACAAAGTCATACCCCTTGGCACTCCGGTTACGGTCACCACCGCCTCGGGCGGGTCCGTCGTAACGATCATTCCGCCGGCCACAGGCGCCAAGACGCAGACGCTTGCCGCGACGAGCACAGTGCCCGCGAACACTTTTCCACTGGACCATAGTTTCACCGACCTGCGAATTGCAGGTCATATGGGATGGCAGCAGTCGCTGAGCTCCACCTTGAAGCTCGACGGCGGAGTGGCGTACTCCAAGGAGCATGATTACCGGTCGGAAAGCGCCCATCTGGGACTGTCCAAGGACTTCAACGCGCACAACACGACGCTCAATGCCGGCGTCAATTATGAATCCGATCTGTCATTCCCCCTCGGTGGCACGCCCACGCCGCTCACGCAGATGAGTGGCGATTGGAAGGGTGCGGACGCCTCGCGCCATGAAATCGATGCCGTCTTTGGCATCACGCAGGTCATGAGCCGGCGGTGGTTGACTACGCTGAGCTATTCCTATGCCGGTGACCGCGGCTATCAGAACGATCCTTACAAGATCATCTCCGTCGTGGACCCGGTCAGTGGCCAGCCCACGACCCAGCTCTACGAAAACCGACCCGAGACGCGGCGCAAGCACAGTGTGTTCCTGGACAACAAGATTCACCTGGCGCGCGATGTCGTGGCGGTGTCGTTGCGCGGTTACAAGGATGACTGGGGGATCAAGTCGGTGACCGCCGAGCTTCGCTACCGCTTCCAGATCGCTCGGGATTACTATATCGAGCCGCACGTGCGCTACTACAGCCAGGGGGCTGCTGATTTCTTTCACTATTATTTGGTCGGTGCCGAGCCGCTGCCGCAGTACGCTTCCGCTGACACGCGCCTCGCGAAATTCCATGCGCAGACCTACGGACTGAAGTACGGCATGCCGTTCAACGAGGGCTCGGAATTCAGCATACGGATCGAATACTACGATCAACATGGCAACGGCTCGCCTTCCTATGCCGTCGGACAATTGCGGCAGCAGAATCTCTTCCCGGACTTGAAAGCCGCCACCATGCTGCTCGGCTATAGTTATGCGTTCTGAAACATGCGCTCGGCGACCGACAGGCAGGACGTAACCACTCACTTCAAAGCGATGGCGAGTCCGTGCCTGGTCCTCGTCGACACCACTGACGCAGCTGTTGGGGCCACCGTGGGCGAGGTCGTAAAAACGGAGGCCATGCGGGTGGAGGAGAAGTACTCGCGTTATCGCCCGAGTATCGTCACCTCCATCAATGAGAACGCCGGCGACGTCATCGAAGTGGATCCCGAGACCGCAGATCTGCTCGACTACGCGGTTTCATGTTACGAATTGAGCGAGGGGCGATTCGATATCACCTCAGGGGCGTTGCGCCGCGCGTGGAGCTTTGACGGTTCCGGAAAACCGCCTGATCCGCAGCGCGTGACCGAGCTCCTGGCAGTCGTTGGCTGGCACCGGGTGCAATGGAATCGGCCGCGGCTGCGCCTGGCCGCGGGCATGGAAATAGATTTTGGCGGCATCGGCAAGGAGTACGCGGTGGACCGGGCGCTGCTGCTGGCGCAGAAGTGCACGGATGCACCTTTACTAATCAATTTCGGGGGCGACCTGCGGGTGTCCGGCCCTCGCCACGATGGCAGCGGCTGGCGCGTCGCAATCGAGGATGTGGAGCACGTGGGGAATAGCGCCGGGCTGTTGGAATTCTCAAATGGCGCTCTGGCCACCAGCGGGGACACGTATCGTCATGTGATGGGTGAAGGTGTTCGCTACGGACACGTGCTCGACCCTAGAACAGGTTGGCCAATCGCAGAGGCGCCGCGGTCGGTAACCGTTCATGCTGCAACCTGCACGGAGGCGGGACTTCTGGCGAAGCTGGCGCTGCTGCGCGGCGCGGGAGCGGAAGAGTTTCTTCAAGCCGAGCAGGTGCGTGCGTGGTGCTTTCGCTAGCCGAGCGGACCAGGCGCGCCGGATCTTGAATCATTCGCCGGGGACCCGACGAGCCGCCGGCAGACATTGCCCACGGCTCAAGCGCTGAGCGATTCACGGTGCTCGCCGCAGCCTGTCGGCGCCTCGCATCGTGTGCGTGCCCCAGTGTCTGTCCTCCGATTCTCTCTCGTGGCAGTCCCGGGAACTCAGCGGTCTGCTCACCTCGGGGGATCCGTCCTTCGCCCACGTGATTTCCTCGCTTGCGTCTTGCATTGCGAACCGGGTGCTCTTATATTCAACCGATAGGTTATCAACCATTAGGTTAAGTACGTGCCAGCCGACCGCCTCAGCTCGACCCTGTTCGCCCTGTCGGATCCCACGCGCCGCGGAATTCTGGCTCGCCTGGCCACCGGCGACGCCGCCGTGACCGAGCTGGCTGAGCCTTATGACATGAGCCTCGCGGCCGTTTCCAAGCATCTGAAGGTGCTCGAAACCGCGGGCTTGATCTCGCGTGGCCGAAATTCCCAGTGGCGTCCCTGTCATCTGGAGGCCGCTCCGCTGCGGGATGTTTTCGAGTGGCTTGGCGGCTATCAACGCTTCTGGGACCGGAGCCTCGACTCCCTGGCTGCCCATCTGAAAGTCATGCAGAAGGACAGTGGCGACAAATAACCCGGACAGTGAGGTCTGGCGAGCAGCAACCGACAGTTTGAGCCCAAATCAATAACGGAACATTTCAGTGACATCAACAATTCACGCCGCTTCGCCCGACGAGCCCACCATCGTCATTACGCGCATGTTCGACGCCCCGCGCGAGCTGATCTGGAAAGCGATTACAGATCCGAAGCAAGTCGCCCTGTGGTTCGGCGGGCAGGGCTTTACCAACCCGGTCTGCGAGATGGACGTAAGGCCCGGCGGCACCTGGCATCACGTTATGCAGGCGCCCAACGGCCCGCAGTTCACGATCGACAGCGTGTTTCTGGAGGTCGTCGAGCCGGAAAGGCTGGTTTGGACGAGCGTGCCAGACCCGAAGAGAAATCCTCCTCCGCCCGCGCCTGTCAACACCGTCACCCTCGAAGTACACGGTGCTCAGACGAAGTGGACGCTGGTTGCGCGTTTCAGCTCGATCGAAGAGCGGGATCGTGCCGCACAGATGGGATTCGCCCGGATGATCAGCGAGGGTGCCGAGCGCGTCGCGGAATTGCTCAAGACACGCTGACACTGCGCAGGCGGTCACTGTGGCCGCCGGCGCACCTTAAGAACAATCAATCAGGAGAACAGGGCATGGCAACGACTTTTCACACCGGTTCAAGCTCGAGAACCCTTTGGTGGACGGGCTGGATCATCAGCGGCATCGTGGTGCTGTTTCTGCTCCTCGATGGCATATCGAAGGTGATGATGCTGGCGCCCGTGGTGGACGCGACCGCAAAGCTCGGTTATCCGCTGGATGCCATTCGCCCGATCGGAATCATTGATCTGGTCTGTGCAGTCCTCTACGCGGTTCCGCGCACCGCCTTGTTCGGGGCGATCCTCGTTACAGCTTTTCTTGGCGGCGCTGTCGCGAGCAAAGTACGCATCGAGGAAGCGCTTTTCGGCCAGATCCTGTTCGGGGTGTATGTCGGCATCCTCGCGTGGGGCGGTCTGTATCTGCGCGACAATCGGTTGCGGGCGCTCCTTTTTCAACGCACGTAGTCCAGGCGTTCGCAGTCCAAGCCCCGTCTCAAAGTTCGTGCAGGGTTCAACATGGCCGCCCTTTGCGCTAATGCCCGGGAGTCAGTTCGACAATTTTCGCAGAGTCGAATGAGAGATTGGGCTCCATCGGCAGATACCCGCGCGGATTGCAGACCACACGCGTTCCATTGACCACATAGTCCCTCGATTCGTGCGTGTGCCCGTGCATCCACACCGCGACCGGCGCTCTGACCAGATGATCAAGATCGCTCACGAAAGAGGGATTCAGCGGATCTCGCTCGTATTTGGGATGGATGCTCTGCCGATGAGGCAAGTGGTGAGTGATGACGACTGTCGGTCCGTCGAACGGCTCGGACAGTTTGGTCGTGAGCCATTTCACCTGCCGCCGGTGAATGTCGCGCGCAAGCTCGGGTCGAAACGGCTCCTCGCCAGTGGCCCTGATCGCGAGGAAGTCGTACATGGCATTGCTGGCATCAGCCATCGCTCGGCTGAGTTCCATCGGCGCTGATCCGTACAAAGCGTAGTCGGTCCATAGCGTCGCGCCGAGGAATCGTATCCCACCGTGGATGAACTCGTCGCCATCGAGCAGTTGAACGCCGGATCGCTGCGCCTCCTTGCGAAGCGCAGTGAGCACCTCTGGCAGACTCCCGCCGTGAAACTCGTGATTTCCAGGGACGTAGATGACGGGGGTATCCGGGAACTGACGTCGAGCCCACTTCAGCCCGCGGGTGCCGCAGTGAATATCGCCGGCCAGCACGACAAAGTCCGCCTCAGCGGGCGGTGGCGTCCAATCGCAGAACTCCAGATGCAGATCGGAGAAGATTCGGATCTTTGCAGTCGACATGATGCAGGGACCGTGAGCAGCGTGGGGCGCCAGCTGGCGCAGCCCCGTCAGAGACGATGCAAGGCGTCGCGCAGCCCTACCTCCAGGTTCAAGCGGCCTGATGCGAGTCCCCCGCAGTCAAATCCTTTGCCATCAAGAGCTTGCGCGGACGGCCGGGCAGAGTCCCGAAAGCTTAGCGAAAAACGGCAGGGGAAAAGAATTTTTTTGCGCTGAGGGGCCTTCCCGGGACCCGCCGCAGCCTTTCCAGCACGACAGATCAACATGCGTTCACACCGCGTGATGGTTTCCGCTTGCGACGCGACGAGCTTGAGCGTCGGCAGTCCGCGGCGCGGCGCCAGATGTTTGGACGGCCGCAACCGCCCGCAACGCTTGCCACCCCAGGGTCATTCTGTCGATCAGGTCCGACCTGTCGAGCGACGTTGTCTGGCCATCAAGCCGGTTGTCGGCACTCCTCCAGTCTGCGGCACTGTCCTTGCGTTGTCCGATTCCGGGAAGTTGGAGTCGGAGGTCTCATTCAACGGTCCTCGCGGTCTGCAAGGCGCATCTGCCTTGCCACGGCAGCTGCCAAGCCAGGCGGTTGAGAGAAACTTGACGTGTACAAGCGCATTCTGCTGGCTTACGACGGTTCGGTGAAAGGCCGCGCGGCGCTTCGCGAAGGCGCGCTCATGGCCAAGCGGCTCCACGCGGAGGTGTTTCTGCTGTCCGTGATCGCCCAAGCCCCTGGAACGTGGGTCGCTGAGGGAGCGGGCGGGAGCGGAGTGACTCAACAGCACGAGGACTATAAAGCCGTCCTCCGGGACGGCGTGACGCGCCTGCGGCAGCTGGGCTTGGAGCCGGCAGCCAAGCTGGTGGTCGGCGATCCTGCTGAACAGATTGGCGCGTACGCGCGGCAGATCAGGGCCGATCTGGTCGTAGTCGGCCACCATCGCCAAGGTCCCTTCGGACGCTGGTGGTCGGCCCCGAGCGGCGCCTACCTCATCGACTATATCGACTGCAGTATGTTGGTTTCCCAGAATGTCGTGAGCGACGCGGAATTCGCGGCCGAGCTGACCGGCGGCGGACCACCACCCGGGACGGCCCAAAGCCCTGGCTCACCCGAGAGGAGCGACCCGCAATTGCGTACGCCTGCTGAGTCTGGTGCCACGCTTGATAAAGAGGCGTCCGTGCCAGCGAGACATACGGAAGCGCACGGACCGCAGGGCACGCAACTCGAAACTCCTGTTGAGCACGAGACCCTGCCGACCACGGGGCGGCCGTCAACATCACGGCAGCGCCTGCGGTGGATCCTTTTCCTGTTGCTGCCGATCGCGCTAATCCTCGGCGCCTGGTGGTATATCAGGGGCGGCCAGATAGTCTCGACCGATGACGCCTATATCAATGCCGATAAGGTGGGTATCTCCACCGACGTCTCGGGCATCGTTCAGCAGGTCGCGGTTCAGGAGAATCAGCACGTCGAGGCCGGGCAGGTGTTATATCGCCTCGACGATCTCCCCTTTCGCCTGGCCTTGGAGCGCGCCGAGGCGCAGGTCGGCATGGTGCGGGACGACCTCACTGCACTCAAATCGAATTACGGCGACGCGCAGGCTCAGCACAAGCAGGCCCAGTACGACCTCGATTACTACGAGACTGAATATCGCCGGGTGCAAGCTCTGCTGCAGGCGCATGTCGCGTCTCAAACGACCTTCGACGCTGCACGGCGCAACCTGAGGAATGCGCGGCAAAGGGTAGTTTCCATCACTCACCAGCTCGGTGTCGTGGCCGCCAACCTCAACGGCGATCCAGAGAGCCCCATTGAGCAAAACCCTCGCTATATCGGGGCGGTGGCGCAGCGCGACGAGGCGGCACGCCAGCTGGCTCACAGCACTGTGAAAGCACCCTTCGCCGGCATTGTGACCAATGTGCCCTCGATCGCGCCGGGCCGATATCTGCAGGTGATGGGGACCGCGTTCTATCTCGTTGCCACGGATCATGTCTGGATCGACGCGAACCCCAAGGAAACCGAACTGACCTTCGTACGCCCGAACCAGGCAGCCAGCGTAACAGTCGACACCTATCCCGGCAGACAATGGCCGGCCAGGGTCGAGAGTATCAGCCCCGCCGCAGCCCAGGAGTTCTCCCTCTTACCGCCGCAGAACACCAGTGGCAACTGGGTCAAGGTCGTGCAGCGCATCCCTGTGCGGATTCGCGTCGACACAACCGATTCGAAGCTGCCGCCGCTGCGGGCCGGCATGAGCGTCGAGGTCGCCATCGACACAGGTCACACCCGGGGATGGCCCCACTTCGTGTCCGCGCTGTTCGGTCAGTCCCCCCGAGATCGATGATGCCGACCCCGCATGCACCAGAGGCCAGAAATCGGGGAGCGATCACGGCCTGCGTCATGCTGGCTACGCTCATGCAAGCCCTCGACACGACCATTGCGAACGTAGCTCTCCCTTATATGCAGGGCAGCGTCGCCGCGAGTCAGGATCAGATTGCCTGGGTCCTTACCTCATACATCGTGGCCGCTGCCATCATGACGCCTCCGACGGGCTTTCTCGCCGCCCGCTTCGGCATCAAACGCCTCTTCCTTGTTTCCGTCGCGGGCTTTACCGTCGCCTCGATGTTATGCGGCGCGGCCGAGTCCTTGGTGCAGCTCGTGCTTTTCCGCGTCCTGCAGGGCTTTTTCGGGGCGGCGCTGGTGCCACTCTCCCAAACCGTCCTGTTCGACATCAATCCGAAGGAGCGGCAGGGCTCCGCGATGGCCTTATGGGGGGTTGCCGTGATGGCCGGCCCGGTTCTCGGGCCTGTGCTCGGCGGCTGGCTGACCGAGAATTACAGCTGGCGCTACGTGTTCTACATCAATCTGCCCGTGGGTCTTCTCACATTCCTGGGAATAATGAGCTTCCTGGGCGAGTCGGGTCGCGACCCCCGCGCCAAGTTGGACTGGATGGGCTTCGGCACCTTGAGCCTGGCGATCGGGGCTTTTCAAGTCATGCTCGACCGTGGTGAGGAGCTCGACTGGTTCAGCTCCGGCGAGATCGTCATCGAGGCAATCATCGCGGCAGGGGCGTTCTACCTCTTCATGGCGCACACCTTCACGGCGCGCGAACCCTTCGTGAGGCCATCGCTGTTCCGTGATCGTAACTTCACGGCCGGGGTTCTCTTCGTCTTCGTCGTCGGCCTCACCTATTTCGCCTCGCTCGCCCTGCAACCTCCCTATCTGCAGGAGCTCATGGGCTATCCGATCGTCACCGCGGGACTGGCCATGGGCCCTCGCGGCATCGGCACGATGGCGGCAATGGCACTGGTTGGAAAACTGATCGGCAGGGTCGATACGCGCCTCCTGCTCGCCATCGGCCTCGGACTCTCGGCTTGGGCGTTCTATGCCATGACGGGCTGGACGCCGGACGTCTCAGAGAGGACCGTCATTTTCGTCGGGGTCATACAAGGTATTGGCCTCGGCTTCCTATTCACGCCTCTGAGCGTAGTGACTCTCGCGACGCTGCCAGCTCACTTCCGGACGGAAGGCGCAGGTCTTTACAGCCTATCTCGCAACATCGGCTCGAGCATCGGCATATCGGTGGTCAACACGATGTTGACGCGAAACACGCAGGTGAACCACGCCGATATCGCGCGACACGTCACCCCCACCAACAGAATCCTCGAGGAGCCGTCGATCGGGCAGTTCTTGAGTCCCTTTACTGCCGCCGGGCGCGCTGCGCTCGATGCCACGGTTACGGAGCAGGCGCGCATCATCGCCTACATCAATGACTACAAACTCCTGATGATCGCGACGCTGGTCGTTATCCCACTTCTGATGGTGTTCGAGAAGCCGGCTCGCGCCGGCTCCCAGCACTCGGTCATCTTGGAATGACGTTACGATACGCAGAAGAACGGACACACCCCGCGGGTGCAGCCGCGCAGCGACTTGCCTCGATGTGCATGGTCGCGCTCGGCGCGACGGCAGCCGCCTGTGGCACGTTCGGATCGAAGCCAAAGGCGCCCCAAGTGCCGTCGCCCAGCGGCTATACCTCGCCTGGCGAGACGCCGGGCCCCGAGGCCGACGCCATAGCGGCAGTTCCCGGGCAGACAATCGCGCTCGGCGAAGCGGTGAGTGCCGAATGGTGGGCACTGTTTCGATCGCCGGATCTGGACACGTTGGTCAAACAGGCGATCGCCGGCAGCCGCACGCTCGAAAGTGCAAGAGAGAGGTTGGTGGCGGAGCGGGAGGCTTTGGCGGCGGCGCGCGGCGCTCTGTATCCACAGGTCAATTTGAACGCCGGAGTGACGCGTGAGAAGCAAAGCGCCGCCTCGTTCGGCTTGCCGCCGAATTCCTTGCCGCTGCCGCCGAACTTCAACCTCTACCAGCTCGGCGCGGCCGCCAATTACAGTCTGGATCTGTTCGGGGACATCCGTTACACCATAGAGCAGCAATCCGCCTTGGCCGAGCTCGAACGCCATCGGCTCAGAGCGACCTACCTGACACTGACCGGAAATGCCGTCATGGAGGCAATTCTGGTAGCGGCGAGTGGAGCGCAGCTGAAAGCGGTCAGAGACATATTGGAAATCGATCGACAGAATCTGCAGCTCGTACGCACAGAGAGCCAGGTGGGGAGCGTGCCCGAGAGCGACGTTGTGGTTGCTGAGAGCCAGCTCGCCGCCGACGAGACATTGCGACCCGGTATCGAACAGCAACTGAGCGTGGCCAGACACGCTTTGGCGGTCCTCCTCGGACGCGCGCCGGCAGAGTGGTCCCCTCCCGAGTTCGATCTGGGTGCCCTTGCACTACCCGGCCAACTCCCACTCAGTCTGCCTTCGGCGCTGGTCCATCAGCGACC
>JAQGOC010000095.1 GCA_028293805.1 Gammaproteobacteria bacterium
GCACCCGCTTCCACTTGGTAGAGGGACGGCTAGCGCGTTGGCTTCTGATGACTCGCGATCGGGCGCATTCGGATGAGTTTTACCTGACACAGGAATTCATCGCATACATGCTCGGCGTGCGTCGCTCAGGCATCACGCGCGCGGCCAGCACGCTACAGAAACGAAAGATGATCCATTACACGCGAGGAATGGTGACCGTCCTGGACGGGCGCCGCCTGGAAGCGGCCGCTTGCGAGTGCTATCAGTCTGCGCTCCAGGTGTACGCTCGAGCCATGCAATAGGGTCGGGCTCCCCAACCCCTTTATCTTGTGCGTCGCCGCGCCCGGTGATGGCCGCCACCGGTGCCAAATCGGGAGAGTTGGGGGGATTGGAGGCCAGTCCGGCGGGTTCGAATCTCACCCTCTCCGCCATCTTTTTTGTAGGGGCTTCCAGCACTTACGCGCTAGTGAGATCTGGCCTGCAGCTACCCTCCGGTGGTTTCGCGCTCCGATTTCCGCTGCACGTTTTCTTCTTCCGGCAAGCGCACGGCAAGGACGTCACACCGCGCTTGGTGCACGACCGCGTCCTCGGTGGGCTTGATGAGAAAGGCGAGCGCATGCCGTCCCCGGCTGCCGATGACGATGAGATCCATTTTGCCGTCGGCGGCGGCGCGAACGATCTCGTTCTTGATGGCGCCCACCACCACGGCCCAGCGGGTCTGCGGGACATCGAGGTCCTGCGCGAGCTTGCCGATATGCTCCTGGGCTATGTCGACCAACTCGGCCGTCGTCGTTACCGGCACGACGCCATCCGGCGGTATGGGCACGATGGGGAGTACCGGCTCAACCACATGGACGATCCCCAGCTCCGCACCGAGGGCGCTAGCGAGCGCTCGCGCGCGTTGCCCGATCAGAAGCGAATCAGGGCTCAGATCGACAGCCAGCAGAATGCGTTGATAGACAGCCATGCGCTTACTCCCGGCCTCCATGCTGTTCCCGGGAGCGGGCGTAGTAAATGATGCGGCTCAATTCCAATGCCGTCCGCGGCAGGTAGGGTGGGCAGCTGGCCGGAGGCTCAGGCCTTGTCGGGCGGGTTCTTGAGAAACTCGCGATAGGCCGCAGCGAATGCCTCGACGAACGTATGCGGCAGATGGTCCGCCGGCATCTCGATGAGATTGCGGTAGAAGGTCGTGAACAGGTCCCAGTACTGCGCCTTGTCGGCCGACTTCGCCTTGCCGCGGCGGGCGGCCCGCTCGAAGCGCGCTTCGAGCTCGGCCGGATCGAGGCGGTCGAGAAATTCGACGAAGGCGGCGCGCGTCGCCTGCGCCGTCGCGTGCTCGTGAGTCTTCGCTTCCGCAACGGCCTCGCGCAGCCAGCCCACGGCGTCGAGACTGCGGCTCTCGTGTTGCAGGAACAGGCCGATCAGCAATTCCTCGACCGTGGACCGCGCGAGCGAAGGGCGCGGGTCATCGGGTTCCGGCGGCGGGAGCTCGATACGGAAGCGGTTGCGAATTTCATTGCGGGTGCGGTCGAGATCCTTGAAGCCTACGAGGGCTTCGCGGAACAGCTGCCCCGCGAGATGCAGCAGCCGGGTCTGCGCATCCGCCGGCAGCCGGTCGGCGTCGATGCCCGCTCCGCGGCAAAATACCTGCAGCCCGGTGCTGACGTCGAAGAGCGCGGCGCCATTGGCTCCATTCGCGTTCTTGGGATCGCGCCGTGCTGCTTTCGAGAGCCGCGCCATGCGTCGCGCGAGCGACTCTTCATCCGGATCGGTATTCGGCAGCGGGCGGGGAGCGCTCGCCAGGGAGCGGGCCGGAGCTTGCATGACTGCTTGGCCGTAGGCATTGACCGGCAGCATCTGTTCGCTGGAGGGACTCTCCGGCATGAGCAGGTCATCGAGATTGAGCATGGCGCCGATGTCCGTCTGCACGGCGCGGCCGAGCCTGTGCAGGGCGTGAATGCTGGTCGGCACCGCGGCGGCATCGTCCTGCGCCGCCTGTTCGATCTCCCCGTCGAGGGCCACGACGATCTGGTAATCGCCCACGCGGATCATATCGCCGTTACTCAGCGGATGGCCCTCCGAGCCCCGCCTGGCGAGCGGCTCCGCCTCGTCATTGACGAATACGCCGTTCGTGCTCACGTCCAGCAGGTAGAAGCGGCCGTTACGGAATTGCACGCGCGCGTGGTGGGCAGAGACATAACGAAGCGGGTCGGGCAGCACCCAATCGTTGTCCGCCGATCGGCCGATGGTGCCGCCATCGACCGTGAAATTGATGCTGCCGCGGTCTCCGAGCGACCGCCGCTGATCACTGACGACGCGCAGGCGAAGCGTCATGGTTCCCCGACTAAGAGCAAATTCACTGCAAAACGTGTGTCCTCACGGTATCGGACGCGAACCCAGCGGACTTAAGGGCGTTGCCCTTGGCGCAGCGGCCGGCCGCCCGGCGGGCGCAGGCCGATAGTTCGAGTCCGGCACCCGACGCGACAGCTTCCCCGGCATGCGCGGACATATAATGTCAGCGTCAAACTAGCAGCGGTCACTACCCAAGCCATGGCAGCCAGTCACATTTTTCGCATTATGTTCGTGAATCAGGGCAAGATTTACGAGATCTACGCCCGCAAGGTCAGCCACGGGGACCTGTTCGGATTCATCGAGGTCGAGGAGCTGCTGTTCGGCGAGCGCTCCACCGTGGTGCTGGATCCGTCCGAGGAGCGCA
>JAQGOC010000111.1 GCA_028293805.1 Gammaproteobacteria bacterium
CGCCGCGAGACATTGGCTGCCGCCCAGTCAATCCCATCCGTCGCCCGAGTCCGTTGCGCATTTCACCCGGCCGGAAAGCGCAATGGTCGGACTGAGTGGAATCATCTTCTGCGCGTTCCTCATAGAAGGAGCCATGGCCGACTGGAGCGCAGTGCTGCTACACGACTCGCTGCACACGACAGCAGCGAGCGCCGCACTCGGCTACGCCGCATTTTCGCTGGCCATGACGAGCATGCGCTTCGCAGGTGATCGCCTGGTGATAAAGTGGGGTGCCGTACGGCTGCTCCGTTCTACCAACGTGGTGGCCGCACTCGCGCTTGCAGTAGCGTTGTGGGTTCAGCATGTTGGCCTCACGATGCTGGCTTTCATCCTGATCGGCCTTGGCATGGCAACCGTGGCCCCACTCGTCTTCGGAGCAGCAGCCCGCCGCGCGCGTCATGGCGCCGGACGCGGAATCGCAGCAATGGCCACAGTGGGTTATGGAGGTTTTCTCGTCGGTCCGCCGCTCGTGGGCTGGCTTGCCCAAGCGAGCAGCTTGCCTGCCGCATTGAGTGTTCTTGCCATACTCGCCCTCGCCATCACGGCGCTGGCACATCACGTACGTGAGCCCGTGCCGGCAGGGGCGTTAAAGAAATGAAGGGCATGCAATGTATGCTGAGGGGAGGCCTGGCCGCCGCCGCCATTCAGTCAGCTGCCAACGCATCGCCACTTCAGAACTCCTTCGACATCGTAGTGCCACAACCACCTTCTATGCCCCGGCGATTGCATGGTAGCAGTGCTGGAAAGAACGAGATTGTAGCTAGTTCGATCCTGAAGTATCGACCAATACCATTCTGCAATAGATTCGTCTGGCCGCACGCGTGGTGTGCGGCCGAAGTCTCCACGGCGCGGCGTAAGGATGACTTCGTCGAATGCTGCGCGCTCGTACGCGCCCGCGACCATTTGTGCCGACTGCTTTCCGGCGTCAACCGGTACGCCATGCTTGGATCACGCCGCAGAGCCTCGACGATGGCAAACCAGAGCAGTGTGACGGCTTGAATGATAAAGCCATCATCGGTCTTCGCGCCGAGCTCGGCGACGGCCTGCATTAGGAGACCGGCTGCAGACAAGCCAAGGCCGGGAGCTGCCAGGCCCGGAACCGCGACGCTGTGCATGTCGCCGGCGCGAGACCACTCGTTCGAAATGCCCACCCTATTTTCGCCAGGGTCGGCCGGGCGGACGATCGACGGGATTGAAGTCGGCCATTGACGCCCTCGGCGGCGCTCGATTCCACCGCGACTAACTGGAGCTGAGATTACACACCACAAACGCGGTGGACGTTTAGATTCGACTCAAACGGTGGATCGACCTTTCGCGGCGCGAATATCGAGAAGTTGTTACCCAGTCTGTTACCCAGCGCTCGAAAAGCTGTTACCCAACGGGCGTTTTGGAGCCCGCGAAGCGGGAAAAAGGCTGGGTGTGCTTTTGATGGGATGGACCCATCCCCTTCAACGGCGTCCGAGAGTGCGCCAGCATGAAGCGTTGATGCGGTCTCACGTCACAGAGGAGATGGCCTGTGAATAACGTCACGACGCTCGGAATCGATTTGGCAAAGAACGTCTTCCAGCTGCACGGGGTCGATAGTCACGGCCGGGTTCAGTTGCGAAAGCAAGTCCGGCGCGCGCAGCTGAAGCAGACGATTGCGCGGTTGCCCCCGTGTGTGATTGGGATGGAAGCATGCGCGAGCTCCCAGTATTGGGCTCGACAGCTCGAGCATTTCGGACACACGGTGCGCTTGATGAGCCCTCATCACGTGAAGCCCTACGTTACGGGACAGAAGAACGATCGAAGCGACGCCGAGGGCATTTGTGAAGCAGTCGGGCGACCATCAATGCGATTTGTCCCTCGGAAGAGCCTGGATCAGCAGGATATGCAGAGCGCACACCGTGTGCGCCAAGGCTGGATGCACGAAAGGACAGCACTGATCAATCGAGTCCGCGGCTTGCTCGGGGAATACGGCATCGTACTGCCGCGCAGCCCCGGCGTGATTAAGCGAGCACTACCGATCGCGCTGCAGGAAGCAGAGAACGGCTTGACGGTGATCGTGAGGTCATTGCTCGCGCGTCTTTTGGAACACCTGCGCGATCTCGAAGATCGCATACGGGAGACGGAGCGAACGATCGGGGAACTGGGCTCGCAGAACGACACGGCCGCGCGGCTTCAGACCATTCCAGGCGTCGGCTTGCTTACGGCCACGGCGCTATTTGCGGCGGCCGGGAATGCCAAAGTCTTCAAGAACGGACGAGAGATGGCGGCTTGAATCGGCCTGGTGCCTCGACAACACTCCAGCGGGGGAAAGCCGCGACTTCTGGGCATCAGTAAGCGAGGGGATCGCTACCTGCGAGGGTTGCTTGTACACGGGGCTCGTTCGGTCATGACTTACGCCGCACGTCAACAACGTCCAGCGCAACGATGGCTGAATGAGTTGCGCGAGAGACGAGGCAAGTACCGCGCGTGCGTAGCGCAGGCCAACAAAACAGCTCGAATCGCGTGGGCAGTGATGACCAGCGGAGCCAGCTATCGACAATCGGCGACAGCATAATTGTTCTCTTCATCGAGCAAGGAGGGAAATACCTACCAGTGATTGCCGAGGCGACGACACGAGATGGCGCAGACCGAAATGGGCTCGGTGAAAACCTGACATGTGCCCTGGCTTTTTAAGCCGCGCTTTTGGAGAGGACACCGGGTGCAGATCCCATCGGGGCCGCAAGAGCGATCGCTCTTGGATAAGAGGCCGGATACACGAATGCAATCGGATCGTGCGTTGGACATGTCGTGCCTTGACACCCACCGCCGGAATAATCCGACACCTAAGTGCCCGGAACGGACAATGATTTGACTGGTCGGGGTGACAGGATTTGAACCTGCGACACCTACGTCCCGAACGTAGTGCTCTACCAGGCTGAGCTACACCCCGAGATTGGCAAGACCCGCACCCCTCATCTGTGCTCGAGGGCGGCAAGAGCGGCGGGGGCGCGAAGTGTACTGAAGGCGCCTCGCCGCTTCAATGGCGATTCTTGAACTCTCAGGCGTTTTCGCCCGCACAAGGGTGGCTGGATGGCAGCGAAATCAGTCAGTTCCGGGTGCGAGCCGGTCGAAACGGGCTGAACAACCCTTTTCTTTCATCAGCTTGAGCGTATTTTCGGCCAGGAAGCAGCCGCGCGCGCTCAGGTCGTGTGCTCGACCGAGAACCGGGCCAACGCTATAAGGCCCTCTTTGTAAGCGGAGCCGGGCAGGACATCCAGCGCTGTGAGCGCCTGCTGCGACTCACTGCGCGCGAGTTGCGCGGTGTACTCGAGGCCGCCCGTGGCTTCGATCGCCGCGACGATCGGCTCCAGTTGCGCCAGCCCGCCTTTTTCGATGGCGAGGCGGATCGCCGCGCGCTGCGGCTCATCGCCGTGCTTGAGCGCATGGATGAGCGGCAGGGTGGGTTTGCCTTCCGCGAGGTCATCGCCGAGATTCTTGCCGCGCTCGGTGGGATTCGAACGGTAGTCGAGCACGTCGTCTACGAGTTGGTACGCGGTGCCGAGGTGTCTGCCATACGATGCCAACGCCTTGCGGATAGCCGGCGGACTGTCTGACAGTACCGCGGCGACCTGCGCACCTGCTTCAAACAGTTTCGCGGTCTTCCGATAGATGACTTCGAGATAACGCTGCTCCGTCGTGTCGGGATCGTGCGCGTTCATGAGTTGCAGCACTTCGCCTTCCGCGATCACGTTGGTCGCTTCGGCCATGATCTCCATGACCGGCTGGCAGGCGAGGGCGGCCATCATCTGAAATGCCCGCGAATACACGAAATCCCCGACTAGCACGCTCGCCTGGTTGCCGAACACTTCGTTCGCCGTGTCGCGACCGCGGCGCATGGAGGAACCGTCGACGACATCGTCATGAAGGAGCGTCGCCGTGTGAATGAACTCTATGAATGCCGCCGCCTCTATATGGGCAGTGCCCTTATGACCGCAGGCCCGGCCGGCCAGCACGACCAGCATGGGCCGCAGGCGCTTGCCGCCCCCGGAAATGATGTGCTCCGCGATCTGGTCCACCAGCGGAACGGCACTTTTCAGGCGCGCGCGGATGACCTCATTGACGGACCCGAGGTCCTCTTTGACTAGCGCGCGGATGTCTTCCAGGGTCATCGGCAAATGGGTCCTCGGTTACGGCCACGCATCCTAGCCGACGCCGGGGCCGTCGAGAATGGATTGGAACGTTCTATGCCCTTCTAAGTCCCCGTCGAGCCTGAAGAAATACCCCGTTTGACCGGCGCGGGGTCCGCCAGTAGAATGCGCGACCTTTCCGCAGCCCCACTCTTCGTTCCAAGGGCATTCTTATTTATGTACGCAGTCATCGCCACTGGCGGTAAGCAATATCGTGTGATCAAAGACGGCGTGCTGCGCGTCGAGAAGCTTGAGGGCGAGGAGGGCGCTACCGTCGAGTTCGGCGAAGTGCTGCTCGTCGGCGAAGGCGCCAGCGTCAAGCTGGGCGCACCGCTCCTGAAGGGCGGCAAGGTGCTCGCGACCATCGTCCGTCACGGCAAGGGTGCCAAGATCTCGGTCGTGAAGTTCAAGCGCCGCGCGCATTACCTGCGGCAGAAGACGCACCGCCAGCACTTCACCGAAGTCAAAATCACGGACATCAGCGCGGGCTGAGTCGAAATTTTCGTAGGAAACAGCAGTCATGGCACATAAAAAGGCAGGCGGCAGTACCAAGAACGGCCGCGATTCCCATTCCAAGCGCCTCGGCGTTAAGCGTTTCGGCGGCGAGAGCGTGCTGGCCGGGAATATCATCATTCGCCAGCGCGGCACGCCGGTGCGCGCGGGCTACAACGTCGGCACGGGCACGGATCACACGCTGTTCGCCAAGATCAGCGGCAAGGTCCTGTTCCAAAAGAAGGGCGCCGATCAGCGCTTGTACGTGAGCATTCTTCCCGAGACCGCGACCGCCGGCTCCGCCTGAGGTCGCCGCGCGCTCGGTGTCCCTGCGAACCCCGGCCGAGCGCCGGGGTTTTTGCTTATTGGGTAAGCTGCCGATATGAAATTCGTCGATGAAGCCAAGGTCAAGGTGCAGGCCGGCAATGGCGGCCGCGGCAGCACCAGTTTCCGTCGCGAGAAATTCGTGCCCTTCGGGGGACCGGACGGCGGCGACGGCGGCATGGGCGGAAGCGTCTACTTACGCGCCATGGAGGGCATCAATACCCTCGCCGATTTCCGTATCGAAAGGACTTACCGCGCAGCGCACGGCGAACCCGGTGGCGCGAACGACTGCTTCGGTCGCGGCGGTGCTGACCTTTACGTTCCTGTTCCCGTCGGTACCACGGTGCGTGACGCCGAAACCGGCGAAGAGCTGAGCGATCTGACGCACGAGGGGGATGTGCTGTTAGTCGCCAAGGGCGGGAAGGGTGGCTGGGGCAACCAACGCTTCAAGTCCAGCACGAACCGCTCACCTCGCCAGTACGGTCCCGGCCTGCCAGGCGAAAAGCGCTCACTGCTGTTCGAGCTCAAAGTGATAGCGGACGTCGGGCTTCTTGGCTTGCCGAATGCGGGTAAGTCCACGCTGATCCGATCCGTATCCCAGGCTCGTCCGAAGGTAGCCGACTACCCCTTCACCACGCTTTACCCGAACCTCGGAGTGGTCGACGTCGGCGAGCATCGCAGCTTCGTCATGGCCGACATTCCCGGTCTCATCGAGGGAGCCGCCGACGGGGCGGGGCTTGGGATACGTTTTCTAAAGCATCTGCAGCGCACGCGCGTGCTGCTGCATCTGGTGGACATCGCGCCGCTGGATCCGGAGGCGGACCCCGTACGCGACGCCCGTGCCATCGTCGCGGAGCTCAAGAAATTCAGCAAAGACCTTGGCCAAAAGCCCAGGTGGCTGGTGCTGACTAAGCGCGACCTGCTACCCGACGATGACGCCGAAAAACGCGCACGCGACATCGTGCGACGCCTGCGCTTTCGCGGGCCGCACTTCCTAGTCTCCGCCGCAACCGGCCGAGGGACGCAGGAATTGGCTCAGGCCGTTATGGCGTTTTTGGAGGAGCGGGATCGCGAGGCACGCGACCTCGCAAAATCTGCAGGAGATACTGCCGGCGCGCAGCAGGCTTCAGCTTCAGACTGACCGGGGTGGGTGGCGGGACAGCTGTCCAGCGTGCTTTTTCGTTAGCGTCCATCTCGACCTCACTGCATTGCGCGGATCTGAGCTGCGAGGCGGCTCTTGTGACGCGCGGCCTTATTGCGGTGGATGATCTGCTTGTTCACCAAAGCGTCGATGACCGGAACGGCTTCCTTGTAGGTCGCCGTGGCCGTTTCCTTGTTCTTTCCCGCGATGGCTGCCGTGACGTTGCGCACTGCGGTGCGCATGCGCGAGCGCAGGGCTACGTTGCGCACGCGATGCTTCTGAGCTTGGCGAGCAGCCTTTTCGGCGGACTTGGTATTGGCCACGAGATCTCCGAGTAAAAAACGATCCCCCGGTCGCGGGGGGCCGGTAGTCTGCGCATCGGCCCCGTCGTTGTCAACGCTGGGTGCTATCGTGGCCCCAGGC
>JAQGOC010000145.1 GCA_028293805.1 Gammaproteobacteria bacterium
CTTGCCCCAGCCGACATCGTCCGGCACCGTGGTGCCGTCCGTATCGGTACCGACGTGCAAGAAGCTTTCTCCAACCGCATGAGCAAGTGCGAATCGAGCCCGAACGGCTGAATGCCGTGGGACTAACCTCCAGACGGCCGCCATGGTCGTGCCCCCTTTCTTCAAAGGCAACTTCCTTTAAAGCGTCAGAGGTGCGTGCGCACGCTCAATCCGATCGTGCGCGGGCGGACGGTGAATGCCTGCGTAAAGGTGTTGGTCGGGTTGAAGTCGATCACCGGGCGGGTATTCAGGAGATTGTTGGCAAACAGCGAGCCTTCCCAGTTGCGGTGGCGAAGGGAGAAATTCAGGTTCACCAGGCTATAGGCCGCGACACGCTGGTTGAAGTTGTCGACGAGCTCGGGCATGCCGTTGGCGGCCGTACTCGTGAAGCTCGACGCAAAGTCCCGCAGTTGCGAGCCGTGATACTGATAATCCACGCGCATCTGCGCATGGGTCGCGCCAAGCGGAAAACCATAGGCGAGGAAGGCATTTCCCGACCATTTCGGCGTATCCAGCACCTGTTGGCCGACCTCGTGACGCGGCGCGGTCCTGCCTGTGCCGGCCGCTCATGACTCACGCGGACCTGGCGTATGCGCCAGCGCAGCATCGAAGATTCGAAGAAAGTTTTCGCCCATGATCTTCGCGACGTCCTTCTCGCTAAGGCCGCGGGCGAGCAGTGCGGCGGGAATCAGATTCCAGTCGCGGTAGTTGCGAAACACTGGTCGGTAATTCGCGTGCATGTCGGTGCCGATGGCCACGTGGTCGATTCCAACCGCGTCGACTAGGCGGCGGATCGAATCGATGTAATCGGCAAATGTCCGCTGGCCGATGCCGGACGGCCACGACCCAATGATCCCCCCGGCGGCGGCGACAAGCGCGGCATGCTCGTGGCTAATCAGGCGCGGGTGACTCACGGTCGGGCTCACGAGGTTCGTGTGGGAAATCATCACTGGCCGCGTTGACACCTCGACCGCGTCCCTGGTTACCGCGAAAGTCGCGTGCGCAAGGTCGATCAGCATCCCGGCGCTGTTCATCTCCCGGACGACCGCCTTGCCGAGCGGCGTCAGGCCATTGTGCACCGGCGCCTCGCTCTGGATGTCGCCGAGCTGGTTGATGTGATAGTGCACGAGTTGGATCGAACGCACGCCATCGCGGAACGCCTCGCCGACGCGATCAAGACGATCCTCGATGAAGTCGCCGCCCTCCACTGCAAACACCGCGGCGGGCTGCCCGCGTCGTTGCGCTGCGCGCACGTCAGCCGGATTGAGGCCTCTGGCCACCTCATGGCGATCCCTGAGCGTCTGCAGCTTGGCCAGCTGCCGCTGGTAATCTGCATACGCTTCCCCCGGCTGAAACTCGCGTTCCGCACGTAACATCTGACCGGACAGCTCAAGAAGCTCAGTGTCCGCGACGCACGAGAACAGCGCTGCGCTGACCCGCCCCGCGTGGAGATCGGCCAGCGCCCGGCCCACGAACGGCTCGCCCAGACTGCGCCGAGCCGAGGTCGTGTAGGGCGGCGGGCTGATCCAGAAGACCCCGGGATGGGCGTGCACGTCCACGGTCGGATGGCGTGCGAGGAACGCGATTCCGGCGGCGCGTTGCGCCGGACCAAGCTCCATGCCGAGGTCCGCCAGCGGCGCCTTATCGTCGTCGGGCTGCGATGGAACATCCGCACCCGCCGTCCGGAGCCCGAGCGCCGCGAGGCCCGCTGCGGCGAGCAGTTGCCCGACAGCCGCGCGCCGCGAGCGACGCCAGATTGCCTGTACCCGCCCCTCTCCAGATTCGGGTGCTTCCTTCGACACTCCCTGCCCCCAAACGATCTGACTCCCTCACACAGGATGCGCCTGCGGGCATTTGGCTTGCAACTCGGGGCCCATCGACCGCCTTTCATTTTCCGCTTTAAGATCGGCGCGATGAGGCCCGATCGGGCGCGGCGGGGAATGGCCGCTATTGTGCAGGCACTCTGAATCGTCGTGTGTCCGAAGTTGGCCGGTCAGCGCCCGCGGCCTCGGGCTGGACTTCCCCCGGCTATGCATATATGAGCACAGTCCCGGGAAGTCCAGGCACCAACCGGCCCGCCGAGAAGGTGCAGTTTGGCAGCGTCGCGCGTTGAGGTCGTGCCGAGCACCGCCTGACGCGCAACAGCATCAGCCCTTCGAGGTCAGCCGTGACTCGAGTATTCCTCCCAGTGAGTTGGCGGCAGATACAGATTACACTCCAGACCAAACAATCGCTTAGTCCCGTAACGTGGGCTCAGGGGCACGCAATGTTTCCCACGCGACTGACCCTTACTCAGGCTGTCTTTTCTTCTGCCGCCCTTGCGATTCTAGCGGTCAGTTCCGTCTCGCCGTCCTACGCTGGACCGGACGCTCGGGTCCTTGCGGCCGCCAAAACTTGCGAACCGAAAGCGCGGGCACTCTTGCAACAGCTCGTGCAGATTGATTCTGGCACAGGTGATGTCACTGG
>JAQGOC010000161.1 GCA_028293805.1 Gammaproteobacteria bacterium
GCCCTTGGACATCATCGAGCTCCAGGCGCGCGCCGAGATCGCTATGCTCCGAGACGAATCGACGGGCGCCGATCGCGAAATGCGCGCCGGTCGCGCTCGGTGTCGTTGTTTTGTAGCGGCCGTCGGTGAGGTCGACGCGGATATTGTTCATGTTGGCTCCGGCATCGACGAAGATCTCGCCCTTCTTTTCGGCTGATTCCTCGCTCGTGCTCGTGGAGTCGGCAAGCGCGCTCATGAGGCCTCTGCCGTCCTCCCCGTAGCGAACGAATGCCGCAATGCGTGTAAAGCTCTTGCCGAATACGTCCCGACCGCCCTCCAGCTCGGCGCCTACCGTGTTCTGCTGCCACGGACGCGAATAGGTGAGCGTGAGGTCCTGGAATCGCTTATACGGGATTACGCCATAGGACTGGTTTTGCAAAGTCCGATACCGCAAATCCAGCAGCCCTCCAAATGGCGTGTTCCAGCCGATGCGCACCATCTGACTCTGCGCTCCGACTCCATCCCCGAAAACACGCTGATCCGCCCCCCAATTGCCGGTGACGTGGCCGTAGTTGGTCATGCCGTCCTGGTAGACTTCATGGACATACCAAGAATCCTGCCACTCTGACGTTTCAAGCGTTAAATCGAAGTGCTCCCATAGAAGGGGAAAGTGAATCCCCAGCGACAGAGCCGAGTTTCCCAGTAAGTAGCTTCTTCCCCGGGATGTATCCTCACCGGCATATTCCGCGTATACGGCGAATGGGACCTTCCCAGGGAAGAGAAAGGTGCTGGTAAACGAGGCCTCCTGGTTCTCCACCTTGTTAGGATTGTTCGGATCATTGAAGTTGGCGTACTTCGATGGAGAGAAGAATGCGCGCAGGAGATCGGTCAGCGAGGTGTTCCCCCGCGCACCGCCGCCGAACTGCACAAGTCGGCTGAAGGCAATCGACCAGCCACTGACCGGCTCCATCGACAGATGTAACCCCCCCAAAAGAGGATGGCCGCTCGTGTAACCGTTGCGGTATAGGATGTGGTCCGAGTTCGACATTCTGGCGAGAAAAACTTCGTACTTCAGGCCGAGCCGGGTCGCCGGCTCGTAGTTCGAGAGTGTCACCGAGGGCATGGTGGGGGCTTCCGTGCTCATCAGCATGCTGCTATCGGTCATGGGCGAGAACGAATGCGGACGGTAGCCAGATCGAGCTGCGCCATACTGAAGCCGAGGCTGATCATTGACCCCGTGAGATCCGTCCTTCCCTGGTACGCCACGGCACCCGCATCGACGAGGAGGTAATCGCTCGGTTGCCAGTACACCTGGGCCGACGCGTCCCACACGCTTTTGCTGCCCATGCCGTAGCGGTTGGGGAGCGCGATGTTCGCGCCGTTGGTCGCCGCACCCTCAAGGCTCGCGTGTGTCAATCCGGACGTGTGCGTGTAGCGTACGAGATAGCGCCGCACCTGCTCGCACAGCGCTTGGTCAACCTTGCAAGCCTTAGGAAGCGCATCCAGCACGGTCGCAGCCGCTATGGGCCTCGTGAGGACCGGTTTGTCTCCGAGAATGAGCACACGTTCGATCTGTGCCTCAATTTCCGGCTCGAGGTTCAGAGGTAGATAGGGGCTCACACCCTTCCCAAATGCGCCCGCCTGCAAAACGAGCAGCACCCATGGGGCTGCCAATCCGACTTTTTTCATGATTCTCCTGGATACACATGGATCCACGATACTAGTGCCACCATGCATGCACCTGCTAACGAGTATCGCATGCAAGGGCGATGCTTCGTCGCGATCGACAACGACTGCTACGGTGTCACGGTCAAACAGGCGTGACTCGAAAGGCTCCTGAAAGCTCTCTCGTTCCGGCTCGTGAATTCGATCTGGCGCTGCGTCGAGTGGTTCCTCGAGTACTACGGGTACAAGCGCTGATAGAATTCCAGGTCCCTCGCCATCGGCTCGGAGACCTGAATGCCCGCGACCAAACCGCAGCCCAAGCCGGCCATGCAGGTGCCGCTGCTGGACCTCAAGCCGCAATACCGTCCACTCGCTGCCGAGATCCAGGCAGTCATCGAAAAGGTCTGCGAGAGCCAGGGATTCATCCTCGGGCCCGCCGTAAAGGAGCTCGAGGCAAGCGTCGCGGTTTATAGCCAGTGCCGCTACGGAATCGGCGTCTCGTCGGGCACGGATGCGCTACTGCTCGCGCTCATGGCGCTGGAGATCGGGCAGGGCGATGAGGTCCTCACAAGCCCCTTTACGTTCTTCGCCACCGCCGGAACGATCGCCCGCGCTGGCGCACGGCCGATTTTCTGCGACATCGACCCGGTGAGCTTCAATCTGTCCGCTCCCGCCGTCGAAGCCTTCATCACCAAGCACTGCGAGGTCCGCGGCAGCGACCTCATCAACCGCAATACCGGTGGCCGGATCAAGGCGCTGATGCCGGTTCATCTCTATGGCCAGATGGCGGACATGGTTCCGCTCATGGACCTGGCGCGCCACTATGGCCTTCGGGTCATCGAAGATGCGGCACAGGCCATTGGCGCCGAGGACTCTGATCACAAGCGTGCATGCAGCTACGGCGACGTCGGCTGCCTGTCGTTCTTCCCCACGAAAAATCTGGGTGCGTTCGGGGATGCGGGCATGTGCGTCACGAATGACGCTGCGCTTGCCGAGCGGATGGATATCCTCCGGGTACACGGGGGCAAGCCGAAGTACTACCACGCCTTCATTGGCGGCAATTTCCGGCTCGACGAGCTGCAGGCGGCTGTACTAAACGTCAAGCTGAGGCACCTGGACGCGTGGACTTCAGGGCGTCAGCACAATGCCGCCTTCTACGATGCGGCTTTCGAACGTGCGAAGCTCGGCGAAGCCGTGCAGAAGCCGCACGCCGTGCTGGGCGTTCGCCACATTTATAACCAATACGTCATCCGCGCACGTGATCGCGATGCGTTGCGGACATATCTCGCCAGCGCCGGAGTGGGCTCCGAAATCTACTATCCGATTCCGCTGCATTTGCAGCAGTGCTTCGCCTATCTCGGCCACCAGATAGGGGACTATCCGCAGTCGGAGCGCGCCGCCGAGGAAACGCTCGCGTTGCCGATCTTCCCGGAGCTCACCGAAACACAACTACAATACGTTGTGGATAGGATTGCGGACTTCTATCGCGGTTGAGCCTGCGGGTGCAACGTCGGGCGGCCCGCGCACAAGAGGAGAAAGTGATGTCCCCAACGACGATTCCCGGTCCGCGCACGGTCGCCTGGACAGAGCTCACCTCTCTTGCTGTGCGACTCAGCACTGTCCCGACGCGCGAGCTGTTCGCGCGGGACCCGGGCCGGTTCGAGCGCTTCTCGCGCGAAAAGATCGGCCTGCTCATGGATTTCTCGCGCCAGCGCTTCGATGAGATCGTGCTCGGAAAACTCATCGAGCTCGCGGATGCAGTAGTCCTTCGCGGTCGCATCGACGCCATGTGGCGCGGCGACAAGATCAACACGACGGAAGGACGGGCGGTCCTGCATGTCGCCTTGCGGCAGCCGCCGGGTGCCGGGATTGGTGGCGCCGAGATCGAAAAGCTCGTGATGACCGAACGCGAGCGCATGCTCGGATTCGCGGAAGCGATCCGCAGCGGCAAAATCACCAGCAGCGCAAAAAAGCCCTTCAAGCTGATCGTGAACATCGGCATAGGCGGCTCGGACCTGGGACCCGCCATGGGTGTCCTGGCGCTGGAAGAGTTCACCGCCGGTGCTCCGACCTGCGAATTCGTTTCGAACGTCGACGGCTGCCATCTGATCGATATCCTGAAGACCGCCGACCCCAGCACGACGCTGTTCATCGTGGCGTCCAAGACCTTCACCACCCTCGAGACGCAGACGAACGCCCGCACGGCCCGCGCCTGGTTGAAAGAGAAACTCGGCGAACAGGCGGTACCCGCGCACTTTGCGGCCGTCTCCGTGAATAACCGGGCGATGGATGAGTTCGGTGTGCACCCGGACTACCGATTCGACATGTGGGACTGGGTCGGCGGACGGTATTCCCTGTGGTCTTCGATCGGCGTATCGCTGGCGATCGCCATTGGCCGCGAGAACTTCCTCGAACTGCTTGCCGGCGGACATGCCCTGGACGAGCACTTACGCACTGCCCCCTGGCAGGAGAACCTGCCGGTGCTGATGGCGCTTGCGGGCATCTGGAACATCGATATCCTGAATCTGCCGACGCTAGCCGTGCTCCCCTACGACGACCGTCTGAAACGCTTCCCGGCCTACCTGCAGCAGCTCGAGATGGAGAGTAACGGCAAGTCCGTCATGCTGGACGGTAAGCCTGTCGAATGCGCCACCGCGCCTGTGATCTGGGGCGAGCCGGGCAATAATGCGCAGCATTCGTTCTTCCAGCTCCTGCACCAGGGGACGCCGCGCGCGGCGCTGGACTTCCTCGTCCCTGCGAGATCATCTTGTGGCGACCAGGATCACCAGAATCTCGCGATCGCGAACTGCTTCGCGCAGGCCGAAGCGTTTATGAATGGACAGTCCCCCGAGGCCGTGCGCGCCGACCTCGAGCGGCAGAACTTCCCCCCGGAGCGACTCGAGCCGCTCAT
>JAQGOC010000178.1 GCA_028293805.1 Gammaproteobacteria bacterium
GCTGCGCGGTGAGGTCCGCGCTGACGAGGCTCGGGATGCCGGCCTTGATCTCGCCGAGCACGGCCACGGCCGAGCAAATCTGCCCGGGCGTGCAATAGCCGCACTGGTAGCCGTCGTGCTTCACGAAGGAAGCCTGCATCGGGTGCAAGTTCTCCGGCGTGCCCAGCCCCTCGATGGTCGTGATCGCACGACGCTCGTGCATGACCGCCAGCGTCAGGCACGAAAGCACGCGGCGGCCGTCGACGATCACCGTGCAGGCGCCGCATTGACCGTGATCGCAGCCCTTCTTGCTGCCGGTGAGATGCAAGTGCTCCCGCAGCGCGTCCAGCAGCGTAGTCCGGGTATCGACACTGAGCTTCCGGACGTTGCCGTTGACCTGCAGCGTCACCTTTGAGACGACGGGCGCGCCGGCCGTTGGAGGCTCGGCAGCGGTCACCGTAGACGGCAGCGTCACCGCTACCGCTGACGTGGCTCCGGCGATCAGAAAATCACGCCGGGTCAAATTACTGTCGCTGGAATCGCCCATCTGTTGGTTCTCCTTGAAACCGAAATAATGCGCGCGGAGATAACCGAGATAGAAGCACCGTGCGTTAGTGGCGGAACGACAACATGGCGCCGGTCAGATCGGTATCGGGCGAGCCGCAGATGACTTCGAAGATCTTGCACTTGGCGCACGAGCCTTGCAGGTCGAACTGCCGTTGACGACAAATCGCGACGCGACGGCCCCGTCTGCAATGATTCGTCGCTGGGGGATGGCTCGTTCATTTTGATCCTCTCCCGCATGCACTGGGTTGGTGATGAGGGAGTGTTCACCGGACGAATTGCCACACGGTTTCCGGATGCTCGCGCCGGATTACATTTGAAACCAATTACCTCCCGATTCCCGACCTACCGCTTATGCGGGTCGATGACTTCGATCGGAGTTAGTTCCCATCGGCGCGGATCCGAGATCGGGGACCGATGGGATAGCGCCGGAAATGCTTGTTCCTTCCCAGTGGGTCTGCCCTGGCACTAACCGGATCAGGCAGCCGCGTTGGCTCCTGTGAGGCTCCGCGTCCGTTAGCCCGAGACCGCGCGTTTTGACACATATATGGACCACCCCCTTTTGCAAGACGATGCCTGGCGGCACCGAAGCCCACCGCCCAGTGCTTCGATGAGCCGAATGGACCGCGATCCCACGCTCAGGAATATCCGGACGATGCGAGCTCGCGAAGACATCTTCATCACGCCAGGTCCCCGAGAGGAACGCAGGAAAAGCTGACCCATTGTGCAATCCTTTGGGCAACCAGCATCAACACGCGCTATGCGGACACCAATGGGGTTCAGCTGCTGCGCCGCGCCTGCGCGGCGCAGCAGCTTCGGCGGATAAACTGTTAGTGGTTGGGCTCGAGAGTCAACTTCTGCACCCGCCAGTTGAGCAGCTCCGCCACATACAGCTCGTTTTCCGTCGGGCAGGCGATCTCGTGGATCCAACCGAATTGCCCCACCTCCTTGCCGGAACGGCCGAGCGCACCCAGGACCTTGCCGTCCAGAGTGAGCTTGTAGATCCGACCCGGAAAACCGTCCGAGCTGTACAGCACCTGATGCGGCGGCGGCGTAATGCAGATCGCCCAAGGCGAGCCGGGCATGTCGGAGCCGTCCGTGGGGGTGGCGGTATTGTTGCCTATCGGCGGCCGCGCGTCACGATCGACCGGCACGTCGATCGTTATTTGGCGTAGAAAGCGGCCGTCACCGTCAAACACCTGAATGCGGCGATTGCCCCGGTCGGCGACATAGACGGCACCCTGGGCATCCACCGCGATGCTGTGCGGCGTATTGAACTGTCCCGGCTTATTGCCCGGCCCTCCCCAGGATTTCAGCCACTTGCCATGTCGGTCCACCTTGGCGACCCGCGAGTTGATATAACCGTCACTTATATAGGTGTTACCCGCGGCATCCCAGGCAACATCGGTTACCTGACGAAAGTAGCCGTCCTCGGGGGGCAACGGCGGCGTTGGATGCCGCACCGGTCCAGTGCCCTCATCGGAGGCCTCCTGTTTCCTACCGAACACCATGGCTACCCGGCCCTCGGGGGTGAACTTGATAACCATGTCCGAGCCTTTATCGGCCGCCCAGATATTGCCCTGCGGATCGATCTTGACCGTGTGAGCGAACGACCAGGCGTACAGATTGTGGCCGATTTCGCGTATGAAGGCGCCGTCGGCGCCGAACTCGAGCAGCTGTGCCGCGCCCGCTCCGTAGGCCGGCCCAGTCGTATTGCCGCGCGAGAACACGAAGATATGTCCCTTGGAGTTGACCGCGACTCCCGCCACCTCGCCAAAATACAGATCCTTCGGCAGCTTGAGAAAATCCACCGTCGCATGAAAGCGAATCTCCGGTACCGCGCTGGGCGGGGCGCCGAACACGGCCGGTGCCACCAGTAACGCTGCGAGTGCAATTGCAGGCTTCATCGAGATCTCCTTGTGAGGTCAGGTCAGGTCAGGGTTGGGTCGCGGGCGCCGCCGGCGAGTCCTAGAGGTACCTGGCGAGCCAGGCGTGCAATTCCTCGTAGAAATGGCGGCTGTCATCGGGCTTGAGTATTCAACGCCAGGCATCGGGCCACACCAGCAGGCGGCTGGGAACGTGCGGCCGCTGCAGCGCGCTCCAGTTCTCCAGGGTATTGCCGATCGGCACACGGAAGTCCCGTTCGCCGATGCTCAGCAGGATGGGCGTGCGTCTCCTCTCCGGAGGTGCGCAAGGGGTCGAGCTTGGTGGCCTGCGCAAGATGCTCGCCGAAGCTGCTGGGACGGTCACAACCGTCGCTGCAATGATCAAGGTTGTCTTCGCTTTACGCCGCACTTGTCAGGCGTCTCAGGCGGCCAGTGGTCCAACCGGACCAGTGTCTGACAGCCAACCCCCAGCGTCGTGGGCAGCGTCTGAATCGCTGTCTGGTGGTGCCCCGGCCTGTTCGTCAGCGTTCGGTAGCCATGAGCATGCAGGGCGACGTCAGCAAGCATCCGGATCGCTGTGTACGCGCTCGAAAAGCGGGTCTCGGCGCTTATCGCTTGAACCTTCGCGTCGGCGATATGCCGTGCAGCAGCGTCGAGCCGGCGCTTAACCGTTTCTTTATTAGGCGTGACCTGCTCAAGACTGATGCCGACCAAGTTCTGCAAGCCCATTCTCGTCCCCTACCAGGAAGATTTTTTTCTTCGAGAGTACATCCAACACAAAGGAATTCCTTTTCCTTATCTTCGCCTTCCATTCGCGCGCGGAAAATACTTTCGGGTTGATGTCCCTCGCCAGTCGTTGCTGCGCTGTATGCAGCGCATCGACGACGGTTCCGACGTCTATCGATCCGATGATCAACACGTCGACGAAGCTTCCGTGCGTCTCAATCGCACGCGCAACCGAACCGAAAATAAATGCTACGTCGACCCGATCTGTCAGCGGCTCAAGTGCCTCCGCGACCACGTCGGCCAGCCCGGATGTTTTGCGCAAAATCCCCGCAAGCTCCTCGAAAATAGGAGAGTCCCTGTTTGCGCTATAAACAAGCTGGTTACCCCGTCGCTGGCGATTGAGCAGCCCGACGTCGGCCAAACGTTTCAGCTCGCGGGTCAGCGTCCCGGCGGGCAATCCTGTCCTTCGGGCAATCTCGCGACCATGAAGGGATTCCTCAGGATGCAGGAGCAGCATTCCGAGGACTCGGCGGCGATAGCCGGGAAACAGGACGGCAGATAGCGACTGATGCATAGTTAGCATCAATTGTCGCCTTTTTCGCATCGGCCTGCAACCGGCAGAGATCTACGACCGATGCGCCTACGCCGAGGAAAAGCGGGCTGCGCTCAAGCGGCTCGATGACACTCTGGGGCCGCCCGACATGCCGGAACCGTAACCAACGCGAGAACCGATGCCAGCGCCGAATCTCCCAATAAAGGATAGCTTCTTCATCGTGGCGATTCTTCGACTTGAGACATTAGAAGAACCAAAATAGGCCTGATAAAAGTAGGCGTAAGACAGTAGCCCGTCTTTCGGAACTTCCCAAGTTGTCGAAATCCTCCGGTCGCCCCGAGCGGGGCCCGAAAGGGAACGCGGACGTTAGGCGGGACGGCGTACTTCAGGTGAGGTGGCAGGAAGCCGCGCGGCCGCCGGGCGGTGCGCCTCGCGGTACTGCTTGGGGGTCATGGCGGTAGCGCGGTGGAACACGTCGGCGAAGTGACTCTGGCTCGCGAAGCCCAGCGTGCAGGCCACTTGCACTACCGGGGTGTCGCTGTTCGTGAGGAGGGTTGCGGCCTCTCGGATACGCTCGCCGAGTACGTACGCGTGCGGAGTCGCGCCGAGGGAGTTCCGGAAGACCTGTGAGAAGTAGTGTGGACTGAGTTGCACCACGCCGGCAAGGTCGCTGAGGCACAGGCGAGTCCCGAGGTTTGCACGGATATGCTCGCGTACCGTCGAGATTTGGCACGGCGATAGCCGGCCCGCTCGCGACTCCCCTGATTGGGTGCCGGTCGAGTAGCGCCCCGCGACGTAGGCGGCGAGCGCGAGCGAGAGCGCCTCGCCATACAGCGGCCCCGCCCGGCACCCGGCCGTGGCTTCGGCCTCGATCTCGCGGATCAGCGTCGCGAGCTGCCGATCGTGAATGGCGAGTTGAAGCGTCAGCTGGGCGACGCTCAGGCGGGCGCTGCTACCGATGAGTTCCTGGAGCATGGCGATGTCCAACTCCACTTCCAGTAGCTCGCAATCGCCGGTCCAGCTAAGCGACTGCACCTCGTAGTCGCCGGGCCAGATCATGATGCTACCTGAGACCGCTAAGACACGGCGCAGTGTGAACCCGGCCCGATAGGCGATCCTCAGGGTTCCCGAGGCAATCAGGACG
>JAQGOC010000199.1 GCA_028293805.1 Gammaproteobacteria bacterium
GCGTCCCGTCTCGCGCTGCTGCTGGATCTTCTCGAGCCGCTTGGTGAGGGTTTTCACGCGCTGCCCGATGAGGCGGCGGTCGGTCTCGAGCTGGGTCTCGCCGGGACCGCGCATGCCGATGCCGCCCTTCTGGCGCTCGAGGTGAGTCCAGCCGCGCACGAGGCGGCTGCCGATGTGTTTCAGCTGCGCGAGCTCCACTTCCAGCTTGCCTTCGAAGCTGCGGGCGCGCTGCGCGAAGATGTCGAGGATGAGGCCGTTGCGATCGAGTACGCGGCGGCCGGTGAGTTTCTCGAGATTGCGCTCCTGGCTGGGCGAGAGCGCGTGGTCGATGAGGATGATGTCGGCGCCGTTGTCTTCGGCGGCGGCGCGCACTTCATCGGCTTTGCCGCTGCCCATGAAGAAGCGGGAGTCGGGACGCTCGCGGCGGCCCGTTATGGTCGCGACCGGATGGGCCCCGGCCGAGACGGCGAGCTGCTTGAATTCCTGCAGATCCTCCGGATCGACTTGCGCGCCAAGACCCAGGCGCACGAGGACCGCGCGCTCACCGCTCCGTGGGCGCTCGAACACTCAAGCTATCCATGAAGCCGCGATTCACTCTGCGGGAGTCTCCGTAGTGGCGACGGCACCCTCCTCGGTCAGGCGCACGTTGCGCGCCGGGACGACCGTGGAAATGGCGTGCTTGTACACCATCTGACTCACGCTGTTCTTCAACAGAACCACGAACTGGTCGAATGAGTCGATCTGACCTTGCAACTTGATCCCGTTGACGAGGTAGATTGAAACGGGCACCCGTTCCTTGCGGAGCGCATTCAAAAAGGGATCTTGCAACGACTGGCCTTTGGCCATCGGGTTCTCCTTGTTCTCACAGCTTCTAGTTTTTCGGTGACGGATCGCAAGCGGAACGTCCGTGTACCGCGATCCAGCAAGCTACGTGCCTCGCCTGCAGCGAGGGGCGACGCGCAGCATCTTAACATGCACTTCCAATCAAAGACCAAGCTCTCTCAACTCGTGACGCACGTCGCGATTCCACGACGTTTCGTCGGTATCCGGATCGATCCAGCGCGCCGCTTTTTCGGCGCGTAACCACGTCAGCTGCCGCTTGGCGAGCTGGCGCGTTGCGAAAATGCCGCGTTGCTTCGCCTCCTCCAGCCCGTACTCCCCGTCCAGGTGCGCCCATAGCTGGCGATAGCCCACTGCCCGCATGGACGGGTGCCGGGCGGTCAGGTCGCCACGTTGCCGCAGTTCTCTTACTTCCTCCAGAAAGCCGGCGGCCATCATGGAGCCGAAACGGCCTGCCAGGCGCTCATGCAACACGACGCGGTTCGTGGGGGCCAGCACCCAATATTTCAACCGCAAGCCGGCCAGTGGGCTGACGGTAGCCCGCTGCAGCTCGGAAATCGGCTGCCCCGTCGCGTAACAAACTTCCAGAGCGCGTTGAATTCGCTGGCGATCGGAGCGGCCGATGCGAGCTGCTGCCGTGGGATCGAGTACTGACAATTCGTTATGCAGCGCCGGCCAACCCTCCCGCGCCGCCCGCTCGTCGAGCTGCAGCCGCACTTGCGCCGACGCGGACGGCAGCACGGCCAAACCGTGCACCAGTGCACGGATATAGAGCATTGTCCCGCCAACGAGCAGCGGCACGTTGCCGCGGGCGTGAATCTGACGGATGCAAACGCTTGCGTCTGTCACGAATCGTCCGGCCGAGTAGCTCTCGGCCGCGTCGCAAATATCGACGAGATGGTGGGGAATGCGGTCGCGTAACGCGCGCGGCGGCTTTGCGGAACCAATGTCGAGCCCCCGGTACACGAGAGCCGAGTCCACGCTGACGATTTCGACCGGCGCCTCAGCGGCCAGACGAATGGCCCAGTCGCTTTTTCCTACTCCGGTGGGCCCGGTCAGAATGAGGACCGGCAGATCAGCGCGGGACGGGGGCGTTGCATCCCCAGCCGCAACCGCTGCGCCCGCTCCAGGCATCAACGTCCCCGGAGGAACAGCTGATCGAGCTCCGGCAGGGACAAACGGGTCCAGGTCGGGCGGCCGTGATTGCACTGGTTGGCGCGATCGGTCACTTCCATCTGCCGCAACAGGGCGTTCATCTCCGGAATGCTCAGACGGCGATGTGCATGGATTGCGGTACGGCACGCCAGCGTGCCTAGAAACTTGTCGGCGGCGCCATCGAGATGATGAGCGTCCGCATCCAGCTCCAGATCGCGTACCACCGATTTGACGATCTCCGTGACGTTTTCACCGGCGATCAGAGCAGGCACACGGCGCAGCGCCAGGCGTGTTGGTCCGAGGGCATCCAGATCGAATCCCGCCTGCTCCCATTCGCTGCGGCTTTCGAGAATGGCATCCACCTCGTGACCTCTGAGCTCGACGACGATGGGCTCCAGCAGGTGTTGTGAGGCCGGCGCGGCGGCGCCGTGCTCGGCCTTGAACTTTTCGTACAGCACGCGCTCGTGGGCAGCGTGCATGTCGACAAGGATGAGACCGTCGCGGTTTTGGGCAAGGATGTAAATGCCATGGAGCTGCGCCAGGGCCGTGCCCAGGGGGTGCTCCTGCGACGGCATTGCTTGCACGGGCTCCACAGGTTGGGGCTCGCGCACCCTATCTGCCACGGCCCAAGGGCTCCGTGAGGGCTCGTAAAGAGGCAGACTGCCGGAGCCGCCGAAATAGGCGCCACCCCCGCCGCTGCCGAGTCGCGCGGACCCAAGCACGGACCCCGAATCAGCAGCAGGCGCGGCTGCGTGATCGGGCTTCGTCTGCGCCAGTACGCGCTCCAACGCCCGAAAGACAAACTCATGGATCTGCCGGCTGTCGCGGAATCGGACTTCGAGCTTGGCGGGATGCGCGTTGACGTCGACGAGCTTGGGATCGAGCGTGAGATAGAGAACATAGGCTGCATGGCGGCCGCCGTAGAGCACATCCCGGTAGGCCAGGCGCGCGGCGTTCATGAGCAGCCTGTCGCGCACATTGCGGCCGTTGACGAACCAGAACTGCTGATCCGGCTGCCCGCGCGCCGCGGTCGGCAGACCAATCCAACCCGACAAGTCGACCGGCCCCGCGAAATGATTCACCACGACGGACCGGACGGGGAAGTCCTTATCGAGTACCTCCGCGAGCCGCCCTACCTCGGCCCCCTCGCCGTTCGCGGCCGGCGCGTCGAGCAGCATGCGCTCGCCGTGTCTGAGCCGGAACGTGACATCGAATCGAGACAGTGCCAGCCGTTCCACCAGCCGCACGATATGCCCCAGCTCCGTCGAATCGCTGCGGATGAATTTGCGCCGCGCCGGCACGTTGAAGAACAACTCACGCACTTCGATCGTCGTACCTTGCGGATGCGCCGCGGGCCGCGCACCGACGATCGTTCCGCCCTCGATGCTGATCTCCGCGCCATGCGCGACACCCACAGGATGGGACACGATGCGCAGCCGCGATACAGAACCGATCGAGGGAAGCGCCTCCCCCCGAAACCCAAGCGTCGTGACCGATTCGAGGTCATCGAGCGAAGCTATCTTGCTCGTCGCATGGCGCGAGAGCGCGACCGGCAGCTCATCGGCCGGAATTCCGCAGCCGTCGTCGCGCACGCGGATGAGACCGATCCCGCCGCGCTCGACGTCGATCTCGATGCGGCGCGCGCCTGAGTCCAGGCTGTTCTCCACGAGCTCCTTGACGACGGAAGCCGGCCGCTCGATGACCTCGCCCGCGGCGATCTGATCGACAAGCTCGCTGGGGAGAACGCGGATGGGCATGGAGGCTCCGGAACGACCAGGTCGGGAAGGCAGCTGCCGAATCAGGCTAGGGCGTGCTGGCCGCCGGGGCTGCCAGCACGCCGGCGCTGGCCATCGTGCTCCGGCGCGCCTGCGCAAACCGGGTTCCGACCGGGGGGTTCTGCGTGAAGTAGCCGCGCAGCCCGGCGAAAATCGCATCCGCGAGTGCCGCCTGTTGACGCGTGTTGCGCAACCGGAGCTCTTCTTCCGGGTTCGAGATATACGCCGTCTCGACCAGCATCGAGGGGATGTCGGGCGATTTCAACACGACGAAACCGGCCTGCTGCACCTGGGCCTTGCGCACCTGGCCGACGGCGTCGAGCGAGCCGATCACGCGCTGCGCGGCCGTCATGCTGGCGCTGATGTTTGCCGTCTGGGACAGATCGAGCAGCACGGAAGCGAGTGCCTTGTCCTTGTCGTCGAGCTTCACTCCGCCCATGAGATCCGCCGCGTTCTCCCGGTCCGCAAGCCAACGGGCCGCCTCATTGGTGGCGCCGTGTTCCGACAACACATACACCGATGCACCGGAGACGCTCCGGTTCATGATCGAGTCGGCGTGCACCGACACGAACATATCTGCCTTGGCGATACGCGCCCGCCCTATGCGATCGCGCAGGATGAGAAACTCATCGCGATCCCGGGTTAGAACCGCTCGCATGCCGGGTTCGCCATTGATGCGCTCGGCGAGCGCGCGCGCGATCGCCAGCACCACGTCCTTTTCCCGCGTACCGCCACGACCGATCGCCCCTGGATCCATGCCCCCGTGGCCGGCATCCACAGCGATCACTACATCGCGGCCGCTCTCGAGCGGCGCATGCGCGGCGCGGATGATTTTCGGCACCCCATCCACCCCCGCGTCGCTGTTCGGGGTCGAGTTCGTGCTCGCATCCGCATCCGCCTCGAGCGAGTTTCCGAGCGTGACGACGAGTTGCCGCCCCCTTCTACCCGGCAGCAGCGTCCAAGCGCTATGTGTTGGAGCGGGCGATTTGAGCTGAATGACGACGCGCACGGTCCCGCCCGGCTGCGTGCCGATGCGGACTCCCGACACGATTCCCACTCCGGGGGGCGCGCGTACGCCACGGGCGAGGTGCGTGTGGCCGAGGTCGATGACTGCCCGTTCCGGGTGCTCGAGCCTGAAGACTTTTTGCCTGGTGACACCCGTCAGATCCAGCGCGATTTGCGCGGATCCGGGGGTCGCGGACAAATGGACGGCGCGCAGCTCCGGGCTCGCCGCCCACGAAGGACCCACCACGGCGACCAGCGAGGCGACGACTCCAATCTGAAAGGCCTTTTTTATCATGGAGTTCGCAATCTAACTTATTGCGTAATCTACGACTCGGAGCGACGCTTTTCAACTGGCGGCGCAGGAGAGCGCAGCCGGGCCAGCCAGGCCTCGCCCAGAGGCGTCCGCGCCGTCACTTCGATGTCATGCCCCCCCTCACCCGCCGACAGCGTAAGGATCAGGTCGGCGCCAGGGAGGCGCTCCGCCGCCCGCTCGGGCCACTCGACCAGCCAGAGATGACCCGAGCTCGCCCACTCACGCAGCCCTAGATTGTCGAGCTCCGCGGAGTCATGCAATCGGTACAGGTCCAGATGCACGGTCGTCAGGGCGCCCGACTCGTAAATTTCTACGAGGGTGTAGGTGGGACTGCGTATCGCGCCCTCTACGCCCTGCGCACGTAGAAAACCACGCGTCAGCGTCGTTTTGCCGGCCCCAAGGTCCCCAGTGAGGTAGACGACAGCCAGCGCGTCATCGCGATCCGGGCGTGCCCTCGCAAGCCGCGCACCAAAACCCTCCGTATCCTCCGCCGTGTTCGTGTGAACGAGCATGGACCTATAGGTTTACGCAGCTGTGCAGCTCGCGGGCGACATCGCTCGCGAGCAGCCCGCGCTCTCCGGTGCGCGCGGCGGAATCACCAGCCATGGCATGAACCAGAACTCCGACCCGGGCGGCCAGCCAGATGTCACGGCACTGCGCCAGAATTCCGGCGATCGCTCCTGTGAGGACATCTCCGGTACCCGCGCTTGCCATGCCCGGGTTACCACGCTCGCACAGAGCCGGTATGCGATCCGTTGTGCCGACCAGCGTGCCGGCACCTTTCAATACGACCGTTCCCCCATATCGCGCGACCAGCCGGTCGAGGGCCGTAAGCCGGTCGCGCTGGATCTCTTCAGTGGGAATATTGAGCAGGCGCCCCGCCTCGCCCGGATGAGGAGTCAGAATCCAGTTGTCGCGCGCGCTCGCGCCGGCTTCGGCGATGAGGTTCAGTGCATCCGCATCGACGACCAGAGGCTTGTCGCTGTCGAGCACGGCATGCAGCGCGCCGCGCGCCCATGAGTTGCGGCCCAGGCCCGGTCCGATCGCGATCACATCGGCCCGCTCGATCGCCTCTTCGAGCAGACTCTCGCCCGTGAGCGGCAGACAAATCAGCTCGGGCCGGCCGGCCGCGATGGCCGGTACATTCTCCGGGGCAACGGCTACGGTCACGAGGCCCGCGCCGACCCGCAGACAGGCCTCCCCGGACAGCCGAGTCGCGCCGGGCATGCCGGTGCCGCTACCGACGATCAACACACGCCCGAAGTTTCCCTTATGGGCTGCGCGGGGCCGCCGCGGCAGAGCCCGCTGGATTTCAGAGTCGAGAATACGCTCGAGCCGGGGCTTGAACTGCGCGGACGCCGGGGGAGCGATCTCCAGGTCGTCGAAAAAGACAGTGCCCGCGAATTCGGGCCCGTCGCCGATGAACAGGCCGGTCTTCAGGCCGACGAACGTCACGGTGCAATCGGCCCGCACCGTCTCACCGAGGGAGATGCCCGCATCGGCGTCCAGACCCGACGGGACATCCACCGCGAATACGGGCCGGTTGGCGGAGTTGATTTCCCGGATGACCCTTGCGAGGTCTTCGCGCACGCTCCCGCGTAATCCGGTACCGAGCAGCGCGTCAACGATGACGTCGCCTTCACCGAACAGCTCGGGCGTAAAGGCCCGGATCTGCCCGCTGCTGGCCTTGCAGTCTTCATAGGCCTGCCGGGCGTCGCCGCGCAACTGCTCGGGCGGTACCGCTGCAAGAGCGGTAACAGTGAGCCCGGCGGCTTGCGCGAAGCGCGCCAGCACATAACCGTCGCCGCCATTGTTGCCACCGCCGCACACGATCACGATCCGGTGCGCCATGGGCCAGCGGGTGCGCAGATACCGCAGTGCCGCCTCCCCGGCCCGCTTCATCAAGGTGTAGCCGGGAATTCCGAGACCCTCGATCGCATGGGCGTCGAGAGCACGGACCTGCGCGGTGGAGTACAAAGCGAGCGGCAATGCCATGCGGCATTATACTGTCAGCGGTGAAGACGTTATGACGGAACCGCGATCCATCGACCTGCACGCGGCCAAACTCGAGCTGGCCACCCGTGCGCAGGCACTGGGCTTCGGCAAGCTCGGCGTCGCGAGTGTCGAGATTCCCGCGGACGAGCAACACCTGTTGCGCTGGCTCGAAGCCGGCTTTCACGGTGAAATGCATTACATGCAGCGCCATGGACGCATGCGTAGCCGGCCGGAGGAGCTTGCTCCCGGAACCGTACGGGTCATCAGCGTACGCATGGATTACTGGCCGCAATCCGCCCGCGACGCCGCGCAAGTGCTGGGCGACGGCTCTTTGGGCTATGTCTCGAGATATGCGCTCGGGCGCGACTATCACAAGATCATGCGGCGTGCGCTGGCTGGGCTCGCGCAGGAATTGAGCGAGCGCATCGGGCCTTTCGGCTATCGCGTCTGTGTCGACAGTGCTCCCGTCCTGGAAAAGGCGCTGGCCCGCAACGCCGGCCTCGGCTGGATCGGCAAGCACACCAACCTCATCGCACCCGACGCCGGCTCCTGGTTCTTTCTGGGCGAGATCCTGACGGACCTGCCGCTGCCCGTCGATGCGGCCGCCAGCGCACACTGCGGCACTTGTCAGGCCTGCATTCCCGCCTGTCCGACAGCCGCGATCGTCGCGCCTTACCGGCTGGACGCCAGGCGTTGCATCTCTTACCTCACCATCGAGCACCAGAGCTCGATCCCGGTCGAGCTGCGCACCGCGTTGGGCAATCGCATCTATGGCTGTGACGACTGCCAGCTCGTGTGCCCGTGGAACAAATTCGCACAGGCCGCCGCCCACCCCGACTTCAAGGTGCGGCATGGGCTCGATGCCGGCCGGCTCACCGAGCTGTTCGGGTGGACAGCGGCGCAGTTCGACGCGCGAATGCGCGGGTCGGCGATTTACCGCATCGGGTATGAACGGTGGTCCCGCAACATCGCGGTGGCTTTAGGGAATGCACCGACCTCGCAGGACGTCATCCGCGCGCTCGAGGCGCGGCGGACGGATTCATCGCAGATGGTGCGCGAGCACGTGGAGTGGGCGTTGGAACGGCACTACTTCGTCACCTGAACGTTGTCGATGAGCCGCGCTTTGCCGAGGCGCGCGGCAGTGAGCACGACCAAATGATTCGTGTCATGCCGCGGAGCGTTCAGATCGTGCGCTTGGCGAACGGCGAAGTAGTCGGGTCGCATGCCGGCGCTCTCCAGAGCCTGGATGCCGAAACGCTCGATGCTCGCAAAATCGGCGTCACCCGCGCGCAGCCGGTTCCCGGCCGCAAGCAGTGTCTGATAGATGCGCGGCGCGGCCTGCCGCTCGGCGGGTGTCAGGTACTGGTTCCGTGAGCTCATTGCGAGCCCGTCGGAGTCGCGCACTGTCGGTGCCGCCACGACCTCTACCGGCATGCAAAGGTCCGCGACCATGCGCCGGATGATGGTGAGTTGTTGGAAATCCTTTTCACCGAAAACCGCCACATCGGGCTCCACGATGTGGAACAACTTCGCCACCACCGTGCTCACGCCCTCGAAATGGCCGGGGCGGAATTCGCCGCACAGAATGCGCGAAAGGCCCGGTACTTCGATCCGCGTCGCGCGCTCGGAACCGTTCGGATACACCTCGCTCACGTCCGGCATGAACATGAGATTGCACCCCGCTTCGGCCAGCATTCGCTCATCCTGGGTGGGCGTGCGGGGATAGTGCGCAAAATCCTCGTTCGGTCCGAATTGCATCGGGTTCACGAAGATGCTGGTTACGAAACGATCGCCGTACTTGCGCGCGGTTTCGATGAGGCTCACATGGCCGGGGTGCAGATTACCCATGGTGGGCACGAAGGCGATACGCCGTCCTTCGCTGCGCCAACGGCGCACGCGAGCGCGGACAGCGGCAATGGTCGTGACGATTTCCATGCCGGCCAGTCTACTAAATCCCGTGACTGCGCAACGGGTTGTAATACAGACGGCCGCGTTTCATCCGCTGGATCGCCGCGAGGAGCTCATCGTAGTCCGCGGGGTTGTTGATTGGATCGATGGAAGCGGCGTTGACGATTAGCAGCGGCGCCGCTTCGTACTCATGGAAGAAACGGGCATAAGCCTCGTTCAGGCGCTCGAGATAGTCGCGCTCGATCCGCTGCTCGTAGCCGATGCCGCGCTTGGCGATACGTTCCAGGAGCACGTCGACGGGAGCCTGCAGGTAGACGACGAGATCCGGCTGCGGCGCCTCGATGTCCAGTTTCTCGTAGACCTGCTCGTAGAGCCCGTATTCCGCGTCGTCGAGTGTGACCCGGGCGAACAGCCGGTCTTTCTCCAACAGGTAATCCGCGACACGCAGCGGCGCAAACAGGTCCTGCTGCTTGAGCGAGGCGAGCTGTTGGGCGCGCTGAAACAGGAAGTACAGCTGTGCGGGAAGCGCGCCCGCGCGGGGGTTGCGATAGAAGCGCTCGAGAAAGGGATTCTCCGCGGCCTGCTCGAGGACGCCTTGCGCCGAAAGGCTCCCGCACAGGCGTCGCGCGAGGCTGGTCTTGCCGACGCCGATCGGGCCTTCGATCACGATGAACTGGTGCGAGGAATCAGTCGTTTTCATGCGCTGTGCGCAGCACTCATGGGGTTTGCCAACGCGCGTACCTTGTCAAAACAGTGGCGCCGGGCGCCGCCCACGGGATCGGTGTTATTGCTCGTCACGCCTCAGGCCCTCGGACGTGACGCGTCCCTTGAGCTCGGTCACCCGGCCGAGCCCGGGGATATCGAGGTCCGGGGCAATATCCGCAAGAGGATACAGAACGAAGTTGCGCTCCACTATCCCGGGATGCGGCAAGGTGAGCTCCGGGTCGTTGCGGCGCTCGCGCCCGTAGGCCAGCACGTCGAGATCGATGACCCGCGGACCCCATCTCTCCCGCTTCTCCGGGCGGCCCAGGGCGGTCTCGAGCGAGCGCAATTGTGCGAGCAGCGCGCGCGACTCGAGCTGCGTCAGCACACCAGCCACGGCGTTATAGAAATCCGGCTGCGCGACCGGCCCGAGCGGTCGCGATACATAGAGCGGCGACATTAGAACGACGCGGGTCGCCGGCAGCGCCGCGAGCCTGGAAAACGCGCGCAGCACTTGTGAGCGCGGGTCGTCCAGATTGCTGCCGACCGCAATGTACGCGGGATGCCAGAGCTCCATCAGCAGGCACCCCGGCATTGAGCCTCTTGGCGTGCGGCCATGCGTCGATATCGTTTTCTTTCAGTTCAGCTCAATGTCGTGGAGAGTGCGCGCTCGCCCATCAGGACGGGCCTGCGGGGCGACGACGCCTTCTCCGTCGGCGAACACCATTGCTGCGTGGCGGGCTTTCCGAACGCGGTGCCTGGCCGGTCAGACCATCGGCCATCTCGCCACGCTCTTCCGGGGAGACCTCCTGAAGCCGGGTCCACCATTGCGCGGTCTCGCTCGATGCCAGTCCAAGTTCAGCACGTAACAACAGAAGGTCGTACGCCGCTCGAAACCGCGGGTGTTCGAGCACACGCAATGCGCGCCGTCCTCTTGGGTGCTCCAGACGCGGCTGAAGCGCAAACATCTCGCGCACGCCGAGAGAGAAGCGCTTGGGAATCGCGACGTTCGTCTGCGCCTGACGCGCAGCGAGGTCGCAAGCGTCCAGAATCGTAGCGAGCTCGTGCCAGCGCTCGTGGGGCGTCGCTTCGATTATGCCTGCGATCGGGCCATACAACAGGAGCGCGAAAAGGAAGGTCGGCGTCACCGGCTTGTCCGCCCTGACCCGCTCGTCCGTATTCCTCAGTCCCTGAATCAACAGCTGCTCGACGAGGCTGCCCGGGTGGGCGGCGAGATACGCATCCACTGTCGGCAGGAGAGCCGCCAACAGGCCTCTGCGGCGCAATACTTCCAGGCTGCGCTCACCCTGGCCGCTCAGGAACAGCTTGAGCGTCTCGTCGAACAGGCGGGCCGGCGGCACGCCGCCGAGCAGATCGCTCAACCGCTCGATCGGCTCCGCCGTGGCGGCGTCGATCTCGAAGCCGAGCTTCGCTTCGAAGCGCGCGGCGCGCAGCATGCGCACCGGGTCCTCGCGAAAGCGCGTCTCCGGATCACCGATGAGTTTCAGCTTCCGCGCAGCAATATCTTCAGCGCCACCGCAGTAGTCCCAAACGGAGAAGTCCGCAATGTTGTAGTAGAGGGCGTTGGCCGTGAAATCGCGTCGCCAGACATCCGCATCAATGGTGCCGTACACGTTGTCGCGCAGGATGCGGCCGGTTTCATCGAAACTGCGCTGCGCTGTACGCTCGGCATCCGCATCGATGTTCGCGTAGCGCTCCGGGGCCGGCGGCGGCACGTCGACCGGCTCGGTCTCGAGCTGCGGATCGTCGAGCTCGGCGGCTTCACCGTCTTCGGGGTCCGCATCCGGCAGCGGTTCCTCGCCCTGCGAAGGCGCGCTCGCGGCGCGAAAGGTCGCCACCTCGATGATGTCGCGGCCGAAGAATACATGGGCGAGCCGAAACCGGCGGCCCACGAGACGGCAATTGCGGAAGAGTCTCTTCACCTGCTCCGGCAGAGCATCGGTCGCGACGTCGAAGTCTTTCGGCTCGAAGCCGATGAGCAGGTCACGCACGCACCCGCCGACTAAAAACGCCATGAAACCCGCATCGCGCAGCTTGTACAGCACGCGCAATGCATTGGGAGAGATATGAGCCCGCGAGATCGTGTGATCGGATCGCGGGATGATCCTGGGGATCGATGTGGGCGCCACCAGGGACGCATTAGAGGAGTTCAATTAAAACGCTTTCGGCTTGAGCTATTGGTAACGCCCTCTATAATAGCGCGCTCTTAGGGTAGACCCTCACCCTTACCCGCCGCTCCCATCGTCTAGAGGCCCAGGACATAGCCCTCTCAAGGCTAGTACACCGGTTCGAATCCGGTTGGGAGCGCCATTAAGATCAATGGCTTACGATCAGGCAATCAGTTCGTACGGACTGCGTATGGAACGGCCTGCCGGCATGCTCCACCCTTCGGCAAGAGTCGCCATATAACTGTATTGCGTTGCTTTGTACGCTCCGGCGCCACCGCCTGCTGCCGATGCTTTACCACGTTATCCGTCGCGCCCTGTTCGAACTGACACCGGAAACGGCACATACGGTGGCCCTCGCAGCCGTCCGGGCACTGCGCTGGTATCCTTTCGGAAGCGGATTGACGCAGACCGGGAAGCCGGTTGAGCTTATGGGGCTCTCCTTCCCGAACCGCGTGGGTCTGGCGGCGGGGTTCGACAAGAACGCGGTCGCCGTCGACGGGCTGTTCGCTCTGGGCTTCGGCCATATCGAAGTGGGCACCGTCACGCCACGAGCGCAGGCCGGAAACCCGAAACCTCGGCTGTTTCGCGTGTCCGAACGAGCGGCGCTCATCAATCGCATGGGATTCCCGAACGAAGGGGCGCAGCAAGCCGCAGCCCGCATCAGGGGCCGCCGCGGACGCCAGATCCTTGGCGTCAACATCGGCAAGAACGCGACCACACCCGCCGAGCGCGCCGTCGACGATTACGTTGCGTGCCTTCGAGCCGTCCATGCGGTATCCGACTATGTCACCGTCAACGTGTCATCGCCCAACACGAAGGGGCTGCGCGACCTGCAAGAGACGCAGAATCTCGCGCCACTCCTCACCGCGTTGCTGGAGGAAGCGCATGGTCTCGGGAAGGCAAATTCGCGGCGAGTGCCCCTGCTCCTGAAACTCGCGCCCGACCTGACAGACGACGAGCTGCGCGCGATCGCTATTCTTCTGAGAGCCCTGCCTCTGGACGGCGTCATTGCAACAAACACCACCGTCTCTCACGCGGGCCTCGAATCACTTCCACACGCCGACGAAGCAGGCGGCGTCAGCGGCGCTCCTCTTCGTCCGCGTTCGTTGGAAGTCGTGCGCACCCTGCGCAACGAGCTCGGCGCAACCATGACAATCATCGGGGTGGGCGGCATCATGTGTGCGGCAGACGCGCAGGCGATGCGCGCCGCAGGAGCCGATCTTGTACAGATCTATACCGGGCTGATCTACCGCGGGCCGGGTCTCGTCAGGGAGTTGGCGCAGCTCTCGAAATAGCCGGGTGGCCGCTAGAGCTCCACTCGCATACCGACGCTGGCGCGGTAACGGTCGATATAGGAGTGGGCGGCCGTGCTCTCCAAGGCAGTGAAGGCGCTCACACCATGCGCAAACACCGCGACCAGGCTGGCGCGCAGCAGCAGCCAGTCCCGATCGGGAGCTGTGTTTTGAAAGCGGAGCTGGGCCGGGTTGGGGCGCAGGTCTTCGGCGAAGTGGGCGGTAATGACGCGTTGATCGTCGCGGTATTCGTGGACCCAGTCGGTGTTGAGCTGCGGGACCCATACGGTACCTGCAGCGGTGAAAGCTCTGGTCGCCTGGAAACCTACCAGGCTGCGCAGGGACGTCGTCCTTTGCGAATCGAAAGCCAGCGTCATCGGCGTGTTGCCGCTTTCGACATACGCATCCAGCGATGTGTGTTTGATCGTCAGCGCGACGCGGGGGCCGACGCTCACGCTCGAGAAGGAGAAATCGTATCCCGTGCGCAACTCGGCATCGACATCGTGCTCGTGCGTATCGCTGCGCGCGAGCTCCGGGGCCGGGTTGAAGAAACTCGTCACGTTGCCGAATCGATCCACGTTGAAGATTTCACGCGACACCGTGCGCGCAGTATGCAAAGTCCTGAGCCCGAGCCCTGCGGCCATGTCCACGAACATAGCGTCACGCGGCGTCCATGAGCCGTAAGCCCACACGCCGTGGCCATGAATATGGAAATCACCGCCACTGTCGATGACGCCGGACTGCTCGTCATACTTGAGTGCCAGACCGGCAAGAGCCTGCGTACCGAAGCGGTGATCGAGGCCCAGCGTGCCGGCCAGGTCATGCGAGCGCCGCCCGGCTTCGTAGAAGGTGGTTTTCTGGCGCTCGTGCGCATAGTCCAGCGATAAAAAGGCACTCGTGGCGCCGAAACGGCCCAGGTCAAAATCCGCAGCATCCGCGGCGGCCGGCGTGTCGTCGTTCGCTTTACGCAGGTGCTCCCGCCGCCGCCGCAAGGCAGCATCTTCCTGAGCACCTTCGCTACGGCTCTCCCCTGTGCCCGCGCCACCGCCCGACGAGCTGCCATTGCCGCCGCCGCCGCCTACCAACGGCGGCCCGGAACAGTAAGCGAACAAGTTCGGACCGGCCTGGCCCGGCACCAGCTCACCGAAAGCCAGGCGCGCGAAACCGAGGTTTCCGCAGCGCTCGGAGGTCGTTGCGAGGTAAAAGTCGTACTGCTGGTCCAGGGTCTGCGCGCGCGCCGTCAGTGCGAACAGCACCGCGGAAAGTGCGGCAATATTCAGGCTGACGCGTTTGGCGCCAGCGCACGGCGCACCAGTGTCCCCGGATCCGTTATCCATTCATTGTTCTCGTTGTGTCTGCGCTCAAGTATCCGTCGGCCTATGTGCAAGCACAACGCGAACTATTTCGGTTTTACAAAAGCGTCTGCGCCATCCTCGTGTTTCCCCTGCGATGCACCGGGAAATGGCGAAGCGCGCCACAGGCCTGGCTTTTAGGGAGTCGATCCCGAGCGCTTTGCCTGCAGCAGGCCGAAAACGATCATGGCGATGCCCAGCAACAGGAGCAGATGAACCCCGGCGAAGGTGATCTTCACCACCAGCCACAGCACCAGCCAGACCACGATGAGCAGCGCACCCAGGCCGTGAAGAGCTTTCATAGTGTTACCTCACGGGCGGAATTAGGCGCCTCGGACCGCGCCTGGGACTGTAGGACTTCGTGCGGCCGGGAAGTCGGAGGACGCCCTAAATCAGCACCGCGAGCCGCCGCAACCTGTAATATCCGCAGGTTGAGCGCCTGGAAGCGCCTTGCCCGGCGGGGAAAGGGGTACGAGGCGCGCCACGATGCGTCAAATGACTTGCGCGCGCGCCCCGAACGCTTGCGCCCACGGAAGCAATGAAGACCCCCAAAGGCCTGCAGCCCCTGATCGATGATGGTGTGATTGATGAGGTTCTCCGGTCGCTCAAAAGCGGCAAGGAGGCCACCGTCTATGTCGTCCGCTCGGGCACGCAGGTTCGCTGCGCGAAAGTCTACAAGGACATGGGGCAGCGAAGCTTTCAGAAGCGCACCCAGTACCAGGAAGGGCGCAAGGTGCGCGGCAGCCGCCAGATGCGCGCCATGAGCAAAAGCACGCGCTTTGGCCGCAAGGAACAGGAAGCCGCGTGGAAGAACGCCGAGGTGGACGCCCTCTACCAACTTGTCGCCGCCGGCGTGCGCGTCCCGCAGCCGTACGGCTATTTCAACGATGTCCTGATCATGGAGCTGGTAACGGATGCGGACGGGTATCCTGCTCCGCGCCTCGGCGAAGTCGATCTGTCTCCCGTGATCGCACGCGAGTACCACGGATTTCTGATGAGACAGATCGTGCGCATGCTGAGCGTTGGGCTCATCCATGGGGATCTGTCGGAATTCAACGTGCTCGTCGGCCCCGATGGCCCGGTGATTATCGATCTGCCGCAGGCCGTCAACGCCGCCGGCAACAACGGTGCCTTCGCGATGCTCGAACGAGACGTGAACAACATCCGCGCCACGCTCGGCCGTTTTGCTCCGGAGCTGCTCACCACCGAATTCGCCAGGGAGATGTGGGCGCTGTTCGAGCAGGGAGAGTTGCGAGCCGACAGCCAGCTCACGGGACTCTTCGCGCGCGAAGAAACCGCCACCGATCCAAACAGCGTGATGCTCGTCATCGACGATGCCCGCGAAGAAGCCATACGCCGTCAACTCGGAAGGGATGAATAGCCAATGAAGACCACGATGTATACGAGCTCGGTGCCCAGGTTCATCCGGGCTCTAATGAATCTCGCGGCCATCCTCGAGAAGGGCGCCGCGCATGCCGAAGCGCGCAAGATCGATCCCGCCGCACTGCTGAACGCGCGGCTGTACCCGGACATGTTCCCGTTGACCCGGCAGGTGCAGATCGCCACCGACGTCGCCAACAGCGGCGCCGCGCGACTCGCGGGGCTGGAAGTCCCGGTATACGAAAACGACGAGACCTCGTTTGCCGGGCTCACCGCCCGTATCCGCAAGACGATCGCGTACCTCGAGACCTTGAAGCCCGAGCAGATCGACGGGACCGAAGACAAGACCATCTCGTGGCAGACCCGCAGCAGCACGAAGAGCATGCAGGCAATGCCCTATCTGCACGACCACCTGCTGCCGAATATCTACTTCCACGTCACGACCACGTACGACATTCTTCGTCACAACGGCGTCGAGCTGGGAAAGATGGACTATCTCGGCAGAGCCTGACGGGGCGGCTCGGACGGACTGCGGCACGCGTTTCCCGGGCTGGCGCTCGAGCGTGGCCTCTGCGACATTACGCGGCTTACGTACGTCCCACGAGATCGCCCCGATGCAACGATTGAAGTACCTCCCGATTCTCTCTGTGCTGCTGCTTGCCGCAACCTCGGCTCACGCCGACACGGTCGTCGTCACCGCGGATCGAATGGTGGACGTAGTCGCAGGTCACGTGGTCGAACACCCACAGATTACGATCACGGACGGACGGATCACGGCAGTTGCCTCACAGGGCGCGTCCGTGCCCGCTGGCGCGAGAAAGATCGATTTGCCCGGAATGACCCTGCTGCCGGGCCTGATCGACATGCACGTGCATCTCACCAGCGATCCGCTCTTCAGCGGCTACCGCAGACTGGAGTTCACGGACAACTTCTGGACCATCGTCGGGGTGGCGAATGCGAAGCGCACGCTGGAAGCCGGGTTTACCACGGTGCGCAACGTCGGCTCCGCGAACTACGACGATGTCGCCCTGAAACAGGCCATCGAGCACGGCTATGTACCCGGACCCCGTATCGTTCCGGCCACCTATGCGATCGGCGCAACGGGCGGACATTGCGATGACACTGAGTTTCCGCCATCGATCAAGACACCAGGAACCGCCGTCGCCAATGGTCCCGAGGAGCTGCGCGCCATGGTGCGCAAACTGCGCAAGTACGGCGCCGAGGTCATCAAGTTCTGCGGCACCGGAGGTGTGCTCTCGAAGACGGACACGGTTGGCGCTCAGCAGTATGAGCTGACCGAGATGAAGGCGCTGGTGAACGAGGCGCACATGCTGGGCCTGCGGGTTGCCGTGCATGCCCACGGCACGAACGGAATCAAGGATGCGATCCGGGCTGGCGTCGACACCATCGAGCACGCAAGCCTCGCGGACGAGGAAGCCTTTGCGCTCGCCAAGCAACACGGCACCTACTTTTCCATGGACGTGTACAACGACGACTACATCCTCGCGGAAGGCGAAAAGAACGGCCTCTTCAAGGAATCGCTGGACAAGGAGCGGATGATCGGGCGCCAGCAGCGCGAGAATTTCCGGGCGGCGGCCAAAGCTGGCGTGAAGATGATATTCGGCACGGACGCGGGCGTGTACCCGCACGGAACGAACGCGAAACAGTTCGCAACGATGGTCGCGTGGGGGATGACTCCCATGCAGGCAATCCAAGCCGCCACCGTGACCGCCGCGGAGGCTCTCGGTCGACCGGGCGACGTAGGCGCCATCGCTGTAGGCCGCTTCGGCGATCTGATCGCGGTCGCGGGCGACCCGCTCGCGAATGTGGCCGCACTTCAATCGGTCGCCGTGGTGATCAAAGGCGGCGAAGTGGTCAAGCAGAGCGGCGCGACGCTGGTCAGGTGACAGGCAGCGCTGCGCACGTGCGCAGCGAAGGACTTCGGGGCGGCGCGGTACAGCCCCTGGTAGTCGAAGCTGTTTACGCTGCCCCTCGAGCCGCGGGCGAAGCCTGGGGCCGGTGACTGGTTCGGCAACGCAGGGACTGGGGATGCAATTTCTCGCCGCGCGCCTCCCCACGGATGAGCTTCAACGTCAGCGTGGGCGAAGCTGGGCTCGCCCACGCCACCCGTTTCGTTACTGCCGCTGGGCGGGCTGAGATTGCTCGGCGGGCTTCATCCCCGCGCTTTCGCCGGCGGACGCGATGTCATCCGCACCGCTACCCTGCAACAGGTCTTTGGCACGCCGCACGCCTTCCGAGGTATCGCAATGTACGGAAAGCAGTACGCCACCGTCCTTTACGCGGCCCTCGTAGCGCTTGGCTTCGTATTCCGGAATACCCATGCCCACGAGCGCACCAACGAGGCCGCCGACCGCTCCACCGGCACCGAGCCCGGCGAGCCCGGCCACGATCGGTCCCGCAGCGATGAGCGGGCCGAAGCCCGGAATGGCCAATGCCCCGATTCCGGCGAGCACCCCCAGGGTTCCGCCTATGAGCCCCCCTGCGGTCGCGCCCGCGGCCGTGCCCTCTGGGGCTTTCGTTTCCTTCTCATGTGCAAACTCCTTGGTGCTCCGGGTGTCGGGCAGGAGCACCGAAATATCCTCGCTGGGAAATCCTGCAGCGATCAGCGTATCCACGCCCCGTTCCGCATCCACGGCCGTAGCGTAGATACCGAAAACGGCTGTATTTTTGCCTGCCATAAGCAAGTCCTCGCTCGTAAGGGTTGAAGGTTCATGGCCAGCGGCTTGAGGCTACGAAGAGCCAGCCGTCTAGACTCCCAAACGCGGTGTTGGAAAGCCGCTGGGGAAACGTGCGAGGGGAACGGCAGTTCCGCCGTACCGTGCCGCTGCAGCTGTCACGGAAGCGGGCGCTCGGGGAATCATGTGGATAACCGGGGCAGTTATCCTCCGGTTGGCGCCATGTTATCCACCGCCCGGTCCTGGAATTACACCGAGCGCTAGCGGATACAGCACTATTTACACGGAAGCGTTGCCTGGCCTGTGCACCTGAGTCGAACCTGAATTGGCATGTCCAACAACGCGAGCCTCCCTGGGATTACAACTGCAGCCCCAGCTCCGCCGCGACCCGCGCCAACTGCACTCCATTGCGGGCGCCGAGCTTTTCGCGGATGGCGGACTGGTGGTTCGCCACGGTTTTCTCGGACAAGCCCAGCTTCTCCCCGATGCGCTTCACGGTGTCTCCGCGCGCGAGCAACCGCAGGACCTCGAATTCCCGCGCGGTCAGCGAGTTGACGAGCGACTTCGCCTGGGACGAGTCGTGGTGCGCCATGACCTTCTGCACGTCGGGACTCAAGTAGCGCTCGCCTCGCGCGACTGCGGAGATGGCATCGACGAGCACCTCCGGCGCGCTGGCCTTGCTCACGTAACCGCGTGCACCGGCTTCGAGTGCCCGAGAGGGGAAAATAGCGTCGTCGTGCATGCTGAACATGAGCACGCACTGCTGCGGCCGCCGCGCCAGAATTCGCCGCATGGCCTCGATGCCGCTGACTCCCGGCAGAGCAATATCCATTACGACGACCTCCGGATCGAGAGACACGGCCCGCTCGCACGCCTGCGCCGAGTTCGCGGCCTCGCCCACCACCTGGATTTTTGCGTCCCGCTCCAGCAGGCGCCGATAACCCTCGCGCACGACGGCATGATCGTCGACCAGCAGGACAGTTACCATCGAGGACCTCGTCATCCGACCTGCTCCGCTGTGCTGTCCACGGGTATCTGCGCCTTCAGCGCGAAACCGCTGCCGGGCGAGCTGGTGATTTCCAACCAGCCGGCCAAGCCGGCAACCCGTTCCCGCATGCCGATGAGGCCCAGCCCCTGCGTCGGAGTTCTAGTATCGGAGCCGACGCCATCGTCGGCGATGGTGATCGTGATGTAGCCCGAAGAGCCTTGGATGGATGCAGGCTCCGTCGCGCTGCGCTCGAGTCGCATCGTGACCTGGCCGGCGGCGGCGTGCTTCGCGACGTTCGTCAAGGCCTCCTGGATCAACCGGTAGGCAGTCAGGGTGATTGTTTCGGCCAGGTCGCCGAACTCGCCCGTAAATGACAGATGCAATTGCACCGCCGGCAACCGCGGGCGCCAGGTATCGATGCAATGCTCCAGCGCGGCCTCGAGACCCAACTCATCCAGACCCACCGGCCGCAACTGCCGGATCAATGCCGTCAGTGCGGCGTGGATATGGTTACCGTTGGCGATGATGGATCCGGCGCGTTCGCGCACCGCCGAGTGGCCCGGTACAGTCTCGTCGCGGATACCGACGGCGTCGAGCTTGATGACATTGAGGTACTGTCCCAGCTCATCGTGGAGCTCACGCGCCAATGTCTTGCGCTCCGCCTCCTGCAGCCGCACGTACTGTTGGGAGAGCCTGCGGTTGTCGGCCAGCGCGGCCGCAAGCTGCGCTTCTGCTGCCTGGCGCCGCAGAAGCTCACGCCGCTCTTCCCAGAAGCGGCGCACGGAGAACCAGGCCAGCCCGGCGGCGAGCACGAAGAGAACGGCCGGCAGCTCATCGAGTTGGAAACGCTCCCAGGGAGCGGTCCAGCGACGCAGCGCTTCGCTGACGTCGAACCGCACGCACAAAACCACGGCAATCGCGGTACCAAGCACGACTATGAGCGCATCCTGCCAAACGGCAGGGAATCTCGCCTTTGCGGCGCTCATGGATGCCGGCGTTCATGGATGCCGCAGGCGAATCTGCAGCTCGCGCAGCCGGTAGTCGATGACGAGCATATCGACGGACCCCAGCACATCCATGCCCAGCACGAGCGTTGGTTCACGGGTGAGCTTCCAAAGATCGAAGATGAACATGTCGGCATAGGTCACATTGACACCGCGGAACTGCAACGGGCCCACGGCGATCGGTGGAGAGATCACCGTATCCCCCTGTGCCACATCCAGCGTAACACCGATGATTTCCTGCTTCTTCGCCTCTTTCAGCCAACGTCGGGCCAGCGCCTCATGCAGGGCTAGGTTGCCGATGGTCACCTGGGCTCCGGTATCAATGATGGCCTTGGCCCTGGTGCCGCCGACGCGCACATCCAAGGCCAACAGGCGGCCCCGCAGCACTCGCAACGGCAGCGTCGTAAATCCGATGCCCTCGAGCGCGCCGCGGGAGCGTGAGATCACCACGCGATCATGGCCGAAATCGATGAGAATCCGCTTGTCGGCGAGCCCTTCGGTCCCGAGCACTCCCTCGGCTCCCCCGAACACATCCGCGACGATCGGCAGCATGGTGGAGTCGATGGACAGCTCGCCGACTTCGAGCCGATTGACCGGTATGGAGCGAACAATGGAGGAGCCGGTGACGCCGCTGACGCGCACATTGGCGAAATCGCTGAGGGGGATCCCCAGACTGTCCGCGACCGCGGCTATCACGGCTGAGTGGCTGGCACCGGTGTCGAGTACGAGGCGATAGGGACCCCGGCCGTTGATGAGTACCGGCGCCCAGATTCGTCCGATCCGGTCGCGCAGGGTGGGTGCGGCAAACCGAGGCTCAGGCGCCTCGACGAGGACCTCGGGGATGGGAGGGATTGCAGCGATGGCGGGCTCAAGAGCGGCCACCGGCGTTTCGGGCAACCCGGTCGCAGCTTGAAGTGTCGCGCCAGCAAGGCAGAAAGCCAACAGCAGAGCCCTGACCGGGAAACAGGCCAGTGCCAGTCCAGGTCGCCACGTTCGGCCGACGCTGCTGATAGCACTCCCCCTCGAATCGACGTCGTCGACCCGCACTCGTGCGGGTCACGGCCGCTCTTCAACGCATAAAATACACCCATGCGGGCTTCGCCGGATACGCTATTTCGCGCTCCCGCCGCCCTTACCGGCGAGCGCCTGCAATGGCGGAACAGGAGCTCGGCGGCCCGTCGTGCCACCGCGAGTACGTGCATTCATCGACGTGCTGGCCGGGCAGCTCGGCAACAAGCCGCCCTGGCACGCCCTCGTGGCTCGACCCGTGACGCGCTTACGACTGCAGCAGGACCGCCGCATCGGCGCTCCAGCTCACATACACCTCGTCGCTCCAGTCGATGCTCCACTCGGACGTGCGACGCTCGTTCTGGGAGAACACGGTAACCAGCTTTCCGCTCGCGGTCTTGATCTGGTAGGTGGAGCGGTTACCCAGATAGCCGAGCTCATAAACCGTCCCGCGGAGCTGATTGACACGCCCGCCAGTGGAGGGTTGTTTGCTGAGGCGGATCTTTTCCGGTCGCAGCGCGACCCAGACCCGCTGTCCGGGGCTGAAACGCCCGACGTCATCGACGAGCAGGTCGCAGCCGGTCTCGCGGCACGTGACGATCGTCAGGCCCGGCTCGCATTGCACGACCGTACCCTCGAAGAGATTCGTCGTGCCGACGAAGTCGGCCACGAAGCGGCTCTGCGGGAACTCGTAGATTTCCGCGGGCGTCCCGACCTGCACGACCTTTCCCCGGTCCATGACGGCGATGCGGCTCGCGAGCGCCATCGCTTCGTCCTGGTCATGAGTCACCACGATGAAGGTGATGCCGACCTGGTACTGCAGGTCCATGAGCTCGAACTGGGTCTTCTCGCGCAGCTTCTTGTCGAGTGCCGACAGCGGCTCATCGAGGAGCAGCACTTTGGGCCGGCGGATCAGCGCCCGTGCCAGAGCGACGCGTTGCCGCTGGCCTCCGGAGAGTTGGTGCGGCTTGCGCTGGGCGAGTGGCCCCAGTTGCACCATGTCGAGCGCCTCCTGGATACGCCTTTTACGAGTCGCGCTGTCGAGCGGCAACCGCTTGAGGCCATAGCCGACGTTGCGCTCCACCGTCATATGCGGAAACAACGCATACGACTGGAACATCATGTTCACGGGTCGCTCGTGCGGCGGCACCGCGCTCATCTCGACGCCGTCGATCGAGATAGTGCCGCTGCTCTGGCGCGCGAAACCGGCCAACATGCGCAGCAACGTCGTCTTGCCACAGCCGGAGGCTCCGACCAGGGCGAACATCTCGCCCTTGTAGATCGTCAGATTGACGTGGTCTACAGCAGAAAAAGCGCCATAGGTCTTGGCTACGCCTTCGATGACGATCTGCGGTTTGGCGTTTGGATCGAGCCACGGACGATCGGCAAAGGGTTTGAGCTGGGTTGCGATCATGGCGGCGCTTGCTTTAGCAATCCGCCGGCGGCGTGAGACGGCGTCGTTCGGGCGTAAAAAACGGGCGCGGCACGAGCTTAGCCTGCGCCATACGGCGCTCCCACACCAGCTCGCGGTTCAAATAGATCTCGGCCCAGACGGTGAGTCCCGGCTCGATATGCGGTGCATCCATCATCGCGAGGGCGATGTTGCGCTTACACGTGGGCGACCAGGTTGCCGAAGCGACGCTCCCCACCTGCCGCTTTCCCGAGTTGTCCGAATACAGCAGAGCGTTGTGTGCCGGCTTGGTGCCTTCGATATCGAGGCCGACCAGCCGCCGTCGCGGTCCTCGACGCTCCTCCTCGAGCAGCGCGCGACGCCCGGTGAAGTGGCCCTTCTGGAAGTCCACGAGCCATCCCAGACCCAGCTCGAGCGGCGACCGCTCCGTACCGAGGCGCAAGGTACGCTCGCTCGAGACGAAATCGAAATTCGGCAGCAGGAATCCCGCTTCGATGCGCGCAATATTCAACGCGCGTGAGCCTATTGGACGAATACCGCGCGTGTGCCCCGCCTCCATCAGGCCGTCCCAGATGGCTTCCGCGTCCGCGGGGCGCATCCACAACTCGTAGCCCAGATCGCCGGTGAACCCCGTGCGGGACACCATGATCGCGGCCACGCCCAACGATGGCGGCGGCAGGAAATGCGCGAGCTCGAAAGGCTTCAGACGCTCGACCCCCGCCAATCCGAACGTCTTCAGCAACGCACAGGAGGTCGGCCCTTGCACGGCAAGAGCTGCGATCTCTTGCGTCACTTCGGATATTTCCACCTCGAAGCCCACGGCGGAGTCGAGCAGCCAGTCGAGCTGGCGCTCCCCGGTGCAGAGCCGGTATTCCGTCTCGCCCAGGCGGAACACGGTGCCATCGTCGATGAGGTGGCCCCCATCGTTGCACCACACGCCGTAGGCGACGCGGCCGGGCTTGAGTTTGGCGATGTCGCGCGTCATCAGGCGATTGAGGTACCGCATCGCTCCCGGTCCCGCGATCCGGTACTTCACCATGGGCGTGAGGTCATAGAGCGTCGTGGCGTTGCGGATCGCGAAATATTCCTGCTCCACCGTCGTGAAGACATCGACCGTCGTATAGCCGGCCCAGGGAATGAAGCTGTCGACCTGGCTGACCGCCCGTGCGCGCTCGTGGAAGGGCGTTTTCAGCAGCGGCTGGCGAAAATGCGGCTCGCTCTCGCTGAGCATGTCAGGCCGCCTGCTCATTCGCGGGAGTTGCCCGCTCAGCGTCGGTCCGGGGCGTTGTCTTGCGGCCCCGACGGTGCGACGCATGCGTCGCACCGTTCAGGATCTGTCTCGCGGCGTTACGGCCCGCGACGCCCATGACGCCGCCGCCCGGATGACTGCCGGCTCCGCAAAGAAACAATCCGTCCACGGGCGTGCGGTATTGCGCAGCACCGGGAACGGGCCGCACCATCATGAACTGATCCAACGCCAACTCCGCGTGATGCCAGTGGCCACCACTGATGCGAAATTCCCGCTCGATATCCACCGGAGTCAGCAATTCCGCCGCGTGAATCGATTCACGCAGGCCAGGCGCATGACTCTCGAGAGTGTCGACGAGGAGATTCGTGAAGCGTTCCTTCTCTTGCTCCCAGCCCGCAGCCGCCGAGCGGTAGGGAACATACTGCACCACCGCTGAGAGCACGTGCTTGCCGGCGGGCGAGAGGCTCGAATCGGCCACCGTCGGAACGGTGATTTCCAAAATGGGCGCTGCGGAGAACTCGCTGTACTTAGCGTGATTGAACGCCCGCTCGACGTACTCAAGTGAGGGCGCCAGCAGCAATCGCCCCTGCAGAGCGGCCTCATTCAGGCCAGTGAACCGCGGCGGCCGATCCAGCGCCAGATGCAATTTCGCAGCGAGTCCGCGAGCGCGCAGATGCACGATGCGGCGGACGAAGCCCGTGTCGAGATACTCGGTACCCAGCAAGCGCAGAAACGTTGTTTTTGGATCGGCGTTCGAAACGACAGAAGCCGCCGTGAGCTGCTCGCCTGACTGCAAGACGACGCCGGCGGCACGATCTTCCCGCACAAGAATGCGGTCGACGATCGCACTGGTGCGGATCACAGCTCCGGCGTCGATAGCTGCCTCGGCCAGCGCATCCGACAGCGCGCCCAGACCTCCCGCAGGCTGTGCAAGCGAGCTTCCAGCCGCGCCGGCGGCAGCCATACGGTACAGAAGCGTCAATACAGAGCCAGGGGATCGAGGCCCCGCGTTGGCCCCCAACACGGCGTCGAATCCCAGCGCGCCCTTGAGCAAGGGATTCTCGAAATGCTCATCGAGGAGATCCTGCACACACATTCCGCCGATGCGCAGCAACTCCCGCATGTCCCCGCGTCCGAGGCGCCGAATCCTCCACCCCAGCCGCAGTAGGGCAAGACGATCTCCCCAGGAGCTCGTGCCCAAACGGGGCGGCGGTGTATCAAAGGCAGGCTGCAATGCCAGCGCCAGCCGTCGCAGGCGCGCGTCGTAGACTGGATATGCCGCAGCATCGGCGGACGAACGCTCTGCCAGAGCCGATGGGTTCCCGGGATCGATCCGCAGAGGAGCACCATCGCCGGAAAGCGCCGTCGTCGGCATTCCGTCCGCCACGAGCCGCAACCCATGCGCGCCGAGGCGCAATTCCCTCACGACCGATTCCGGCATGAGATGCAGCAGATGGGCGCAGGCGGAAACCCGAAACCCCGGTGAAAATTCGCGCGTCACAGCCGCGCCGCCGACCCGGTCCGCCGCTTCCACCACCAACACGGAGCGTCCGCTGCGCGCCAGATAAGTGGCGCACACGAGACCGTTATGACCACCGCCGATGACGATGCAGTCATACTTCGAGTTTTTCGGGAACGCGCCTGCCATGGTCATTGAGTCTTCCGCAGATCGCGCAGAATGGCGCTCGCGGCATTTGCGCCGGGAGCCCCCATCACACCGCCACCCGGATGAGTGCTGGAGCCGCACAGGTACATCCCGCGTACGGGAGCACGATACTGCGCGTAGCCCGGGATGGGACGGTTGAAGAGCAACTGATCGAAAGTCAGCTCCCCCTGGAAGATGTTGCCTTCGGTGAGTCCGACCTCGTTCTCGATATCCCACGGGGTGCGGATTTCCGCGTGCAGAATGAGGTCTTTGAAATTCGGGCTGTGCGCGGCGATGGTATCGATGACGGTCTTGCCGAACGCCTGCCGCCGCTCGGCATTCCATTCCCCTGCCGCGAGACGATAGGGACAGTACTGCACGAATACGGACATGTAGTGCTTACCGTCCGGCGCCATGGTCGGATCGATCTGCGAGGGAATCAGCATATCGATGTAAGGAGCGCGCGACCAGCGGCCTTCCTTCCAGTCGTCGTAGGCCCGCTCCAGCATTTCCATGGTGTCGGTCACGTGCATGTCGCCGCGCGTGCTGGGCGAACCCTGCGGAATCGCCGGAAACCGCGGCAATCCATCGAGGGCGATGTTGAGCTTGCCCGAGGACCCGCGGATCTTGAAGTTGCGTACCTGCTCCACGAAATCCGGCGGCAGATCCTTCGTGTCCATCGTTTCGAGAAACGTGCGCCGCACATCGAGGTTGGACACCACGACGGGAGCGTGAATCTCCTCTCCGCCGTCCAGCACGACACCGATCGCACGCCCATTGTGCACGAGCACCTGATTGACGGGTGCGCCGCTGCGGATGGTTCCACCGCTTGCCTCGAAAGATGCGGCGAGCGCCTTGGTGACCGCGCCCATGCCACCACGGGCAAACCCCCAAGCGCCGACGGTGCCGTCAATGCTTCCCATGTAGTGATGCAGGAGCACGTAAGCCGTACCCGGAGAGCGCGGCCCGAGCGCGGTACCGATGATCGAGCTGCCCGCCAGGTGCGCCTTGACGATTTCGCTTTCGAAATACTCGTCGAGGAAGTCGGCGCAGCTCATGGTCCAGAAGCGCAACGTGTCGTACATGCGCTCCTCGCCCAATCCATGGAAATGCTTCCCCAGATGGAGGAGCTCCATGATGTCGCGCGGCTTGAAAGAGGTGGGATCGGGCGGTTCGCGCAGCAGCAGTGGCTTGATGAACCGGCACTGGCGCAACATGTCGCGCAGGTAGCGCTCGTAGGCTTCGGCATCGCGCTTCGAGTGCCGCGCTATCTCCCGACGCAACGCATCGTGGTTGTCGTACAGCGCAAGGTGGTCGCCATTACGCATCATCGTGCAGCCACCCTCGTACGGGATGATCTGCAGACCGAAGCGCGGCAACTCCAGCCCACGAATGATCTCGGTACGCAGCAGACTGCACACGTAGGAGCAATTCGAATACGTGAAATTCTCGTACAGCTGCCGGCTGACCGCGGCGCCGCCGACATAGGTGTTGCGTTCCAGGACCAGCACGTCGAGGCCGGCCCGCGCCAGATAACATGCGGCGACGAGCCCGTTGTGACCGGCACCTACGATGATCGCATCATGGCGCCTGCTGGAATTAGAGCCCATGCCGGTGCTTCGGTGTCGTGTTCAGGCAGGCATTTTACGTGTAGTTTGCACGGAGCGAAGAGTCGTGTCGATCGCCACTTCGAAAGCCGCCAATGTATCGCCGAGACACGCGTCATCGTGCGCCGCCGATATGAACCAGGGCTCGCGGGAGTCCGGCTCGCACAGGATGCGCTCGTCATGCAACACTTTTGCCGCGGCGTCGTAAAACGTGTAGTCGCTACGCTTCCAGTCGCGATACGTGCGTGGGGGCTCGTGGGCGAAATACAGGCCGCTCATCGAAGGATGGCCGACAAAGCTGTGTGCGATCCCGCGCGCCTTCAGAATCGTGCCCATTCCTGTCCGCAGACGCGTGCCGTATTGCGCGATACGCTCCAGCGCATCGGTTTCGTCGAGAATTTGGAGCGTCTTTTCTGCGGCAGCCAATGACACCGGGTGAGCCGTATATGTGCCGCCGTGTGCGACGCCGCGCCCAATCTTCCGCATGATCTTTTCACGGCCGGCCAGAACCGAAATCGGATAGCCATTCGCCACCGCCTTGGCGAACGTACACAGATCGGCATCCACGCCGTACAACTCCTGCACGCCGCCACGGGCCACGCGGAATCCGGTCTTCACCTCATCGATGACCAACAGGACACCGTACTTGTCGCACAAGGCCCGGGCTGCGCGCAGGTAAGCCGGATCAGCGGCAATTCCCAGGCAATTTCCCATGATCGGCTCGATGAGCAGGCAGGCGATCGATCCCGCGTGGCGCTGCAACACGTCCTCGAGCTGGTTTGCGTCGTTCGCCTGCACGAAGTGCGCGAAGTTACGTGTGCTCAGCGGTACGCCTTCACTATAGGGATAGACCTCGGGCTCCCCAACCTGCTCCCATTTATCCATGGGCGTGTACCACATGGCTGCGTCAAACAGCCCATGGTAACTGCCTTCCAGAATGACGTAGTCATCCTTACCGGTGTAGGCGCGTGCGAGACGCAGCGCCGCCATGACCGCTTCGGTGCCGGAGTTTGAAAACCGAACGAGCTCGGCGGCAGGCACCATGCTCGAGATACGGCTGGCGACCTTGAATTCCATCTCCGTCGACAAAGCGAACACGCCGCCGACCTTCATGCCTTCGCAAGCGGCCTGGTCTACGCGCGGGTCCGCGTACCCGAGAATCGCGGGCCCATAACCCATCCTGTAGTCGACGTACACGTTGTCGTCCAGGTCCGTGACGCGGGCGCCGCGACCCTGCTTTACATAAACGGTTCGGTCTTCGCCCCAGAAGCGGAAGTTGGAGGCGACGCCAAGCGGCATGCGCGTGAGCGCGCGCCGGAAATGCTCCTGGTTCCTAGTCATGGTGCGGGACATGGCCACGCTCTCGTTTGAGGGATATCCGGTGGCGACGCTAGCACCGGGGCCCCCAGCACGTCTATATGTTCATATAGTTTTTTTGCTAGAATTGAACGGATATATAAAGGGTGGGGAGACGCCGATGAATACCTTGAGCTGCGAATGGATCGAGCCGGCTCCCGCCTCCCTGCCCCGTGCGCTCCCGGCGTGGACCTACAGCCACCCCGAAATGACGCGGCTGGAATACGAGCGCATCCTGAAACCGAGCTGGCAGATCCTCTGCCACGTCAATTCTATCGCCAAGCCCGGCGACTACGTCGCGGTGGAGATGGGGTCCGACAGCATCGTCGCGCTGCGCAACTCGCAAGGGACGATCCAGACTTTCCACAATGTCTGCCGCCACCGCGGCGCGCGCATCCTCGCGGGCGCCGGGAATTGTCCCGGGGCGATCACCTGCCCCTATCACGGGTGGTCCTATCGGTTATCCGGAGAGCTCATCGGCATGCCGGTGCGCGAGAGCTTCCCCGGCCTCGACCGCTCCCAGTTCAGCCTCAAACCGGTCACTTCGCAGGTGATGTTTGGATTCGTGTTCGTCTGCCTCGCCGGTACGCCGCCGCCGCTCGAGCAGATCTGGGGCAGTTTTGCGGGCGAGTTCGCCCCGCATCGCTTCGAGGAGATGGTGCCGCTCGGACCTCTGTACACCGAGCACTGGGATTGCGATTGGAAAATCGCGATGGACAACTATCTCGAGTCGTACCACGTGCCCATCGGACATCCGGGCTTGTACCGCATGTTCACTCCCGACTACGACGATCAGGCCACCGTGCCGGGCGTGGCGCGGGGCCTGAGCTGGCTGCGCGAGAAACGCTCGTCACGCTGGTCCGAAGGCCTGTATCAGTCGCTGATCGAGAGTGCCGCCGGCCATCTTCCCGAGGATCT
>JAQGOC010000215.1 GCA_028293805.1 Gammaproteobacteria bacterium
GCGTCCCCTTAGCTCAGCGGATAGAGCACTCGCCTCCTAAGCGAGGGGTCGCCGGTTCAATTCCGGCCGGGGTCGCAATTCCTTGCGAAAGTCTCGCTGGCGCGCCACCAGTGCGTGGCCGCGGTGACGGCCTCGTCAGTGTTCACATTGACGCAAATCAACTGCTTACGGACTTATTCTCGACATTAGAGTATCGTTCGCCCAGCAACGCCGATGTTCGGCACTCACCGGGAGCGGATCATGAGCAAGGGCATGGATCGGAAGAAGGACACGAAGAAGAAGCCGGCGAAGTCATTGCAGGAAAAGCGCGCCGCGAAGAAGGAAAAGAAGGCTAACAAGGGCTTCCACGTGTGATGCGGCACGTGCGCTAGCGCACCGACTGCTCCAGCGCCACGGAGCAGGCTGCCAGGGAAGTGAACTGGAGGAGATGGACCATGCATTCCGACAGAGTGGCCAGCCGCTGGCAGCGCCTGGTGAAGGGGCTGCTTTTTTCGTCTTTGCTGCTGGGCCTATCCGGCGCTTTCGCTGACACCGGCACGGGACCGATGCCGAGCAATGCTCATAAGAGCTCCTATGGCGGTGGGTGGGAGTGCTCGCGAGGCTTTCACCAGTCGGGGTCGGCCTGCGTCGCCATCGAGGTGCCGGACCATGGCTACCTGAGCGCGTACGGCGGCGGCTGGGAATGCGGCCGCGGCTATCTCAAGACGGATAAACAGTGCGTGGCCATCAAAGTGCCGCCCAACGCATACCCAGACAACTCCTCTCTCGGCAAAGGGTGGCAATGCAGCCGCGGTTACCGCTCCGTAGGTGACAGTTGCACTCGCGCCGTCATACCGGCAAACGCGTATGCCTCGGAGTCATCCTATGGCAGCGGCTGGGAATGCAATCGCGGTTACCGCGTCAGCGGCGATACCTGCGTGGCTGTGAAGGTACCCGCCAATGGTTACCTCGTACGCCTCGGCGATGACTGGAGGTGTGAGCGCGGCTTTATCAAGCGCGGCGAGGCTTGCGAGCCGATCCCGGTGCCCGCCAACGGCTATCTGGATTCGACCGGCAACGCCTGGAAGTGCGATCGCGGCTTCAGCCAGCAAAGCGCGGCCTGCACGGCGTTGAACGTGCCCGCCAACGCCTACATAGATTATTCCGGCAATGGCTGGCATTGCGAAGACGGTTTTCACCGGCAGGGCGCACAGTGCGGGGCAAACTGAGGCCCGCGAGTCAGGCAAACTCCTAAGGCACGAGGGCCAGAAACAAAAAGGCGGCGAAGATCACCATGTGCACCGCGCCCTGCAGGATGTGGGTGCGGCCGGACACGAGCGTGATCGAGGCGATGAGAAAGGTCAGGACCAACAGCACCATCTCTTTCGCCTCCAGTCCCAACACCAGGGGCATGCCGATCACTGCGGACGTCAGAGCCACCGCCGGAATCGTCAATCCGATGCTCGAAAGAGCGGAACCGAGCGCGAGGTTCAGGCTCGTCTGCAGGCGGTTGGCGTGCGCCGCGCGCGCGGCGGCCCATGTCTCGGGCAGCAGTACCAGCATCGCGATCACGATGCCGAGTACCGTCTTGGGAGCACCCGCTGCGGCCAGCGCGGATTCGATGCTCGGCGAAATAACCTTCGACAGTCCCACCACCGACACCAGCGCGACGAACAGCATCCCGAAGCTCGCCCAGGCGAGCTGAACCGGGGGTGGCGGCGCATGGATGTCCTCATTGGCGACGTTGTCGACTGGTAGAAAATAGTCGCGATGGCGCACGGTCTGTATGAAGACGAACGCGCCCCAGAGCACCAGGGAGGCGAGCGCGGCAAAGGTAAGTTGCGCAGCCGTGTAAGTCAGGCCCGTCGAGCTCGTCGTGAAGGCCGGCAACACGAGAGATAACGTGCTGAGCGCAATCAGGGTCGCCAGTGCGGCATTGGCCCCCACGATGTGGAACGACTGCTCGTGGTGGCGCAAGCCGCCGATCAACAGGCACAGGCCCACGACACCGTTGCAGATGATCATGATCGTGGAAAAGATGGTGTCGCGCGGCAGGGTGGCTTTATCCGCTCCTCCCCCCAGCATCATCGTCACGATAAGCGCGACCTCGATGATCGTGATCGACGCGGTTAGCACCAGAGTACCGAACGGCTCGCCGAGACGATGTGCCACGACCTCGGCGTGGTGCACGGCGGCGATCACGGCACCGACCAGAGCCAACACGCACAGTACGACCAGCAACATGCCCACCGGCAGCAGCGCGGCGACTCCCAGCAGGACAGCGGCACCAACAGGGAGCAACGACGCCCACCAAGGCATGCGCATGAGGGATTCCTTCCGGCTGGACACCCCGGTGTGGGGCGCTCATGGTACGCCAGATCGCGCGTCGATCACCCGCTTACGCGGTCAGCCCAGAACTTCCTCGAGTTTGACGGGGCCGTTCTGCTGCAGGATTTTCCGGGCGCTGGCGATCTCGTAATCCGCGCGTGGATGCACAGTGACGGCGGAGCTCCCCCCGAGCACACGCGTTGCGAAATCCTCCGCCTGCGCCTGCTCCTCGTTCTGATCGAAGATCGTATGGAAGTAGTTCGACACGCGATCGTTGAAGGCGTCACCGGGTTGCGCGTCCGCCTGGCCCGCCTCGAGGCGGGAGGTGACTTCGACGCGGTCCGTGGGGAAGCCGTCCGCGACGAGCTGGGTTCTCACCCGGGTGGCAATTCCGTAGTCGTCATAAAGTGCAACGATCACCGGGGTCATGGCTACCTCCTGCGGAAAGAGCAAACGGCCGGCCACGCCGCCGGTTCCGCGCGCCTCGCCGGATGTGATCGCCGTCACGGTCTGGTCGCCGCCTGGGCCCAGAGGCGCGTCTACAATGGGGGCTGGGGAATGCCCAGTGACTGGAAAAGCAAAAAATCGTGACCATTGAGTCCAAGAGCCAGGGAGCAGCCCCATCCCCACCTGTGGAGGATGACGTGGACCGTCGTCGCGCGTCGGACCGCCGCAAAAAGCCTCTGCGTGCGCTACTGCACGGGAGCTTCAATCCTCGCCGACGCGACGCACGCCGAGACGGTGAGCGGATGGTGAGCGGCCGGGACTGGCATCACCCGCAATGGCTCGCCGTGGCAATGCTCATTGTGCTGTTTTCCTGCGCGGATGCGTTCCTGACATTGACGTTGATCGATCACGGTGCGTACGAGGTCAATCCTCTCATGGCGCCGCTGGTGGGTGGCTCGGCGCTGGCCTTCGCGATGGTTAAGATAGGGCTTACCGCCGGAGGTGTCGTGCTGCTCACCCTGCTGGCCCGGATGAAGGCTTTCGGCCGGATTCCGGTAAGCCTGCTGCTCTACACGGTACTTGCGGGTTATGGCGTGCTGGTGCTGTACGAATTCCGGCTGCTGCAGGCGGCACTGCCATTCTGATGCGACGTTGCCGAACCGGAAGGCCGGTCACGGAGCGTGACGGCAAACGCGTTTCCTCGCGGGCGGTATTCCGTTAAACTAGTACTTCGCTGTTTTTCCTGAAGCATGCTCGAACCGACACCTCTCTACGGCGGTAACGCCGACTTCCTCGATGCCCTCTACGAGCAATACCTTCGCGACCCCGCGAGCGTAGAAGAGCGTTGGCGTACTTATTTCGAGCGTCTCGCACCGCCTGCCGCGGGCGAGCGCCCGCACGGTCCCGTTCAAGCGGACATTGCCGAGCGGGCGCGCCAGCCCAGGGTCCCGACGGGACCAGTGCCCTCCGAGGCGGGTGCCGCGGCGAATGCTAAACAGGCTGCGGTCTCGCGCCTCATCCAGATCTGGACGAATCGCGGGCATCTGCTCGCGGAGGTCGATCCGCTGGGGCTGATGCAACGGCCACGTCCGCGCGTTCTCGATCTCGATTATTTCGGCCTCTCTCCGGCCGATCTGGAGACCGAGTTCTTCACCGGCAGCCGCACCGAAGCGGTGCCGAAGCGGATGAAGCTGCGGGAGATCCTCGCGCAGCTCGAATACATCTACGGCGGACCGATCGGCGCGGAATTCGCGCATGTTTCCGATTCCACCGAGCGCCTCTGGCTGCAGGATCTGTTTCAGTCCGGGCGACTGCAGCATCGCTTCACCAGCGAGGAGCGCCGGAACATCCTGTGGCAACTCACGGCCGCGGAAGGTCTCGAGCGGTACCTGCATACGAAGTACGTCGGCCAAAAGCGCTTCTCGCTCGAGGGTGGCGATTCGTTCATTCCTCTCCTGGATGATCTCATTCAGCAGTGCGGCTCCGTCGCGATCGAAGAGGTCGTCATCGGCATGGCCCACCGCGGCCGGTTGAACGTGCTGGTGAACCTGCTCGGTAAATCGCCCTCCGCCCTGTTCTCGGAGTTCGAGGGCAAATACGACCTGAGCCATCTCAAGGGCTCGGGGGACGTGAAATACCACAAGGGCTTCTCCGCTGATCTGCGCACGGCCAGCGGTAATCTTCATACCGTGCTCGCGTTCAACCCTTCGCATCTGGAAGTGGTCGATCCGGTGGTGGAGGGATCTGTGCGGGCTCGCCAGGAGCGCCGCGGCGATGAGTTGGGCGATCGCGTGTTGCCCCTGCTCGTTCACGGCGATGCCTCGTTCGCCGGACAGGGCGTCGTCATGGAGACGCTGCAGCTGTCGCAGGCTCGCGGCTTCTATACGGGCGGCACCGTTCACATCGTCATCAACAACCAGGTTGGCTTCACCACCTCGGAGCCAAGCGACGCCCGCTCGACGATCTACTGCAGCGACGTGGCGAAGATGCTCGAAGCGCCAATCTTTCACGTCAACGCCGACGACCCCGAAGCTGTCGTGTTCGTGGCGCGCCTCGCGCTCAAATACCGCATGAAGTTTCACAAGGATGTCGTGATCGATCTCGTGTGCTACCGGCGCCACGGCCATAACGAGGCCGACGAGCCGGCTGCCACGCAGCCGGGCATGTACAAGGTGATCCGACAACATCCGACGGCCCGCAAGCTCTACGCGGACAAGCTGGTGGCGGAAGGCGTGCTGCCGGAGCACGAAGCTGTCGGAATGGTGGAGCAGTATCGCAACGGTCTGGACGAGGGCCGCCCGCAGGCGCGGGCCTCTCTCGGCATGATCGGGAACAACTACACGGTCGACTGGAGCACGTACGCCCAGATCGATTGGACCGAACGTGTCCCATCCGGTGTAGCGATTAGGCGCCTGCGGGCCCTTGGAGAGCGCATCGTCAGCCACCCTGCCGGATTCGCGCTCCATCCGCGCGTGGCGCAGGTCATCACCAATCGCAAGAAGATGCTCGCGGGCGAGCAGCCGCTGGATTGGGGTTGTGCCGAGACGCTCGCGTATGCGGCGCTCATCGAGGACGGCTTCTCGGTGCGCATCACGGGCCAGGACAGCGGGCGTGGCACATTTTTTCACCGGCACGCGGTTCTCCACGACCAGAACACCGACGCCACCTACATCCCGTTGCAACACGTCGCCGACCATCAGCCGCGTGTGCAGGTGATCGATTCCGTGCTATCCGAAGAAGCCGTCATGGGCTTCGAATACGGCTATTCCACGACAGAGCCCAACTGCCTGGCGATCTGGGAAGGCCAGTACGGCGACTTCGCGAACGGCGCCCAGGTCATCATCGACCAGTTCATCAGCTCCGGGGAAGCCAAGTGGGAACGCTTCTGCGGACTCGTTCTGTTCCTGCCCCATGGCTATGAAGGCGCGGGTCCGGAGCATTCGTCGGCGCGACTCGAGCGTTTTCTGCAACTGTGCGCCGAGTGGAACATGCAGGTCTGCGTGCCTTCCACGCCGGCACAGATGTTTCACATGCTCCGGCGCCAGATGCTGCAGCCGTTCCGCAAGCCGCTCATCGTGATGACGCCCAAGAGCCTGCTGCGCAACGACATGTCCGTTTCCTCGCTGGCGGATCTCACGCAGGGCAGCTTCGCTCGCGTGATCGACGAGGTCGACGATCTGCCGCCGCAGCAGGTGCGCCGTGTCGTCTTTTGCAGCGGCAGGGTTTATTTCGATCTGCTCAAGGCCCGGCGCAAGGACGGTCTGCGGGACGTCGCGCTCGTGCGCATCGAGCAGCTCTATCCGTTTCCGAGCGAAGAATACGAAGCCGTCCTGAACCGCTATCCGAACGCCCGCGAGATCGTGTGGTGTCAGGAAGAGCCGCAGAATCAGGGTGCGTGGTACCAGATTCGCCATCGCCTGCAGGAGCTGCTCGGCGGCCGCCGCCAGGTGCTGTATGCCGGGCGCGCGCCGGCCGCCGCGCCAGCGACCGGAATCATGAAGATCCACGAGGCCGAGCAAGCCGCGCTGATCGACGCTGCTCTGCATGCAACGGCTACTGAAGACTCCGCGAGGGAGACCACGCGGTTGACGGCAACCGCCGCGGCTGCGCCAGCGGCGCCCGCACCTGCGGCGACTCCATTGAGAAAAAGCTCATGACGACTGAAATCCGGGTTCCCCAACTGCCCGAGTCCGTGGCGGATGCGACGCTCGTGGCCTGGCACAAGCAGCCGGGCGATGCCATCAAGCGCGACGAAAACCTGGCGGACCTGGAGACCGACAAAGTTGTGTTGGAGGTCCCGGCGCCTGCGAATGGCGTGTTCCGCGAAATCAAGGTGCGCAGCGGCACGGTGGTCACCAGCGGCCAGCTGCTCGCGATCATTGAAGAGGGGGGCGCGGCCGCGGCTGCGTCGACCGGAAAAGCCGCTGCCTCGCCGAACGCCTCCGCGGCGGCCACCGCTGGGAAAGCCGCTTCCGCGCCGGCTTCGGCGACCGCTGCCAAGGGCGCTTCTACCGCGAGCGTGCTGCAGGCTGCGGATGGCCAGGCCAACAATGGGGAGGGCGCCGGCAAACTGAGCCCCTCCGTGCGCCGCCTCGTGGAGGAGAACCGGCTCGATCCCGGCGCGATTCCCGCTTCCGGCAAGGATGGCCGCCTGACGAAGTCGGATGTGGTCGATTTCCTCGGCAAGAAACAGCCGGAAACGGCTGCTCCGGCGGCGCGGTCGGAACCAGCCGGGGGACCCGCCCCGGCCGCGCGTGCCCCGACCCCTGCGCCCGCTGCCCGACAAGGCGGCAGCCGCACGGAGCAGCGTGTGCCCATGACCCGGCTGCGTCAGCGCATCGCGCAGAGACTCGTCGAAGCCCAGTCCACCCAGGCATTGCTCACTTCGTTCAACGAAGTCGACATGACTGCTGTCATGGAGCTACGCGCCCGTCACAAAGACCGCTTCGAGAAGGACCATGGCGTGAAGCTCGGTTTCATGTCGTTCTTCGTGAAGGCCTGCATCGAAGCCCTGAAAAAATTTCCCGCCGTAAACGCCTCCGTTGACGGCAACGATGTCATCTACCACGAGTACTACGACATCGGTGTAGCCGTCTCGACGGACCGTGGATTGATGGTGCCGATCGTGCGCGACGCGGATATCAAGAGCTTCGCGACGATCGAGAAGGAAATCGGGAATTACGCCAAAAAGGCTCGCGAGGGCACGATCGCGATCGAAGACCTGACGGGCGGCACGTTCACCATCACGAATGGCGGCGTCTTCGGCTCGCTCATGTCCACACCGATCGTCAACGCCCCGCAGAGCGCGATCCTCGGCATGCACAAGACCCAGGAGCGACCCATGGTCGTGAGTGGGCCGGGCGGGGTATCGCAGATCGCGATCCGGCCGATGATGTACCTCGCCGTCACCTACGATCACCGAATCATCGACGGACGGGAGGCGGTGCAATTCCTCGTGACCGTGAAGGAATCTCTCGAAGATCCCGGCCGTATGCTGTTGGGCGTCTAGGCCCGCCGCTCTTCGACGCCGCTGACCTCGAGAGGTTGCCGCGCGCGACTTCGCCCCAATCAATAGCCTCAAGGCAAGCAGCCCAAGCTGGAGCTCTCAATGTCCGACCATTTCGATGTCGTCGTCATCTGCGGCGGTCCCGCCGGCTATCCGGCCGCAATCCGCGCAGCCCAGAACAAACTCAGCGTCGCCTGCATCGACGAATGGAAGAACAAGGACGGCGCGCCGGCTTTCGGCGGCACCTGCCTGAATGCCGGCTGCATTCCCTCCAAGGCGCTCCTCGAGTCCACCGAGCTCGTGCATCGCGCGAATCACGAGTTTGCGGCTCATGGCATCAACGTGCCGAACGTCACGGTCGATGTGGGACAGATGCAAAAGCGCAAGTCCGGCATCGTCAAGACGATGACCCAGGGCATCCTGGCGCTCTTCAAGGCAGCCGGCGTGACGCCGCTGCAGGGCCACGGCAAGCTGCTTTCCGGTCACCGCGTCGAGTTCACCGCCCACGACGGCACCCGCCGCGAGATCACCGCCAAGAACATCATCCTGGCTTCGGGCTCCGCTCCGGTGGAGCTGCGCTCGGCGCCGTTCAAAGTCCCGCAGATCGCCGATTCCTGGGGAGCGCTGGATTTCGAGGCCGTCCCGAAGCGCCTCGGCGTGATCGGTGCGGGCGTGATCGGCCTCGAGCTGGGTAGCGTCTGGCGACGCCTCGGCAGCGAGGTGGTCGTCCTCGAGGCGCTGCCGGATTTTCTCGCCATCGCCGACCAGCAGGTGGCGAAGGAAGCTTTGCGCCACTTCAAGAAACTGGGTCTCGACGTTCGGCTCGGCGCCAAGGTCACCGGAGCCACTGTTGCGGGCGACGCCGTCGACGTGACGTACACGGATGCCAAGGGTGAGCAGAAGCTGACCGTCGATAGACTGGTGGTTGCCATCGGCCGGCGTCCGTTTACGCAGGACCTGCTGGGCTCCGATACCGGCGTCGAGCTCGATGAGCGCGGCTTCATCAAGGTCGACCATGAGTGCCGCACCGGCGCGGAGGGAATCTGGGCCGTCGGCGATTGTGTCCGGGGCCCGATGTTGGCTCACAAGGGCAAGGAGGAGGGCGTGATGGTCGCTGACCTCATTGCCGGCCGCTTCGCCGAGGTCAACTACAAAACCGTTCCCTCCGTCATCTACACCGCACCGGAGATCGCGTGGGTGGGCCTCACGGAGGAGCAGGTCAAGGCGCAGGGCAAAGCATACAAAGTGGGCGTGTTCCCGTTCCTCGCCAGCGGCCGCGCGCGCGCAATGGAGCAGGCACAGGGTTTCACCAAGGTCATCGCCGCCAAGGACGATGATGAGATCCTCGGTGTGCACATCATCGGCCCGATGGCAGGCGAGCTGATCGCCGAAGCCGTGCTGGCGATGGAATATTCGGCGAGCAGCGAAGACCTACAGCGTACGATCCATGCACACCCCACTTTATCCGAGGGGCTGCACGAGGCGGCGCTGGCGGTGGACAAGCGCGCCATCGACTCGATCAACAAGTAGCGGTGCCCGGTCCGCGCGGGCGGCTGGCGCAAGCGCGGCCACCCACCTGAAGTCGCGTGACTGGCGGGCGGCTAGGGCTCGTGCGGATTCATCTTGAACTGCACGGGCAGTTGCATGTGCGCCTCGACGGGCACGCCATTTACCGTCTTTGGCTCGTACTTCCAGCGACGCACGGCCGCAATAGCCGAGTGATTGAAAACGTTGGCGGGCTCCGCGCGCACGATCGTTGCATGGGTCACCGTGCCATCCTTTGTGACCGTAAAGCGAAGTTCGACGACGCCTTCGATCCCTCTGCTGGCGGCAGCTGGCGGATATTCCGGGGCTACATGTTTGATGAGCCGCGCATCATGGCTAACGGATGAGGACGCACTGGATCGCGTAGCCGGAATCGCCGTTGCCTGAGACGACCCTGCCCGTGCACCCCCATGAGGGTCTTCCAGTGTATTCCCGGGAAACGTCGCGGGAATGGGGGGACGGGGTGCTGTCGCCGTCGTTGTAGCAGCCGGCGGTGCATCGCTCGCGTAAAGCAGTTTGAACGCCATTCCCATCAGGCCGAGTACCACGGCGACCCCCGCGCCGACGAGGAACGCGCTGCGCCTAGTGCCGGTGTCCTCGAGTCGCTGAGGTTGTCTCGAGCGAGCCGCTATTGCCATCTGTGAGGCTTCCGACAGAGCGTCGGTCCTCTGATGCCCTGAACGGCGCAAACGCGAGCCAGTCGCGGCGGGTGTGCGTCCGGACCGCCGAGCGTCTTGTGAAGCGCTTGGTTGCCGGGGCGCAGATTTAGTCGCGGGCACTTGAGTGCGAGCGGTTGTGGCCGATTCCCGGACGCGCTGCGCTTGACCCATGCGAAGTTTCCGCGCCGGAGATCGCGCACCCTGTTCCGGAGCCTGAGATCGCGGCGGTGACAGCCCGTTGGTCTTAGGGCGTGGCTGATCCAAAGAGGCCGAAGGGGAACGCGTTGGAGCAGGTGTTTCTGCTGCAGAGGGGGCGCGTCGTGTTGCGGGGCCCGGGCGCACCGGCGCCGCAGCGGGCGGCCGTTCCTCAGTACCGTTGCCGTCCAGAGCGACCTGCTGGATGTTAGTCACGTCCTCGGCCTGCTCCTGCAAAGCAACGGCGGCCGCGAGCACGGCAAGCAGTTGACGCAACTCGATCGGATAAGAGAGGGTCCGGAACAGCCCGAAGGGTCCCAGACGGCCCTTGAGCAATTTCAGCCGCTCCCGCTCGGACGCGAAAACTCTCAACATGTTGGGACGGTGCTTGACCAGCTGTCCCAGCAGCTCGAGGCCCGAGCCGTCCTCGAGACGCTCGCCGGCTACGATGACCGCGAACTGGTTGACTCGCAGCAGATCGAGGCAATCCGCCTTGTTGCTGACGGCGTGGAAATCGAAATGCTCGCCCAGCGACTGCTTGATCGCGGTGAGAAGGGCTTGATCCTGATCGGCGAGGAGAACGCGCATAAACCCGGGGATGCTCCGATCCGAGGAACAGTCGACGGCTGATGGGCGCCATCGCAAGGCGCGCGAAGCGACACTGATCGCAACCCGCTCCTGCTGCCTACGCGGAATGTCGCCCTGCTGAAAAAAGGGGTCATGTCCGATGCGGACTGACTCCATGTCTTAATAACGCGACAGGCACGCTGCGGGCGCCGTCCCAGATCACGTTTCCATATTACCGACAGCGAAACGGCCCGCAGCAGCCTATCCGGCCGAGCCTATCCGGCCGACCCTATCCGGCCCTAGCGGATGCGGCGTGCATGGATCACATTTGGGACCGACGCAAGTCGCCTGAGTATGCGGCCCAACTGGTCCAGATCTCCGACGGCCACCGTGACCAGCACGTGGGCTGTACCGGCTCCCCGGTCTGTTGTTGTCGTCATCGCCTCGATGCTGAGCCGCTCGACGGCAAGCACATCCGTCACGTCGCGTACCAGCCCCCGCCGATCGTAGGCACTGACTGATAATTCGACGCTCAGGCTGCCTGTGTCCGCCGCCGTCCATTCGACATTCAGGACTCGCTCGGGCTTCGCGGCGCGCATCCGGATCAGGCCAGGGCAGTCGCTGCGGTGGATCGTAACTCCCCGGCCCAGAGTCACGTACCCCGCGATCGGCTGTGGCCGCAGAGGCGCGCAGCAGCGGGCGAGAGTAGTGGGAAGGTCCCCTACGCCTTCGATTTCAACAGGCGAGCTGCGGCGACCGGCGGTTGCGTGCGTGGGACGTCCGGCCGGTCCGTGCCGCCGCTGGACGAGAGGCTGCGGGTCGAACAGCCTCGCAGCCGCTTGCACGAGCTGGGTGACCGTGATCTCGCCTTCGCCGAGGAGTTGGTGCAGGTGGTCGGCGTCGCGAGCCTGCAGCTCCCGCACGAGAGCGGCAAATTGCTCCGGCTTGGAGGCGGATACGGTCCCGATCCGAGTCAGCTCGCGCTCGGCGATCGTGCGGCCGGCGCTGCGGTTGTCCCCGATGTCCTGCTTGCGGAACCACGCACGGACCTTCGACCGGTGGCGCGCGGAGACGAGATAGCCTTGCTCGGGCGCGAGCCAGTCCCGGCTCGGCGCATCGTGCTTCCCGGTGATGATCTCCACGATCTCGCCGTTGGACAGAGCATAGGTGAGCGGCACGATGCGGCCGTTCACTTTGGCTCCCCGGCATCGATGACCCAGGGACGTGTGTATGTTGTATGCGAAGTCCAGAGGTGTTGCCCCGCGCGGCAGATCGATCACTTCGCCCTTGGGGGTGAGTGCGTAAACGCGGTCCTCGAACAGCTCCGTTCGCACTCCTTCGAGGAAGTCCCGCTCCGCGGAATTGGCTGCGGACCCCGACTCGTGCGGCTCGAGAAGTCGCCGTACCCATTCTATCTTGCGCTGGTACTGGATATCCCGCGGGCCGCCTTCCTTGTAAGTCCAGTGAGCGGCCACGCCGAGCTCGGCGTGCTCGTGCATTTCGCGCGTACGGATCTGCACCTCCACGCTCTTTCCCTGCGGTCCCATGACGGCTGTGTGGATGGAGCGATAGAAGTTGTCTTTGGGGGTTGCGATGTAGTCGTCGAATTCCCCCTGGATGTAAGGCCATAACCCATGGACCGCTCCGAGCGCGGCGTAGCAGTCCGGTATGGAAGCTACGACGACTCGCACCGCGCGCACGTCGAACAGCTGCTCGAAGGCGAGTTGCTTGCGCGCCATCTTTTTGTAGATGCTGTACATGTGCTTGGGCCGTCCGTAGACCTCCGATGGCACGCCTGCCTTTTCGAGCTCCTCGCGCAGGGTGGCGCAGAGCGCTTCGATATAACGCTCCCGGTCTGCGCGCCGCTCGTTGAGCGCGGTTGCGATGCGGCGGTATTCGTCCGGTTCCAGGTACCGAAACGCAAGATCTTCCAACTCCCACTTGAGCTGCCATACGCCGAGGCGATTGGCCAGGGGCGCGAATATGGCCCGGGCCTCCACCGCAAGGCGCTCTCGCTCTTCCGCCGCGATCTCCCGGGCATGCCGGAGTCCGACGAGCTGCTCCGCCAGCCGCGCGAGCACGAGTCGCGGATCGCTTACCACGGCGAGCAGCATCTTGCGAAGCGTTTCCGCCTGGCGCGTATCGAGACCGCGCGCGGGCGACCAGTCGCGTGGTAGCCCGAGCTCTCCGAGTCGCACCAGGGCCAGCGCGATATCTACGGCTGCCCGGCCGACGATGCCGACGAGGTTCTCGGTTGTGAGCCCTTCCCGGCCGATTACCGGCCTCACGAGCACCGCGGTCGCGAGCTCGATATCTTCGGTGAGCGCTCCCATCACCTCCGCAGCCTCGGCTCCGACCGCAAGCTCGACGTGCAGCAGGGGGCTCGCCTGCTCAATGGCGCGACGGCCGCTGGCGATTGCATCGCGGATGGCCGGAGGACAGAGTTGAATGGTCTCCACGGGACGTGAGTCTTTGGCGGGCGCAGGCTTGGCGGCGTGTCGTCCGCGATGGTTTACGGCTATCATACCCCCCTGTTTTCTCAAGCGGCACCGAAGCTTAGCTGCGCGTCGCACATCTCCCGTCATAGACTCATGGCAGGTCACAGCAACTGGGCTAGCATCCGGCGCCGCAAGATGGCAAATGCGGCGAAGCGCGAGAAGCCGGTGCGCGCCTCAGGCGGCGGGTTCGAGGCCGTGCGCTTCGAAGGATACGGTCCCGGCGGGGCAGCGGTGGTCGTGGATTGCGTGACCGAGAGCCGAAGTCGCACCGGCACCGAAATTCGCGACGTATTTGCCAACCATGGGGGAAATCTGGGAGCGAGCGGCTCCGTGAGCTACTTGTTTCACACGGTCGGGCTCATGACGTATCCGCCCGGCACGAATGAGGGGCGGCTGCTGCAGGTTGCACTGGAAGCCGGGGCGGAGGACGTCATCACGAGCGCCGACACTTCCATCGAAGTGCTTGCCGATCCGGTCGAGTTCGAAACAGTGCTCGCTATTCTGACCGGCAGCGGGTTCGCGCCGGCCACCGCCGAAGTGACCGAGCGCGCCTCGATGGTGACGCCGCTGTCCGGGACGGCGGCCGAGTTGATGGTGCATTTGCTGGAAGCGCTCGAAGACCTGCACGACGTACGGGATGTTTACTCCAATGTCGAGATATCGGACGAAGTCCTGGCGCGACCATAGAGCACGCATTTAATTACGGCTGTGGCCACCGACATTGTGGCGACGCCATCATAGGAAGGATCCGTAGTCACCTGTTGACGGCTCGTGTTTATTGCTGATGCAGCCAAAGATGTTGTGGCCAGAACATCCAAGGTGGATGGCAGTCGGTCAACCGCCGCGTCGCCGGACTCAGCAGGTGCTTTGATACCGCTTGGGCGTCGTGCCCGTCAGCTTGCGGAAGGCTCGTGCGAAGTGACTCTGGTCCGAGAAACCGAGGTTGAGGGCCAGTTCGGAAATGGACATTCCACCCCCGGCAAGCTTTCGTTGCGCTTCGTGAATTCGTTCGTGCAATACATAGCGGTGCGGAGGGACGCCGAAGGCATGCTTGAACAGCATCGAAAAATAGTGCGGGCTTAGATTCACCTGTTCGGCCAACTCGGTCATGCCAATGTTGGATGCGAGATTCTGTCGGATATATTCACGTACGCGCCTGACCTGCGTTGGCGACAACGCGAGCCGGTAAGGACTCACGGGTGCCGTCTCACGCGAATACCGCGCTCGCAGGCGCGCGGCCAGCGCCATCGAAAGCGCCTCGCCATAAAGTTTCCCGGTCGGACAGCCCGCGTGTACTTCATCCCGCATATTGAGGACCAGCGCGACGATGCTTGGATCGGATACGGCGTACTGGGGCTCAATGTCGAGGCAGGCCAAGTCCGAGTCATGGCTCATGAGCCGTTCGAACTGCGCGGCGCCGATTGCAACGTAAAGCATCTCCCGCGTGCCGGACCAGGCGAGAGGCTTTTGTTCGAAACCCTGGCCAAGCAGGGAGAATCGGCCGGGCGATGAAGTTACGCGCCGCACCGCTTTCCCATCTCGAACTTGCAGTTCTCCCATGCCGCCCAGGCACAGTCCCAGCAACGCATGGTCCATTCCATACTCGCCCAACTGCCCGCGCGGGCCGAGAACGTGGGACTCAATGGGGAACCCGGCCCATTCGGTCTGTGCGCTGGACCATCGGAATGTACTGATTTCAATGGGCCGGTGGTGCCTATCCACCGCCAAGGCTATGCACCGGTGTTGCGCAGCGGCCCCCTCGAGCAGGTAAGTATCTACATCGTTGCTGCTCTAACACATTTAATCACAAACGCCCGCGCGTGAATGTGGTGAATCGCCATTCGCGCACGAAGTGTTTGCCTGCTTCGAAAGAGGAACAACTCAACAAAGCCGCGCAGATATTCGCGGCAGCTTGCGTCAACGTGCGCAACGACGGACGCAGCGAGTCGCCTCACACGGATAAGCACATGCTCAGGCCGGAATAGTTCAACGGTTTTCGGAGTTTCATCCTAGACGCCCGCCACCGGATGGCAAAGACTTTATAAACGCCACGTTCCGGCCCTGAATGCCGTCTCCACCGATCCGACCTCGTAGCCCCTCCAATTGCAGCTAGCGTGAATGGCGCGAGACAGCGGAGAAAATCCCCATGAAGACCCACTATTTTTCATACATCGCGCGGACTTTTCTGAGCCTGAGCATGGCGGGTGCCGCCCTGCTTTGTACCGTGGCGGGCGCACAATCGCGCACTGATGTGCAGCAGCCGTCCAAGCCGTTGGTGCTCAAGGCACAGGGAAGTTTCTTCGTCGGCGGGCGGCAGATATTCAGCGACGCGACTGGCTGGAACCTGATAGGCCTGCTCGGTCAGTTCTCGTCCGGTGACGTGACCGTCGACCAGATGTATGTGCAGTTCCAGGTTCCTGAGAAGCGCCGTCGACACGTCCCGATCGTATTCGTTCATGGTTGCTGCCTGAGCTCCAAGACCTGGGAAACTACGCCTGACGGCCGCATGGGCTGGTACGAGTATTTCACGCGGCGCGGCTTCTCCACCTATCTGGCCGAGCAATCCGGACGTGCTCGCTCAGGATTCAACGCCACGATCTACAACGAAGTGAAGGAAGGCTTGCGGCCGCTGAGTGCGCAGCCTCCCGTCCTCATCGGTACCGCGCAGTTCGCGTGGAGCGTGTTCCGGTTCGGGCCCAGCTTTGGTGTTCCCTGGCCCGACGAGCAGTTCCCCATCAATAAGGTGGACCAGCTCTACAAGCAGGTTATTCCCGACCTGATCCTGACCGAGGTTCCCAGTCTGACGGGCGAGTTTGTGAGCCCCACGACCAACAACCCGACGGTCACGAACATGGCCACTCTCGCACGCGACCTGCACGGGGCCATTCTGGTCGGCCATTCGCAATCCAGCGGCTTTCCCACCCAGGCCGCTTTGAAGGGACTGGGTGGCATACGCGGCATCATCCAGCTCGAGACCGGCTGCTTCGCCAATCTGAGCCCTGACAAAGTCGCAACACTTGCGAAAGTGCCGATGCTCGTCGTGGTCGGCGACCACTTTTCCGCACCGCAGCCCCCGGCGGCCTGCGTGACAGAAATGCAACAGATCAACGCAGCGGGCGGGGATATGACCTTCATCGCGCTCCCAAGCGTCGGGTTGTTGGGCAACAGTCACATGTTCATGCAGGACAAGAACAACCTCCAGGTGGCTGACGTGATCATTGAGTGGATTAACGAACACGTCGAAGAAGGTTCGGCTGCGGACGACGATTGACCGCCAATTGAGCGCCAGCTCAATCCGGCAATATCGTCTCTCGAAGCTTTGCCATGCAGCGTTTGAGATAGAACACATGTCCAGGGGAGACACCATGAAGAAGCATTCAGACACAGACCTCGTTTCACGCACGTCACGCAAAGCCATGACGCGGGCGCTGCTGCTCGGCTCATGGCTTGCGGCGGCCATGTTGTCGGCTGCCGCGATGGCCTGGGATCAGGAGGAGCGGGAAAATGGGCCGGTCGTCAATACTGCCGAGGGCCCCGTTCGTGGATTG
>JAQGOC010000255.1 GCA_028293805.1 Gammaproteobacteria bacterium
GTGGGCAGCACGAAATAGTCGTAGCGCTCGAAGAATTGACGTACGGCCTGATACCACTCGGTACGCACGACCGAGGCCGCCGTGATCTCGTAAGCGGACTGTTTGAGGCCGGTCTCGACTTCAAAAATAGCTTCGGGTTTGAGCAGCGAACGCTTCGCCGGATCATTATAGTACTCAAGCAGCGGTACCCCCTGCTGCCAGGCGCGAAGTCGAATGACGGCCTGCCAGACAGCATCAATGTCAAAGTCCGGTACGGCCTCCTCCACGATACAACCGAGCGACTCGAAGGTCCGCAATGCTTTGGAGCAGACGTCGAGAACCCCAGGCTCACAGGGTGCGTGCCCTCCGAAGTCGCGGCCCCAAGCGATGCGCTTGCCCCTGAGGCCACATTCCAGGCGCCGCTGGAAAATCGCGCCGTCACCTTCCAGTGAGAGCGGCAAGCGGGCATCGAATCCCGCCTGCACAGATAACAACAGGGCGAGATCAGTGACGGTCCTCGCCATAGGGCCGACAACCGACATTGAGGGTAACCAGCCATCGCGTGCATCCGTGGGGATGCGGCCAATGCTCGTCCGAAAACCAAACACGCTGTTCCAGCCGGCGGGATTGCGCAGACTGCCACCGTAATCAGAGCCGTCGGCCAGCGGCACCATCCGCAGCGCGAGTGCGACGGCGGCACCGCCGCTGCTCCCGCCGGCAGACCGTGTCAAATCGTAGGCGTTGCGCGTCGCCCCATAGACCGGGTTGTAGGTGTGCGATCCCAATCCGAATTCGGGCGTGTTGGTCTTGCCAATGAAGATGGCACCGGCGTTACGTAGCCGCGCGACCATCAGCGAGTCAGCGGAAGGGACAAAGTCCTTCAGAATCGGTGAGCCGCTCGTCGTCCGGATGCCCTTGACGGCCTGAAGGTCCTTCACGGCATGGGGAAATCCGTGCAGGGGGCCCATCGATTCCCCGCGCGCAAGTTGGTTGTCGCGTTCCTTTGCCTGTGCCAGGAGATCACCACGGTCCTGTAGCGCGACTATCGCGTTTACCTGGCCATTTAGCTTCTCGATGTGATCCAGGTAGGTAGTCATAACTTCGACACAGGATACTTCGCGACCGTGAATCGCACGCGCGAGGCATGCAGCCTCCATCATGACGAGATCGTTGGCGCGACTTGCTGGCTTAGGCGAGCTCCCATGCGCGGCTATAGCGACGGAAGTCGTGGCGGCCACGCCGAGTAGCGTTCTGCGGCTCACATGCCCGGCGTCCGAGTTATCGGTGTTGTCGTTCATACGGTCCCCAATGACAATCGAGGTATGGTACACCGGCCCCGCGCGGTGCCGGTCCATACCATGCGGAAGATGAATCTGCCGGAGTAGAGGCTCCACAAGGCGTCTTGCACGGTTATTGGACTGTCCGGAAGGAGACGCTAGTGACAGGCGCCTTGGGTCGTCGCCGGCGCGTAGGGCCGACCCGACGCCCACCGTGTCGGCGATCGGGATGGAGGGCGAAGAACAAGCGTACTACCGCGTGTGCCGCCTGTAGACGGTATGCCAATAACGCGCTCGTTTCGCTCAACGCTGATCTGGATCAGAATAGCGAGCCAGAAGTAGCGCAGAGCGGCGAGTATCCCGATGCATAGCAAGCGGCTTGAACCCAACGAGCTCGACAAGATCGCCACTGCGACGCTTTCGTACTATGAGCAGCGCGCCGAGGACTTTCGCGCTGGCACGCGAGATCACGATGTCAGCCAGAACATCGCCGCGCTTTTGCGGCACATCGACGCCAAGCCGCCCTTGGTGATTCTCGATTTTGGCTGTGGGCCAGGACGCGACCTCAAGACTTTTGCGGGATTGGGCCACACGGCTATTGGGCTGGAGGGAGCGGCCGGCTTTGCTGCCATGGCGCGTGCCGACAGCGGTTGCGAGGTATGGCAGCAGGATTTCCACAGGCTTGACCTGCCGGGTGAGCACTTCGACGGCATCTTCGCAAACGCTTCGCTGTTTCATGTGCCGTCCCAAGAGTTGCCGCGCGTTTTGAGACAATTGCACGCCGCACTGAAGCCGGGGGGCGTGCTGTTCAGCTCCAATCCCCGCGGCCAGAACGAGGAAGGTTGGAACCGCGGGCGCTACGGCGCTTACCACGATCTTGAGGCGTGGCGTCGCTACATGTTGGATGCGGGATTTATAGAGCTCGAATATTACTATCGGCCGGCCGGACTACCTCGCGAGCAGCAGCCGTGGCTGGCGAGTGTGTGGCGCAGGCCGCCTGAAAATCAGAGCGGTACCGTCTGAGTTCATGGGCCGGGCAGCCGTGGCCTACCTCAGATTCATTAGGGCTTCGCGGAAATACTAATGAAACGCACGTGGACAATCATCGGCGTCAGAGACGTTCCGGTCAGCTTCACATGGTACCAGTCGCTCTTTGGGCAGCCGGAAACGGTTCCGGGCCATGACTATTTTGGTCAGATCCGTGATTCGGATGGAACCGTCTTGCTGTGTCTCCATCAGTGGGGCAGGCACGAACATCCGTCCTTGATGAGCCCGGACAAGGCGCCACCTGGAAACGGGCTGCTCTTGTTTTTTCGTGTCGATGATTTCGATATGGCACTCCAGAGGGCCCGCGCTCTTGTCTCCAGACTCGACGAGGAGCCTCACGTAAACCCGAGCACTGAAACGCAGGAGTTCTCTCTCCGGGATCCGGACGGATACTACGTCACAATCAGTGCCCTCTCTGCACTGTAGTCTGCGAGACCACGACAGCAAGCGCTTGCGGCGGTCGAACTCGCATGGCCGCACCAACAAGTCACGGCCTTCCTGACGCTCCTTTTACAGCGATACCGTAGTCATCATTCGTCTCTGTTGACAGTCGGTACCGCATAGTACCACACTAGCCCGATCCTCTGGTACCAAGAGGTACCAAATTGCTAGGAGACGATCATGCTCAAGCCAAGGATCCTCGTGACCGGCGCTACCGGGAAGACTGGCAGCCTCGTCGTTGCTGAACTGCTGAAGGCCGGTTATCGCGTGCGTGCTATGGTGCATCGAGAAGATGGCCGCAGCGCGCGGCTGAAGGCGCAGGGGGCGGAGATCGCGGTCGCCGACACGAGTGATGTCGAGCGCATTGCCGACGCGCTGAAGGACGTGCAGCGCGCCTACTATTTGTCCGCCCTTCGATCCCTACATGCTTCAGGGCGCGGTCGCGTTCGCCGTCGCCGCAAAGCAATCCCGGCTCGAACACATTGTTGGCCTGACCCAATGGCTGTCGAGCCCCTCGCATCCCGTCCTCATGACCCGCCAGCTCTGGCTAGTCGATCGGCTGTTTTCGATGACGCCCGGAGTCGCACATACGATCGTGAGGCCGGGCTTCTTCGCTGACGCCTACCTCGCGCTGACTGGCTGGAATTCGAACCAAAGGGGAGACTCATGCTGCCGCAACTCTGCTTTTTTGTGAGCATCGCATTCGGCTTCATCGCGTGGGGGATCGTCGCGAAGCGATACATCTGGCCAAAACTCCGCCTCCTGCGACGGGCCGAAGCGCTGCGGCCTCTTCTCATCCTGCACAGCTTCCGCTTCATGGGGTTGGCATTCCTGGTCCCAGGCGTCGTGTCGCCCGCTCTGCCGTCCGCCTTCGCGCATTCCGCCGCCTACGGGGACATCATTGCAGCCACACTCGCGTTGCTCTCGCTGGTATCGCTGCCGCGCGGGGCTGGCATTGTCATCGCGTGGATCTTCAACCTCTGGGGCTCAGCCGATCTCTTAGACGCGTTCTACCAGGCCAATGGTGCCGGGCTCATGGCGGGCCAGTTGGGTGCCACCTACTTCATTCCGACTCTCGTTGTGCCGCTACTGCTGATCACGCATGGGCTAGCCTTCCGGATTCTTCTGCAACATCAAAGTGAGTCCGCGAAGCGGGAAAGCCGGCAGCCCGGCGAAGGGCTATCAAGTGGAAGGCCCATGAGCGATGAAACATCCTCCACGGAGCCCCAATCGGTCGCTACGGGAACCGTTTGACGGCTTAAGGCACAATCCGGCCATCTGCCGACACCCAGAGTCGGCCTCCGGTTCCGCCGCCAGCGCATTCGCGGGCAACGTAAAGAGCACCGCGAGGAGTTTGAGCAGCGTAATCACGACAACGCCCGGATCGGAGGGCGAGATGACATTGCCGACATAGATCATACGAATGGCGGTAATCGCATCGATTGGGGCGGTCACGGTCGCGTAGTCGAGTTGGCTCGTGTGTTCTCGAGCGCAACCTAGTCGGACTGCGCGGCGGTCCCCAACGTGGCCACCTGTGCCTGTTGCCCGTCCACGAGCTGGCCGGAGACAACTCCTGGTTCTGCTTTTCCTAAACAGAGCAATGGCCAACTGGTACGCCGTCCCGGCGTCATCTATTCCCCCAGCAAATGCAAAGCAATCTCCCGCACATGTCCCCGGCGCCGGTGCTCGAACACATAGATCCCTTGCCATGTTCCCAGCGCGAGTCGCCCGTCCGTCACCGGAACCGAAAGCTGCACCTGCGTGAGCGCCGTTCGCAAATGGGCCGGCATGTCGTCCGGCCCCTCGTCGTCGTGCGCGTAACGCGTCGGGTCTTCCGGGGCCAGCTGCTCAAAGAACGCCTCAAGATCCGAGCGCACTTCCGGCGCAGCATTCTCCTGAATCAGTAGCGACGCCGACGTATGCCGGCAAAATAGGGTGAGCAGCCCTGTCGTCATTGCCTGGTCCTGAAGCCACGAATTCACGTCCGTCGTGACCTCCAGCAATCCGCGTCGCTGCGTGCGGATCTTCAGAACCGTAGTTGCTTGGCGCATAGGAACTGCAGTCTACTTCAACCCGTGAGCTTCCTGTCTTGCTATGCGCACCGCCGATGAAGGGCGACTTTGCTGGCGCGCAATTGCTTTTGCGTGACTCATGGCGATACCGGAACCCATGACAGGGCCGCAAGGCAACTCAGAGCTATACGACCGCCGCCGCATGCCACGCTTTACCACGAGCGGTGAGCCGGGCTAGCCATGTGCGGACAGAAACGCTGCCGGAGTACCGTTGAACGTCTGATGTGCGCCCAGAAACACCTCGACTTGCGCGCCAGGCGTGAAGGCGCCTGCGCCGGCGAGAAAGCGCAGCATGTTCACCATCTGCTGCTTGCGCGGCTTATAGTGTCCGGAGTTGTTGCTGATGGCACTCACCCGCCCGTTGTCGATCCTGATCATGCCCGCGCAACGCACCCGCTGGCCGGATAAGAAACTCGAGTGGTGAAACACGCCGCCGCGATGCTCAGCAATGAACAACTCGCTCTCTTGCGACCAGACATAAGCCGCCACCCCCGCGCCGCCGTTTCCAGTTGGATCCTTGGGTGGGTCACAGGAGTAACCCGCCGTAGAACATAACTGTGGCGCGGCATCCAGATGATCCAGGTCCAGCGCCTGCATGGGAGCGGGAAAGAACAGGATCTTCTGGCCGTTACCGCCGGCGCCGGTCTTGTTGTCCAGACGGTTGTACGGGACGCTCTGGGCATCCGCTTCGTATTTGTTGTCTTCCAGACATACGAGACTGGTTTCCAGCCACATGAAGAAGGGCTTGTCCTGCCGGGCGTCGGCCGCCCATAGCTGAAACGCACGACCGCAGGCGCCGTCGTTCATCACCTCGTAGTTGCTCCGGTGCACCGGATCCAGCTGCTCGAGCCGCAAACCAGGCTCCAGTCCGACGAACTCGTTGTTGCTCTCCTTGGGCGCACGGATGAGCCCCAGCAATGCCTGGGGCGAGCGGTACGCGTAACCGGCCCCGCCCAGGGCGTAATAGTTTTTAAGCATCTGCAGGTAGCCTGCCTTGCGCAGGGAGCGCCGCGCCAGTGTCAGGATATGCCGGTCGAGGGTGTTGTCTCTGGGATTGGAGCTCTTGTAGGCGTTGCCGAGGCTAGGGTCACGGGCTTTGGATTCTCCGTAACGCGTCGCGGCGGACTGCATATCCACGCCGAAGGTCTTGATGAAGTCGTTCGCAAACGCCGAAATCCCCCGTAACGCAGCGATTCGCGCGTCGATGTTCCGATACTCGCCCTTCGCTATGTCGTGGTACGACTCGATCTTGTTCGTCAGCGTCTCGAGCGCCGTGGAACGGCTGGACAGGCTGCGGTCGAAGACGCCACGGAGTTGGGCGACTTTGCCAACCGGCGCTGCCTTGGAGGTCGTAAACGCATTGTTGTCGTTGTCGACGTCACCTTTTTTGAAGCGCTGCATGATGCCCAGCCAGGCGCCCCGACTGATGATATCCCGCCAGATTCTCATTCCCGTCCCCCGACCATATTGAGTATCCGCTCGGGCGAGTTTAGCGCAGTTCGGACGACGGGCGGCGGCGGGCGCTCGTTGGACGAAAAGCACCGGTGGGGGCGCGGCAGCGCCCCACCGGCCAGTGACGCGTTGCACTAACGACAGCCGGAATTGCCGAACGCAATCTTAGCGATGAAGGCGCTCGCGGCGGTTCCCGTTGCGAATTGCGTCTGAGATGCGTGCGCGGTGGTCGGGAAATCAGCGGAGCTGGTATAGCCGCTCACCTACGCATTGCTGTCAGAGTCCACAGCGATGCCGTAGCCGGCATCGCCGTTGCTGCCACCGAGGCCTTGTTCGACTGCCGCGGATTGCCGGCTCGCTGGGCCACGAGCTCTGCGGCTCGGGCCGGGCGGTCTGATATATTCAATTGAATCGGATGCTGTGCCGTTCGGCCACGCCGATCTTTAGAAAATGGGGATTGCCCGCAACGGTTATGCGCGGCGCGGTCGATCCATCGGCAGCGAAGGGGAGAATCGATGAACACTGTCAAAGCGCGCCCCCGTTCTGTCCCGGGCACACTCCCCGGCAGAAGACGTTTTATCGGCTCCGCGCTCGCGGCAGCAGCTGGCACCATTCTTCCCGACTGCCGAGTATGGGCTGACGCCGGGGGTAGCGAGGCGACCCCAAGTCCGCTCGCCGCGATCACTCTGTCGGGCCAGGCAATCTCTCTTTCACAGTCAGACGTCAAAGACTTTCGCGCGAGTCTGCGGGGCCGGCTGCTCCTTGCGGGGGATGAGGGCTACGACCAGGTGCGGAGGCTCTGGAATGGTGCGTTCGATCGCCACCCTGCGCTTATCGCCCGTTGCGCCGGCGCGGCGGATGTCATTCAAGCCGTCAATTTCGCGCGCTCACATGAACTTCTTACCGCCGTCCACAGTGGAGGTCACAGCATCTCCGGACAATCGTCCTGCGATGGCGGCCTGATGATCGATTTGTCGCCGCTGAAAGGGATACGGGTAGACCCCGTTCGCAAGACGGCCAGCGCACAGGCAGGAGTGCTGCTGGGCGAATTTGACCGGGAGACGCAGGCGTTTGGTCTTGCCACGACGCTGGGTACCGCCTCGGACACGGGCATCGCAGG